>CAZTCD010000108.1:596-12056 GCA_964612065.1 uncultured Bdellovibrionales bacterium | reverse complement strand
GGCCGTCAGAGAGTTTCTGAAACGAGCCAGATATCAAATTAAGTTCAGGCCTGGCACTGAAGCAGAGGGCGGAGAAGGCTGCACTGTGGTGGAGTTCCCGTGAGCAAAGGATATAACAAAAAGGATTTCTACCACCGCAAGGCTAAATCCGAAGGCTTTTTGGCGCGGTCCGCTTATAAGCTGCAAGAACTCCAGAAAAAGTTCAGCTTAATTAAGCCCGGATATCACGTGCTTGACCTAGGCTGCGCTCCGGGCGCCTGGGTGCAAGTTGCCCTTCCTCTCGTAGGAATCGAGGGAAAGGTGGTTGGCGTGGATTTGGAGAAAATCGAGAAATCCACGATTCCGTCCTCTAATTTTCGCTTCATTCATGGTGATGCATTCAAAATCGCAGCAGAAGACCTGCCGGAAGCTCCTTTTGATTTGGTTCTTTCAGATATGGCTCCGAAAACCTCTGGCATTCGAGTGAGAGACCAGGCGCTTTCCGCGGCGCTTTGCCTACATGCACTCGAGGCGGCGAGGCGATGGCTGAGACCCGGGGGAGCTTTGGTGGTAAAACTGTTTGAAGGCGAAGACGCCGAAAATGTAGCTAAAGAAATCGCACTCTGCTTCAGCCAGCTCAAGCACTTCCGCCCTGACTCCACCCGTAGTGAGAGTAAAGAGATTTATCTGGTCGCCTCGGGCAAGCTTCGATCAGAAAAAAAGTAAAAACCCCCAAGGCCGAATCCTGAGGGTTTTTCAAAAAATCTTCCGTGAGGTCCCGGAATCAGAACTTGAGGGCTTTTACTTTGTCCTCAAATACAGTCACCTTATTCGATTTCTTCAGAGAAGCGATCAGATCATTGATGCTCTCGTTCTGATAATCGCGCTTAACCTCTTCCTTAATCTCGTCGAATTTTACAGGCTTCCCATCTCTTTTATCCAGCACCTTGATAACGTGCCACCCGAAGGGGCTCTTTACCGGGCTGGAAATTTCACCTTTCTTCATAGCAAAAGCCTTATCTGCAAACTGTGGAACCATGCGAGACCGGGTGAAGAATCCCAGATCGCCCCCGTTCTGAGCCGCACTGGGATCAGTGGAATATTTCTTAGCCAGGGTTTCAAAGTCGTCACCCTTCTTTGCTTTGTCGAGCACCTCTTTTGCCTGAGCCTCCTCTTTTAGCAAGATGTGCTGAGCATGAACCTCATCCTGGGCGTATTTCGCCTTATTGGAATCGAAATATTTTTTCACGTTCGCATCCGTAATTTTTGGCTGCACGCTCTTCTGTAAATATCTCTGGGCAAGAAGCTGCCGCCGGGCGCGCTCCAGACCGGCAATGAATTCTTTATCCTTAGTGACCCCGGTTTTTTCGGCTTCTTGTACAAACAGCTCCTCAACCACGAGATTATCCACCATTCGGCTCTTAATCTCCGGATCGCCGTTGATCTGCGCTTTCTGCCCATCACTTACGGGGCCCACAACGGCCTTTAAATCCGAATCGGTGATCGACTTGGAACCGATCTTGGCCAATTCCACGGCCGCGTTAGCGGTACCGCTCAGTCCAACGATGAGCGCGGCCACCCAAAACGATTTAATGATATTCATTCCCAGATCCTTTCTTAGGGCGTAGTTTGCTTAAGTAGACCTTGGGTATTATGGGAAATCAAGGGTTTACGAGATCTAATACTCTTGGATCAGCTTCTTATATTCCTCTTGGGCCGAAGCCATGCCGGCAGCGCTCAAAAAGTTGGAAAAACTCATCCAAACGATCAAAGAATTCAAGTCCCGGAACATCGGGGGAAGGAATTTTGGCGGATCAATCAAGCCCTCTTTGTGCTTTTGGTAGAGAATAGGCACATCGGTCAGATGCACTTTACCCACAAAGAGAAACGGCACGATTTCCGACCTCCCGTTTTGAATACAGGCCCGGATAAAATTGTAATTCTCCACGAAGCCTTTACAGTAGGAAATGTCTTTCGTGAGAGGGTATTTTCCCCTTACATCCCCCCCCCTAAAAACCCGCTGAGAGGCAATCAGGCAGTCCTCTTCGTCGTACCCCTCGGTGCGAAAATATTCCGCTACCTCCAGGAAATCCGCGCCGTCTTCAGCTTTAGAAATGGCCAACACTCGGTCATTGATTTTTCGCGCTCTTCTTGGAAAGGTTACGAAGGAAAAAATCTCCATCAATACTGCTAAACCTTCTTGCGTAGCCGTAACCCTGGGTGGTCCCTTGTGAAGCCACTTGGCAATCCTCTGCTCAAGCCCGTTGATCGTGGTTCCCATGTGGACCCAACCCTCATGAACCTCAAGAATATCGATATCCCGGCCGGTGAATGTAGCGGCCTGCCGCAGCTTAATCGCCTTAGCGCTGGCCGCTGCGTCGGCAATCATTTCGCTCTCAAGCAGAACCTTCACGTTCTCGCCTACAAAATATCGACTGAATCTTTCCTCAAGCTCCCGCATTGCAGCGTGAGCCTCCATGGACTGATTCTTTTTGTCGTCAGCGGCACTATGAACTTCCGCCTGAACCTGCGAAAGAATATTGTAAAGGTGCACCCCCAGATCTTTTACAGTCGACTTCGATCCAAAAAATGTGTCTTGGGGAGACCCGTAGAGCTTTCGGGAAATTTCATAAAACTCAGGCATGCCCCTGCTTTGAAGCATGCGAACCAAACTCTGGTATTCCCGGCAGGAGTCGATCAAGATCCGAACCAAATGATCCTCGGATCCCATCTCATTGGTGACGTCATCTATGATGGATTGAAACTCTTCCACCTTCTGCTCGGGGTCGTAACCCAAAGGTAAATTTCCGTAGTCTACCTTTGGCAGCTCTTTGAACTTACTCTTACGAACCGCCTCCAGAACCCCCTGGTCCCAACGAACCGCATCTATCAGCCGAACCTGGCGCTGAGCCTCCACAAGCCGCTCGGACATTTGTTTCAGCTTTTCCTTATAGGTGGACCACATAAACTCGCTCTTTTGCCTAAAACGTAATACTCCGTCTCCTTAACGAAACACCGAGAAATACGCTCCGCATTAAGTTATATACCCTCTTGATAACCTTCGGCATTTTTGTGACTTTTCCTTATTTTCTGGAAAGATTTCCTTGGGTATCATTAAAGAGAGGGGCTAATCTGCCGAAACGCTTTAAGTTCATGGGGATATCGGGATGATGAAAGAGTTTAAGCCAGTCTTATGGCTCTGCGGCGGTGCAGCGGTGATCGCTGTTTTGGCTACCGCTACCTATTTGGCGCCCTCCCCCAAGAAAAAAGGCGCCACCAGCAGAAGCTTGTCTTCTCTCGCGCAGTCCATCTCCAGGCCCAAGCAACTGGACCGAGAAGAAGTTGCCGCCTTACTGGGTCCTCAGAGAATCAGTTCCAATCACCTAAAATTGGATTCTTTTCCCGTTTTTAAAGACGGGAAACACTACAACTTTCACTTCACTCTAGACCGGGACTTACAGGAAAGAGTGGAAGAAACGTATCAGCGATACGACCCGTCTTATGCTGCATTCGTTGCACTGGATCCAAGCACCGGCCGCATCCTTGCCCTGGTGGACTACTCCTCTGAACCACACGATGGGAATCTCGCGCTTCAGGCCACGTTCCCGGCGGCAAGTGTATTTAAAGTAGTTACGTCGGCCGCGGCAATGGGCGATGGAAAAATCCGGCCGAATGCGCTGTTTCCCGTAAATGGAAGCTATGGAACTTTATATAAGAGAAACCTGCGTGATGTAGTTAACCGCTGGACCCGATTTATCACAATTGAAGAAGCTTTTGCCAAATCGGTTAATTCCGTATTTGGAAGAATTGCCATGAATCGTGTTGGCCCCGGTGCTTTACAGAAATATGCCAATAACTTCGGCTTCAACCAGAAAATCTCGTTCGATATGCCCATCGATATGGGTTCCGCCGATGTACCAACAGATGATGAATTCGGCCTAGCTGAGGCGGGCTCCGGATACACGCGAAAGCAGACGCTGAATCCCATACAAGGCGCGATGATAGCGGCGGCCATGGTAAACGGGGGCAAGATCCCTTCTCCTTTCATGGTAGAGAATATCACTGACGCCTCGGGGCAAAAGATTTACGAGGCTGAACCAAACAGTAGCTTATTCCGCCCAATCGATCAGGACACTGCCAAACACCTGGCATTGTTAGCCGAGCAAACCATCACCCGAGGCACCGCCAGGCGGGAGTTTCGTGATTACAATCACCACCCCATTCTTTCTAAGCTTTTCGTGGGGGGGAAAACGGGAAGCTTGTCTGGAACCAACCCGGCCGGCCGATACGATTGGTTTGTGGGCTTTGCACAATCCAGCTCTGACCCTCGAAAGAAAATTGCATTCGCGTCCATGATCGTGAATAGGAAATACTGGAAAGTGAAATCCTATTACGTAGCCAGAGAAGCCATCATTCAGCACTTCAGAAAGCTGAGCGCCCAAGAGCTATAGAGCAGGAAAAGCGGGCTCTCGGCTTACTTTCCGTCTGGGCATCTTACTGGCACCTTCTTCACTTTACAGTCCTTGAGCGACTCACCTTTTTCACACTTTTTTCCCTTGTAAAAGTCATCACAAGGTTTCACCGTGCATTCTTTTTCTTCCTTAAAGCAACCGTTTCCAGGAATAGACTTCTCAAAGTACTTTGTCTTAATTTCTCCCTTGTTCGACGATTTGGAAGAAAACGAGCTAGGCTTTGCACGAGACCTCCCGCGACCGGAAAAGGCACCCACTACGCCTTCTGACACGGTTTTCAACTCATGCACGATAGCTGTCGTCCTGCACTTTTTCTTTCGGCACTTATTCTTTGAACCACCGTCGGACTTACTGCGCGAAGATTCAGCAGGAAAAGCCTCTGCAAACTCGAGGGTTTTCTCATACTCCTCTTTCGCTCCATTGAGTGTCACCCCCTTCTCCTTGGCCAGGTTTTCCTGGTCGTAGTTGAAGTGCTTCCTGGCCACGAACTTCTCATCCTTGAGCTTCTTTGGGTCTAACACGCCGTCTTTAAGCGCAGCCTCTCCAAAATAACCCGCCTCCAATGCCTCCTTCACGGCAAGACCGAGACGAAATTTAGCGGCAGCGGTTTGAGCTACCATATTTTCAGCACCACCATTAGTGTCGCCCTCAAACCCCCCCTTCGCCTCAGAATACGCGTCGGCAGCCGATATTAAATCTTCATACGTTCCATTTTTTACGGCCGCATGCATGGCTTCCCGCTCTGCCTTTGATCTTCCTATCGCGCGATCTTGTGCCTCTGCCAGGTCTTCCGTCGCTTTACCAACCATTGCGCGCAGCGAATCTTCATCCAAATCCTGCTTGAACCGTGCACTCACCCGCTTGGCATCTTGAAACAACGACATTCTCGAATACGTGCTTTTATCCGGAACGGCCCGCCCTTCTTCATTGGGCTTCACAGAGAACAGATCCTGGGAGCGAAAAGGATGAGGTTGTAACTCTCCACCATCTCCCTCTCTCACCGATGCACTCTCTCCGCCACGCACCTCAATACAAGAATTGTTCTTCTCGCAACCGGGCCTACCAAAAGTTACCAGCCCTTCGATCATATAAAGATAGGTGGTTTTAGCTTCATCATCTGTTGCAGCAACAAATTCCGTACCCCTCACCCCAATGGTGCCGCTTGGGCTGTGAATCCTGACCCTGGTCTCCGGATTGGGATTCTTTTCCACGAGAGCCCGCATCGATCCTTTTAGAAGACGAAACGCCCAAGAAACAAAACGCTCGTTCACTTCCGCCTCTTCCAATTTGAATTCAGACGAAATCCCGACCTTCAAGATCGAGCCATCATTCAGGATCAGGAAAACCGCCGATCGGTCATCTGTGATCACCCGATCACCGGGAAATATCGTTCCGCCTGCGCCGGCCGATTCCTCCACGCCTATATTTCGCCTCACTTTTGGCTGCCCATCGCCTTCAACCTTAAGGATCATCGTGGGAACCGTCTCTCCTTCCGCAGTACCTGCGTAAGAAAAAACGGGCCAGTTAAGCGCTACAACCAAACACAGGCAGGCTGCGAACCAAGCCTCCGTGACCCTACTGTAGAAGTGCATTTTTCCCCCAAGTAAACCGGCTGAATTTACTATAGTAAAGCAAATTGCAGCCCCCGTTCCCCCATTATACCACCATTAATCCCTCTCAGAAATAGACTCAAACACTTGTTTTTATTGTCTATTTTATTATGCATGAGTATTTAACTAAAGTATACGAGGGCACACCCGATAATTATAGTGTGATATTTAACTGCCCATTTAAGTTGGGCAAATGCGGGAGCAAAAATGAGCGACAAGAAGAAGGCGGACGTGAGCGCCTCGATGTGCAAAAAACATGGCTGCAAACACGCACCAAGCAAGTTCGGATTCTGCGCTAATCACTTCGATCAGTTCAAATTTGGGCTTATCAACAAGCATGGCGAGCCATGCATGGATTACGACAAAAAACTCGATCAGTACGAACATGCGCGTGGCAAGAAAGTAGTTTGATCTCGCAGAACCAGATTACCAGAGCTAATCCTCCTCGGAATAGCAAGGAAAAGGCCCCCCTCCCCACAGCGAAGCTATTGCTCCGCAGGGGGGGCTTTTTTCTTTTCCATCCAGCCAATCACCTGGATCGCCCCCTCAAAGAATACGTACAACGGAGCCATCATTAACAGCATCGATAAGATATCGGGCGGAGCGAACATAGCGGACACCAAAGTTATCGCGATAATCGCGGTCCGCCTATGAGCCACCAAAAATCCGTGGCTCACGATCCCCACTTTTGCCAATAAAACGAGTACAACTGGCAACTCAAAACTTGCCCCAAAAAGCAGGAGCAAGCGAAACAACACCGTAAAGTACTCTCTTACGGTGATCATCGGAACGTCCATAGGCTGGCCGAACTCTATAAAAAACTTAAATCCTACGGGAAGCACGAGGTAATAGGCAAACGCAGCCCCCAGAAAGAAGAAAAGGGTTCCAGCCGCAACGAACGGAAAAGCCAGTTTCTTCTCGTGCTGATGCAATCCGGGTCCGATAAAGGCCCAAATTTGATAAACGAAAAATGGGCTTCCCAAAAAAACCCCCGCCAAGATCGAAATTTGAAGGTGATTGAAAAAACTTTCAAACACGCTCGTAAAATAGAGATGTTGTTTTTCTGGGGGCAACGCCTTAAAGAGAGGAGCCTTCAAAAACTCCAAAATCGGCATTCTGAAATAGTAACCAATGCAGCTGGTCACTAGCAGCGCATAAAGACAATTCATCACGCGGTCGCGTAGTTCCTCGAGATGATCCCAGAAAGGTTTTTCAGTTTTTTCCATTGTGACGCGCAGAAAAGCTCTTTAGTATCCTGAGGGTATCGATAACCGACCTGCACCAGAGGTGTCAAATGAAGCGGGCTCTGAAATTCATCTCTCTCCTACTGATTCTTGGCATAGTTGGTGGAGCGGGGTTTATCTATTGGCAAAAACTTCAACAGGACAAATCGACAGTCGAAGAGTCTTCTTCTCCGCCCCCCGACACCACACCAACCGCAGAATCCCCCCAGGAGCCTACCCCACCGCCAGCATCCGGCTATGATCTGACGGTGCAGGCGGACGGGATGTCAAAGGCTGTGGCAACCCTCACCATGGAAAAAGGGGAGACGGCCAAATTCCGCTTTTATACAAACGAAGCACCAAACACCGCGAAACGAATCGCGGAACTGATCGCCAGTGGATTCTACAACGGGATTGTTGTGCATAGAGTTGAGCCTGGCTTTGTGGTGCAAGCCGGAGACCCCACTGGAACGGGAGCCGGTGGATCCGGCGTTAAGCTCAAAGCCGAATTTAACTCTCACCGGCACGTTCCAGGAATCTGGAGCATGGCACGTCTTCCTTCCGATGTGGATTCTGCTGATTCACAGTTTTTTGTTATGCTAGGCACTGCCCCCTCTCTGGACAATCAGTACACCATCTTCGGTAAAGTGGTTGAAGGGTTTGATAACATCCAAAAAATCCAGAAGAACGATAAAATCAAGACCTTTACTATTCAATAAGGCCCATAACAGGAGCGATTTATGACCTTCGATCTTTCCACAGACACAGAAGGCCTATCCAAGGCAATAGCAATCATGACCCTGGAGACTGGGGGCGTTCTAAAGTTCAAGTTTTTTACGAATGAAGCGCCAAACACAGTGAAGCGAATCACCCAACTGATCTCCGAGGGGTACTACGATGGAATCAAATTTCATCGCGTAGTTCCTGGCTTCGTGGTGCAAGCCGGAGACCCCACTGGAACGGGATCCGGCGGATCTGGCATGAAACTTAAGGCCGAATTCAACAAGCACAAACATGTGCCCGGAATTCTTTCGATGGCCCGCACCTCCGACCCGAATTCCGCGGACTCGCAATTCTTTATTATGACCGGGACCCACCCCCACCTGGATGGGCAATATACTGTATTTGGAATGCAGATCGAGGGTTACGAATTCGTTGAAAAGATAAAGCAGGGCGACAAGATCAAAACCTGGACGATACAGTAACTGCAAGAAAAAGGCAGTTAACTGTCTCCCCCAACTGCTTTTTTCTTTTTCCTGGAATCAATCGCCGGCGCAAAACCAGCCTTCAATAAACGATTTTCGAATTTCTTTTCACCGGTCTTTACCCAAAGCTCATAAACTCGAAGTACATCTTTCTGGCTTTCCGGGTTGAAGCCCGTTTCATCTGAGATGATTCCAAGAATTTCAACAAACTTGGGGAACTTCTTAGAGAGCTCCAATAACACCTGCGCGCGAATCTTCTTTTCCTCTAATCGAGCGGCGTTTTCATAAGCCGCTCCGCCCATACCGATGTAGTAATCCACATCAACAAGCTTTCGCTTCAGGGAATCGGAAAAAAAACCCGCAACATAAAGTGAAAAATCACCTAGCTGCCGCATCCTTGCGGCGCGCTCTGCCGCACGCTCCTGCTCCAGTGCCGTCGCAAGCTGCTCCGTAAGAGTATCGGCCGGCTTTCCCTCGCCGTTGGTGGGGTAGAAATTGTCCATCGAAATGAAACGTCCAAGGAGATGCACAAGATAAAGCTGCGCGTGTTCCGAAACCTGTGCCCGAAGACTGGCAACGGCACCTGAAACGGCTCCTTGAAAATATTCATTAGGATTCAGAAAGATAATACTGTTGGTATTATTCTTCGGCATCCAGACCCCTCCTTAGGTCCAAACAACCCCACCGAATCGTCGGAAAGGATGATAAGTAAATTGTAACATGAGCCCAACACCAGAAAAAAGCTCCCTTCCCCCGCTACCGGCTCATGCGGCCTCTTATAAAACACCGCTACACATTTTCTTTGAAGATAACCTGCTTGCGGATGCTTCTGCGCTAGAGAGCGGCCTACAATCAACCCTTCCCGCAGCCAGATTCTATTACTCAACTAAAACAAACGCCCTCCCCCCCCTGCTGCAAGCCCTGCTAAAGAAAGGCTGGGGCCTGGAAGTTGTTGGCCCGAAAGACAGAGACGCCGCCATTTCGGCCGGAGCTGAGGGAGGTGAACTCTTGCTGAATGGTCCTGCATGGAGCAAAGAGGGTTTAGAGGAAGCCATTTTCGAACAGGGAATACGCAATCTCACGCTTGATTCCATCTGCATGGCAGAGCTACTGGGTAGCTTGTTGGGGTTTGGCAAACTTCCTTATAAGTTACGTATAGGCATTCGAGTGCATGACGGGAACTCCCATTTTGGAATTCATCCGACACAAAAAAACCTCGAAGAGATCCTCAACTTCCTTCCCAAGCGGCATATTGAATCGATAGGTTTTCACATTCACACCAATCCTTCCGGCTCGATTGGTAATCTGGAAGAAGTTGAATTGGATTTCCGCCAAAGAGCCCGTCGAATCAACGCCGCCACCGCGGCCCTTGAACACTCAAACTGGAAGGACCTTCTTGGGTTTGCCGACCTTGGAGGAGGGATCGATTCCCCCTATGTGTATAGATTGCAGCCAGCAGAACTTGGTGAATTCCATAATCCCGAATGTGCCAATTCCTTTAGAGAGTCTCATTTCTCCCAGAGATTTTCCCTTCGAGATGCCGGTGCCGCAATTGGCAGAGTGGTTGCGGAAGAGTTGGGAGCACTCTGGAAAGGAAAATCCATTTACTTTGAACCGGGACGATCCATCTGCACTCGAGCGCTTTCCACCCTGGTAGAGGTAAAAAGCATCAAGCCCAACTTTTACCCGGGATTTGAAGTGGTTCTTACCGACGGAAACACGGCCATTCTCGGACCGATTCACCGCGCAGTTCATCAAATCTACGCAGTAGAACCCAGATCTCCAAAACTCCTTCCCACCTTTGTATATGGCAATCTTCCCCACTCTGGAGACTGGTTGTTTCAGAACGTATCCCTGCCCCCCCTTGAACTAGGAGACAGGCTTTTTATCGCCCATACTGGAGCTTACTTCCAGCCCCTCGAAGCTCCCTTTGGGCACATCACCCCAAAAGTTATTCGGTACGATCGCGACGAAGTGATAAAAAACTGATCATCCAAGATATCGCTATTCGCCCTTTTGAACGGAAAAATGATCCTCGCCACGACCCAACACGGCATAGGCCAGATGATCCGCGGCAAACCCGAGATTCAGATATTCGCCAGTATACGGACCGTCCTTGATACTAATTTGGTCTGCCAAGTGTGAATGACCCACCAAAACATGATCAAATCCAAGCCTGATATTTTTTCGGGCAAATTCCATATAAACGCTACGCACCCTTTCCAACTTAAGATCGGTGCCAATTCGCCTGGTGTAGTCCCGGCTCTTCCTGGCCGACGATCTCCCTATAATATCCACCAAAAAATCGGGCATAACCCACACAAAGATTTCGAATAGGTAGTTCTTAGTAATGAAGCGAAGAAAGCGATACCCATAGTCAGTACCATCAATCAGGTCACCGTGGCTCACCAGTATTCTTCTGTTGTGAGCTATCAGCGAGTAATCCTGCTGATGCACATGGATGTTAGCGGTGCCTTCAAACATTTTTGAAAAATGGAAGTCGTGATTACCTTCTAGGTAATGAATCTCCACACCCCGATTCGCAGCGTATTCCATCGCCGTAAGAACGGGTTCAAATCTACGCCTGAAAACCTTCTTCGCGCCCACCAGAAGATCGAAGATATCCCCACCGAGAAGAACCACGTCACCCGAAGCCGGAATCTCTTTAAAAAAAGAAGTCAGCTTCGCAGCTTGGGGGCCGTGGCCATCTCGAAGATGAATGTCAGAAAGAAAGAAAACTCTCACCAGGCCAACGTAATAGATACCCCGGTGTTTTGCTAGACCCGTCGATCAAGGATTCGCCCTCGGGAAGGCCCAGCCTTGCCGAGACCTGCTCTATCCAGAAGTCGAACGATTTCCACACCTCGAATAACCCGAAGCTGATTGCCTTTGCCATCGCACACAGAAATTACCCACCTGCCCTCCGATTCCGAAAGATCAGCGCGCAGGGCGTTCCGCTGGAATTCGTCCT
>CAZTCD010000108.1:0-586 GCA_964612065.1 uncultured Bdellovibrionales bacterium | reverse complement strand
CGGTAAGGCTCTCTGGGTTCACTTAACTCGTCAGGGGTTCTTGCTACAATTCCTCCGTAGGGCATGAGGCCCTGCGCTGCTCCAGAATCCATGCGGAGGTCACTATGACCGACAAGGCCCAACTGCTGAGTCAGAAGATCGAGGGCTTCTAAGGCCTCTTCATGCGACGGTTCTCGCTCGGGCTCCCGTTGCTGCCCATGTTGCTGCGAATTTGTATCCGCATTCTTCGGGCGCAGGGCTGCCGAGAAGATCTGCCTAAAAGTTGGTGCTATCTTGCCCGATTGCATCTTAGAGACCTATCGGGCTTTTCGAGCTCTTCAATAAGCGATTTAAGGTTGACTCCTCCGCTTTTGGGGGCGCCAACCTTCATCGTGACCCATCTATGTGCGAACCGAGGCTAAAGTAAGATGAAACAGGTACAGATTACGAAGCTTCCCGCCGCAAGCAGTGGAAAGGCCCTGCGCTTCATTGAAACTCTCTCTTAGCTTTTTGCTCTCTTTTTCGCTCCCATTCTTCGCTGCCCCATGCAGCCACTTCACCTTTTTCGAAGGGATCAACCGATGAAAGCTCCCGGTTGTAACAATAG
>CAZTCD010000107.1:0-12176 GCA_964612065.1 uncultured Bdellovibrionales bacterium | reverse complement strand
GTCCTTCACCCAACGTACCTGCCCATCGGGTTTCAGCACCCGGTATTCCATTTCATAAAGCCCGAGATGCTGATCCTTCATTCCCTGCTCAACCCTGGGGCGATCTTCAGGGTGTATGGCATCCAGAAATGATTTCGGGGAAGCATACAGGCTGTCGGTTGTGCGGCCCCATATCTCCTCAAAAGCCGGGCTAACGTAAACCATTTCATTCTTGGAGGTATCAGACATCCAAAACACCACGCCCACGTTCTCGGCGAACTGGCGGAAAATTGTTTCCGTTTCCTTCAGCTTGATCTGTGAACGAAGATCGCGAAAAAGTACGGTAACCAGCGAGCCGATTTCAGTGATCAGATTTACAATTTCAGGATTCCATGGTCCCGCATCCCTTGCTCCAACGGAAAGCAAGCTCACGGAGCCTTGATCCCGCTCAAAAGGTATATCGATTCTGGATAATGTCGGTTCGTACTTCTTGGCCCGATCCATGGTACCGGCCACTCCGGAAAGTGTTCGGACGTCATCAGACTGAAAACGCTTCAGCTCAAGAAGGCTTTGGACAACTTCCGGCAATCCGGACATATCAAAAACCGTGCCTGGGGGAATAGTCGGCAAACCAGGAGGGCTTTTTGCATAAACGATTTCAAATTTTCCATCCCTACCAATATTCGCGAATGAGATGCGAAAATCCGGAAGAATCTCGGAGATGCAGTTCACCACAACGGGAATCAACTCGGATTCCGCCTTCTGACCTCGTGAGATAGCCAGGAGCTTTCTATAGAGAACGAGAACCAACTGATGAGTTTCCATTGAAGCTGGAGCTCCGTTCACGCAAGCCCCCTTTTTGATCTCTCAAAGCGACGAAGCGAAAGGAAGCCCACCGGATGATTCGAACGGCCACTCTGGCATAAGTCGGCCATTACCTCTCCCACCACCGAAGAAAACTTGAATCCGTGGCCGGAAAAACCGCCGGCAATACCCACCTGTGGATACTCCGGATGGAGATCCAGAACAAAGTCCTCATCTGGAGTCATAGTATAGATACAGTGGTTCGCACGCTCCAGATCAGTTGTCATGTGCGGTAGGTGCGCGCGGATGAACTCCCGGAGTGATTCGAGACGATTTTCGGCGGGCGGGTGAGAGTCTTTCTCCTCGGGCTCAGTCATTTCCTCAAAACCGTGATGGGATGCGATCTTTACGGTTTTTCCGTCGATCATGGGAAAACCGTAGATAAAGTCGGTATCCATATCAAAAATAAAGCAAGGGGTGCCGCCAGCAGCACTGTGAACTACCGGCGCACGGAACCAAGCCAGGAGCATTCTTCGAAGAGTAAGCGGAAGTTTCAAGTCCGAAAGGATTCTTGAGGTCCATGAGCCACCGCATACTAGCAGATGGGACGCCAGGTACTCGGCTCGATCGGTACGCACTTTTACTCCCGCACCATCCGGCCTCCAGCCCAGAAACCTCTCTTCCTGAAGAATCTTCGCGCCAAAACGAATCGCCTGGTTCATATGCGCTTGGATAGACTTTTCCGCATGCAAGAACCCTCCCCCCGGCTCGTAAAGAGCGGAAAAATTCTCCGGGGGCTGATACTGCGGAAAGCGTTTCAAGGCTTCGGTATGGGAGAGTTTCTCAAGCGGAATGGAGTGAAGCCGGGCGCTCTCCAGCGTTCCTTGGAAAACCCTGCTGGTGCCTGGATTTCCCAAAAGCACCAAGCCACTCCTGGAAAACAATTCCTCGCCCGATAGGCCCTCGAGTTCGTCCCAAAGTTCATAGGAACGCTTGAGCAAGGGCACATAATCCGGATTTTCAAAATAGGCCTGCCGGATCAAGCGAGTTTCCCCGTGAGAGCTTCCTTTGTCGTGGCCAATCCGAAACTGCTCCAGGCCGAGGACTTTTTTCCCTCTTCGAGCCAAATGAAAAGCTGCGGAAGCCCCCATGGCTCCCATACCTAACACTACGGCATCAAATGTTTCTCTCAATCAGTCCGCCTCGAAGGAGCCAAAACTTTCAACATATATACGTGAACGCACCATGCCCTATGGCCTCAGAAATTGTCAACATAAGGGAATTTCCATTACTGTAGAGTGGAAATGCGAAACCATTCTCTTTCAGACTGGCTAAATCAGGCACCATATACATTGGCGCTTTCCAGCAGCTTTTTTGGCTTCTTTGCACACTGCGGCGTAGCGGAAGCGCTTTACGGAGCGAACTTACTTCCCTCGAAAATTACCGGCTCCAGCGCGGGAGCCCTGGTGGGCGGTGCGCTCGCCTCTGGGCACAGCCCGGAATACACGAAAAGCCTGCTGTTCCAGATCAGGAGAGAGGACTTTTGGGATCCTTCCTTCGGATTCGGTTATCTTCGAGGCAGGAAGTTCCTAGATATAGTGGAAAAACACTATAGCTCTGATTTCAATCGCACAACCATTCCCTTTGAAGCTGCCGCCTTCGACCTCTATTCCCTTCGCACCCGCTTCTTGAGAGAAGGCTCCCTTCCTCGAGCCGTGGTGGCATCTTGTGCCGTGCCGGCACTTTTCCAACCAGTACGCATCGGATCCCGCCTTTACTTGGATGGAGGAGTATTTCACAAGTCGGGCATCAGCCCTCACAGCAAAGAGGAAAGGGTGCTTTGCGTATTCCTTCAAGGAGATGGCTTCTCCGATTCCTACGAGCTCGGCAAAAGCCTAAGAGGCCTGGCACCACATCACAAAGTAGTGCGATTAAAAAACCTGACCCGGCTGAACTATAATTCACTCGAAAAAGGGAAAAGCGCTTTTACAGAGGCATTTTCGCGGGTTCGATCAGCCTTGGATAAAAAATGGGGCGGATCCGTTTTAGACGCCTAAAGCAAAGCACTGGCTTGATCCAGCCGTTTCAAATCCTCCTCACTCAGCCTGAGATCGATTCCCTTGATGATATCCTCAAGCTGTTCCACTGAAGTTGCGCTGGCAAGCGGCGCCGCAATCGTGGAGCGAGACAAAAGCCAGGCAATCGAAACCTGAGCGGGGTTCGCGAAATTTCGCGATGCCACTTCATCTAAAGCACTCAGCAAAGAAAATGCGATTTCAAAGTAGCGGCCCGCCGATCCCTGCCCCCTCTCGCTTTTTGCAAGGTCTTCCGGCTTCCGGTACTTTCCCGTAAGAAAGCCCGCCGCCAGGGAATAGTATGGAACGACTGAAATCTCTTCCCTTGCACACAAGGGCTGAAGTTCCTTTTCGAAGTCTGCTCGATCAGCAAGATTGTATCGTGGCTGCAAAGTTTCAAACCTCGCTAGCCCGGCCTTTTGGCTCAGGGCCAACGCCTCTTGTAAGCGAGGGGCCGAATAATTGGAGGCTCCGATTGCCCTTACCTTTCCTGCCTCTTTAAGGCGGGTGAAAGTTTCCAGGGTTTCTTCTAGAGGCGTATCCGGATCATCACGGTGGGCCTGATAGAGATCGATATAATCACACCCCAAACGACGCAAAGAACTCTCCACCGATTTTTCGATATGGGACCGCCCAAGCCCTTTTCCTTCGGCTCCCATATCAAGGCCTACTTTTGTGGCAATGATCACCGAAGACCTTTTGCCGCTCTTTTGCAGCCACTTTCCGATCATCGCTTCAGACTCGCCGCCCTTATGGCCTGGGGCCCAGATCGAATACATGTCTGCCGTGTCAATGAGGTTAAATCCCGCGTCCACAAACCGATCTAACAGGCGGAAGGATGTGCGCTCATCTGCTGTCCACCCGAACACATTCCCGCCGAATCCGAAGGGTGCCACTGAAATTCCGGAGCGACCCAACCTTCTGGGCAATCGTACCTTTGCCTCTATACTGCTCATTCGCCTCTCCCGGAAAGAAAAAGGCCCACCGCTTCGTGAGCGATGAGCCTCTGTTGTCGTCCTGAAAACCTTCTTAGAAGGTCCCGCTCAGGCCAACAGTACCATAGTAATTGGTTGAAACCACAACCTGGTCGGAGTTCTTGGCATCCTGATAGATTGGACGGCCCGCCTCAGCCACGAGAGTTACGTTACGGACAATCGCTTTTTCCAGCTTGAGCGCAGCAGATACGTCCCAGTTCTGTTGGTCGTGGTGATAGTATTCCGTCCATACCGTACGCCCCAAAGTCTTGTCCTGACCGGAAATTCCCTGTTTAACTTTGTAGTATCCCACCAGGCGTGGCGTGAAACCCCAACCCACGGGAACATCAAACCATGCGTCAGCCTTATACAGATTTCCCAAACGATACCCATTGTCGTTCTCGCCGGTGCGAATGGTGGCGCTCAAGTGAGTGCCAGCTTGAAACTGTTCATGAAGAGCCATCGCGGTGATACCTGCTTGAGGATCAACCGTTCCCGATCCAAGTTGCATATTATAAGCATAGTTGAGGGCTGGGTTAGAGGCGTTCTTCCGGCTGATGGATCCAGTTGGAACAAAAACACCCACATCACCAAGAAGAAGAAAATTCGAGCTCGCATGCAAAGGATAAACGGCATCCAGCAGTAAATCCCCAAAGCCTTTCGTTTTGTCACGGAAGGTGAGGCCCAGCATATTGGTTTCAACATAATTTTCCATATAGGTGCCCACGGCCATGAGCGTCCAGCCGGAAGCCAGTTGATACTGCAGGTTGGCCACTTGCATATTCAGAGTGGTATCTCCGAAGGAGTAGAGGTCGTCCTGAGCGGCCTTGGTACCTTGAAAGCTGTAGAAATAGGTGGAAAGGCCGGCTTTCCACTTGCTGGGAGCCGGAGCGCTCGCTTCGTCCGAAACAGACGTGCCACCGGTTTCCGGGAATTCTTCAGCTATTGCTGAACCCGAGATGATGAATGAAAGCCCCACCAATAGAATAAATTTATTTTTCATATTGCTGCTGAGATAGCCAGCGACAGGAACAGGGTCAAGGGATTTCCCAAGGAATCCTAACCCTTTCCAGATATACACTAGAGCGTTCACTCTATCGTGGATCTATTTCCATGGGTTTTTGAAAAAAAGACAGTGGCCTGGGGATCACCGATCTGAATCAAATTAATGCGTGGCATAATTCACTAGAAATCTTTACCTGGTTTCGGCAGCCACACGCATCCGCAAATCAACAAGCTTTCTCTTGGGACCTTTCTGGAAAATTCCGAAAGATATTGGATGGGAAGCGCCAGTCTTTTCTACGTAGTACAGGCCGCCTACGGGCTCACCCTGCTTTCTTTTTCGATGCGGAACATCGCTTTCCTTCGTTCGCTCGCGATCGCATCCGGAGTTCTCGCTATCTACTATGGGTTTCAGGTTGGAAGAGAACCACTTTGGATTCCAATCCTATGGAACCTGCTATTTATCTGCGTAAACCTTGTTCATCTCGCTCTATCCAGATGGCGCGCACGTTCCGTAACCCTCGGCCCGTTGGAAGATTTCCTGGCCAAAACAGTACTCATGAATTTCCCTCCTGCAGAAGTGCGAAGTTTTGCCGCTCTTTCAGGAGAAGGTGAGCTGGCCAAAGGCGCTCAGCTGATAAAATTCAATACGGAAATCTCTCATCTGTTCTGCCTTTTGAAGGGAAGCGTAGATATTCTCGTTAACGAAAAAAAAGTGGCGGCACTGGGGCCTGGACGCTTTGTGGGGGAAATGAGCCTGCTTACCCGTTCGCGCACCCGGGCCGATGTTGTCGCCGCTGAGGACCTGAAACTTCTGGTTTGGAAACACGAAGACATTGAAAAGTGGGTGAACTCCGACGCTTCCCGCCTCGGCCTCCTACAGAGCGCGCTTGGAACACAGATCGTGGAAGAACTGCTCAGGCAACAAACCCTGCAACCTGGCCTGAGGGTGGCGGAATGAGAATTTTCATCTTCAGCCTGTTGATATCTTTGACGTCCATGCAAGCTCACGGTGAAGGAGCGGCTCCGCCCATGGCCAATCCCGGGCAGCCCACCATCGCCGCTGCTAACAACCAAGCTATCATTTATGAGCTGCGAGACCTGACTCCTGTCGGCATCACTCAGTATTCGTCCTCCTCCGAAGCAGTACTCAGGCAGTACCTTGAATTCCGGAATTCCCAGGGTACCCATAATGTCATTTATGAAGAGGTGAGCGGCGCTCCGCCGTTGCGAAACATCGGGGCACTACGTGAACTGGCAAGAGCCTGGAACAGCAATTGCGGGATCGATATAGAGTGCAGATCAAAAGCTTTTTGCACCGGTGAATGCAGGAATATGTACTACGAAACCTCCAATGCTCCCGGAGACAGTTTAACTCCCGATCGCAATAAGTGCAGGGTCACCTATTTCTCCTGTGAGCCCAGGGCCCAGAACAACGGCCAGAGCAGCGCCCTGCCCGCTAACTTCCAAACGCAGCCTGCAGCGATCGCTCCGGCGTCCGTGGCACCGGCTATCACTCACTGATTATGTCGAGCAGATTTGACACAGCGTTAGTGACCCGCGAGAAAAACCGCCAGATGCTGGCGGAAGCATTGGAGGAAAAATATGCCAGTGAGCGGCGAAAATCAGTTTTTGGGCGCGTGATCCTCTTCGGGGGGGTGATTGCCCTGGCCCTTTACGGGCTCCGGGGCGGATACCACGATCCCACAACCAGTATTGCAGCAATAGCCCAAACCCAGAAGAGACTGAAAGACCGGAAAAAAATCCTCGAGGAAATTGAAAATCAAATAGAAAGCGGCGACCAGATGATGATCGGCAGCTCCAGCAGCGCCGATGCCGAGTCTGAATCCCCGGAGTCAACCATCACTCGTTCCAAAGGCGATGCAGATTCCTACGGGAATGAGAAGGTTCCGCTCAATCTCGCGGGAGAAGTGAGACAAAAAAAGCGCCGCCAACAACAAGTCAATAGCGGATCCAGTAGCCTTACGTTCGAAGTAAGAGCCCTGAACCAGAACAGAGAAAGAGATTACGAGCTGGAGAGCCTACGATCGAAAAGAGATAAACGGCCCCCATTCGACTATGGGATGTACCGGCCCGCCACGAAGCAGGAAAGCGAAAAGAACCCGCTGCCGGCAAGAAATCAGCGATTTCCGCTACTGTCGGATCTGTATCAATACGTAAGTGCGCCCGTCCCCCGGCTTGCTGCCGACGCTGAATCTTATCCCGACTTACCTAGATAGCGCTTACACGCTTTCCGCTCTGGTTAGCTGCCTCCTACCCGAAAACGCAAGGCATCGGTTACAATTTCGTCAACGGCTCAAGGAGGACTCGTTGGTTTCAAAAAATAGGCTACGTGCTTTGCTTATTCCCTTTACCCTTTTTCTGCTTCCTCAATCATCACCGGCGCATGATTCGATCAGGGTGAAGATTTTTCCTCACAACTCCTCCTTCACCTCACCTCAGGGCCGAGAGCCTGCTATGAATGCATTCAAAGTGAACACAAAAGGGCGTTGCACACTCTATGCAGCCTCCTCTTCCACCTCGGACAGCCCCATTAACCGGGATCGGCCGCTCGGGACGTCTTCCAGTTTCAGCTTCCACACTTCGACCTTTGAGGGGCCATACTGGCTGGAATGCACTGAACCAGCCACCTTGCTTCGGGAAGGGATGAAAAACTCCTACACTTACCGAGGATCATTCTTCTTGAAGAAAATCCAACCTGCATCCGAACCGCCATACCTGAACGTAGTAAACGTAGTGAGCTTCGACGACTATCTGAAAGGCGTGGTACCCGGTGAGATGCAATCTAGCTGGCCCAGCGAAGCACTGAAGGCCCAGGCAGTTGCTGCAAGAACCTATGCTTATTTCGAGCTCGCAGGCGATGCGGCCAACGAAGACCCTAAAATGGTGGAAGAGGCTTCGGGCGCACAAGTAGACGATACCGTTTTCTTTCAGGCTTATATGGGCAAAGGCTGGCAGCATCCAGCCACTGATGCCGCCGTGGAACAAACTTCCGGCGAGGTGATGACTTACCAACGCGAAGTGATCAAAGCCTACTTCCACAATGACAGCGGCGGCCATACGGAAGACGCGGCCTACTCCTTTGGCACCCATTTGCCCTACGCAGTGGGAAAGCCGGAAATTTATCCGGCCGGATCCGTTCCCAACAGCTCCTGGACAGTCACTACGTCTTTGGCGGCGATCGAAAAGGCGCTCAAGGCAAGTGGTCACTTGGCATCCCAGGACTCTCTAAAGAGCGTTAACATCGTTCCGTCCGATATCCTTCCGACCCATCGCCCCTCACACATCACGATCAGCCTGAAGGACGGAAGCCGGCTCAGAGTACCATCAAAGGAATTCCGATTCGCCTTGGCACTCAAGAACAACTGGGTTCGGTTTGAATTTCCAAAGTCCCCCGCAGGAACGGTACTCATCCATGGAAAAGGATGGGGGCATGGCGTAGGCATGAGCCAGTGGGGAGCAAAAGTAATGGCAGAAAAAATGAAGAAGACCTACCGGGAAATTCTTTCTTTCTACTATACGAGCATCGAAATCAATCGCCCGTCAGATCCTATGGTCTTGAGAGGCTCCGAGCTTAGTGCTGCCCCCAATTGCTTGCCCGGGAGCTTTGTTGGCACTGCTTTCCCCATGGATAACGGGACCAGCATAGATCAGATTGGAGCGGAGCCGCTGCCCTACGATCTCCTCCGCGCGAATACCGGCTTCGACCAGCTTCTTCAGGTCGATTCCCGTATTTGCTCCCATTTCTTCCAGTAATCCGATCAGATCTTCCGTGCAGGTGTTGCCGGTATTGCCGGTGGAATATTTCGGCGCGCCCGTGGCCGGCTGACCGCCAATCGCACCGATGGACGAATCAACATAGCGCAATCCCATTTCCAGAGCCGCCACAGAGTTCACTATGCCGGAGCCCCGCGTATCATGGAAATGGGCAATAAACTCGGCGCCTGGGAAAAGATCCTGCAGCTCCCTGATTCTGCGCCGAACCAGTACGGGATTGGCTACCCCCGTAGTATCTCCAAGCATGATCGTCTGTGCTCCGTGCTCCAGATAAAATCTCACGATCTGAGCCACCTCTTCCGTGGTCATATCGCCTTTTACAGGGCAGCCATAAACCGTGCCTGCACATCCAATCACCTTGATCCCGAGCTGGTGGCTTCTTCGGATGATCTCTGCATGTTCCTTCATGGCTTGCTGATGAGTGGCGCGAAAATTGAGCATGTTATGCTTCTCGCTGCTTGAGATCATGAGAATGATTTCGGAAGCCCCGTATCCTTCCTTCTGGCAAACCTCGAGGCGCTCAAATCCTTTCAGATTCGGAATCAAAACCACGTAGCTCACACCGGGCTTTCGCTTGATCCCTTTTAGTACCTCTACAGAATCGGCAAATTGAGGCAGTAACTTCGGATGAGAAAACGAGGTTACTTCCATCTTGGGGAAGCCCGCATCGGTCATCCTGTTCAGCATCTCGATTTTATATTCCGTAGGGACAAAGGCAGGAACACTCTGGAGCCCGTCCCGGGCCCAGCACTCACAAACGATAATTTCTGGAGCCATTGCTCTATTTGAGGCGGGGTGGATGTTGCTATTCATGCGGGAAACGTAAGCCGTGCTCCGGCCATTGGCAACGATCTTTATTGGCTCTTCACCTTATTGTTCACATTCGGCTTCTTTGCAAAAAAAGCCGTCTCCGCCTCTGGCTGCCTTGCAAGCATCTATCGCTCTCGCTTTTGCCACGGCCTTGGATCCACCCGTGCCCGTATAGGAGCTTCCCATCGCCCTAACCGTGCAAATCCAGGAATCAGAACCGCCGCCGTTGGATTTTGTCTCCAACTGAAACACTTTCTGCTGCAGCTGGAGCACCGCCCGCTCAAGCTCCCAAACACGGCGCTGAAGCTCGGAGTGGCTGAAGCTTTTATAGTCCGCCCCCACTTCGATACGAAAAATCTTCTCTGCGTGCGCCTGAAAAGGAAGAAGGCAAAGGGCGAGTAGTAAAAACTTCATATTCAGCCTTTCTTGCTGGAATTGATCTCGGATATTTGCTCATTGATCGTAAGAAAATCGTAAACGAGCCCGAGGAGAAACAGACCGCCGGTGAAAAGATAAAGAATACCGGTGATCCACTTGCCCATATACATCCGGTGAAGGCCGAAGATTCCCAGAAACGTAAGGAAGATCCAACCTACGTCATAATTCACAGGGCCGTCCACGTAACGCCGGTCAGCCGCACGATCCATGGAAGGAATCAGGAACAAATCTACTATCCATCCCACAAAGAGAAGACCCAGCGTAAAAAACCAGATCGTGCCCGTGATCTTTTTCCCATAATAAAAGCGGTGAGCTCCCATAAATCCGAAGATCCAGAGAAGATAGCCCATAAACTTGCTGTGTGTGTTGTTCACCTTTCCAGCCTAACGGTGAGCTTGAAAAACTTCATTTAGCATCGCAGCAATTTGAGCGCTTTTTGCTTGTGCGATCCTGGCTCTATCCGGAGCACAATATGACAAACCACGATCTCATAAGCCTATTGACCAAAAGAAATGAGCGTGCGGAACTTAGGTTTCAGCGAAAGGAACCCGCTCACTCTGCTTTCCCTGCGACACACGGACCGCAAAACGACTTTTCCGCGGTGATTTCCCAGACGCTCCCTGCTTCCTCTCGATCGGTATGGAAGCTGATCAGCTCTGAATCTGGACTAAGCATCTGGCTCCGGCCCTTCGCTCCCTTTCCTTGGAAGGTAGGCCAGGCCTATGAGGTGGAAGGAGGAATTTTTGGCGAGATACGCAGCTTGAAAAGCGGACATAGGGCACGGCTAACTTGGCAGGAGGCAGATTGGGAAAAGCCTTCAGCACTGCAGATTCACCTATCCCAAAGAGCCAGCCGAAAATGTGCGGTTACGATCTCCCATGAGAAGATACCCACGGCTCGCCTCAAGGGCAGGCTCAGTGATCAATGGAAAAAAGCACTTCGAGAACTTGGAGCAGCTATTTAAAAGCAACCCCGGACTTGCAAAGAGCATCGGTGAAACGCCTTTCCACTTGGATACATCCTGGGACACTGTTTGTTGATCAAATGGCTCAATTTTTAGACTCCTATGCCGATAAGGAAAAGAGAACTCAATCCAAAATGGAGAAGTGCATGCCCGGCATTAAGGGAAAATCGAAAGCCGCAAGAAAACCGTCCAAGAAAGCTCCTTCCAAAGCAAAAAAAGCCAAGCAAGCGAGCAACGTGATTTCCTTCAGTGAGCTCTTCGAACTGAAGAAGAAGAAGCTTGCCGAAGCACAGCAGGCCCGCCAAACCGGATGGAAAGATGGAACCACCGGCAGCACTCACGAAGATTCCGTGCGAGAAAAGTTCCAAGGTAGCGCCCGAAATGGACGCACCAACGGCATGGGCTCCCGCCACCACTAGTAGCGTCATCGCTTAATTTCTGTCGCAGACCTCCCTGCCCAGATACGTACACGTAGTTCCTCTGTAGGTTTCTTGAATTGGATTTCGCGGCCTCGTGCTAAGATGCCGCGAAATTCTCAAAGGAAACCTCATGAAAAAATTCATTCTTGCCGTGCCGGTGGCGCTCGTTGCGGTCATCGCTACCTTTGCCCTCTATGTGCATTTTCGCTTTAACTCTCATCTGGACGCAAAGTTCACTCCCCCAACCTTCACTATCAAGGATGAAGTAGCATCGGCTGATCGAGATCTGGGAAAGCGGATTTTCCATATCCGCAATGGATGCGTGGATTGCCACGGGGCCAACTTATCCGGGGCGATGATTATGGAAAATGGAGCCATGGGCTCCATAAGAGGCGCCAATCTCACCCCGTCAAATCTGAATAACTGGACAGACGAGGAAATCGCCACTGCCATCCGGTTCGGGATCCATAAAAGCGGACGCTCGCTTCGCTTCATGCCTTCCTTCGACTATGAGGGCCTATCTAAAGGAGATATTGCTGCGCTGATCGCATACATCCGAAGCGTGCCGCCAGTTAGCGAGCAGCCCACAGAAAATAAATTCGGGCCAATCGCCAGGGTGATGTCGGTATTAGGAAAAATGCCTATCATGTTTCCGGCCCTGGTCACCAAGGCGGAGGCCTCGTTTGCGGAGAAGCCAGCGGAAGCGGCGAACATTCAATTTGGAGAGTACCTAGCCAAAACCTGTACTGGCTGCCATGGACCGGAATACAGAGGCGGACCGATTCCCGGCGGCGATCCCTCTTGGCCCGCTGCCGCGAACATTCGCTTGGGCGCCGAAGGCAACTGGACGGAAGAAAAGTTCCGGCACCTGATCGCGACGGGAGTTTCTCCCATCTCCGGCCAAACCCTGCGC
>CAZTCD010000106.1:0-12274 GCA_964612065.1 uncultured Bdellovibrionales bacterium | reverse complement strand
GCCGAAACGGCAGAGTCGCGGTATCCTCTCGCCCATACCTCCAGGCGTCGCATGAGCTGAAAAAACACCGACTCCACTGCCACTGCCTCCCCGAGATTCATGCTTCCGTTACGAATCTGCCAAATGGCCGCGGCAAGGCTCGACAGCAGACAGAAGGCAATCCAACCATCCAGAACCCATGTGGTTCTAGTGCGAGTATCGCTGAACTGCAGACGGAGATCTTCTCTCCGGGTAACTAACTCACGAAGCTGGCCTTGCACAAAAGGCTCGGCCTCTGAGCGCTGGATAAGGCCACGGCGATCGCTGGCCGCTGAAATGAAATTAATGGCCGCATTGTTCGCATGGATCATCTTTCTGTTGTGAGCCGAGATTTTCTCTGTGCTCCAGTTCAAGATCAGCACGAAACCGACAGTGAACACGATGAGTATAAGACCTACGTAGAAAGATACCGCGCCGGTGGTGGCGGCGAGCATTCCAATTGTTTCCAGGCTGAAAGGGAGGATGAT
Source organism: uncultured Bdellovibrionales bacterium (assembly GCA_964612065.1). Lineage (GTDB taxonomy): Bacteria > Bdellovibrionota > UBA1018 > CAIPTA01 > CAIPTA01 > JAKFYM01. The sequence goes on along the minus strand of CAZTCD010000106.1, from coordinate 11,768 downwards.
AAAAGCCACACAGAAGAGAAAGGACTGCACCCCTTGCAACGTAGTGGTGATCTGTCCGAGATTGGCGCTCTGCTCCCCTGTGCGCAGGGTTTTTCCCAAAACTGTGCTGGCCAATCGGAAATGAACTTCTCGTTCAAAACGAGCAAATAGGCTCCATTGCAGATCCCGGATCAGAAATCCTGATGCGTATAGGCCGAGATATAGGCTCAGGGGCAAGGCAAATGTATTCCAGCTGGACGCCGTAATTTTTTCCACCCAGGCAGCAAGAGCTAGCGGCGCTAGAGAAAAGGCGAGAGCAGATACCATCATGGACAAGAGAGTAAGGGCACCCCAGGTGGCCGCCTTTCGGTTGGCGAATTGCTTCGTCAGAGCGAAAAGAAGGCGGGTGCGGCGAAGTTTTAGGGGATTCATTTTTTCTCCAAGGCAGGTAGCTGGTGTGTCCATCGATGTAAGATCTCTTCTCCCAGATTGTCGTAAATAAACTCGAAGTAGGTCTGCAATAGGCGGTCGCTGATCTGGCTTCCTTTGCCTTTCTTGAGGTTTTCTTTGAGCGCTGCTGGGGTGTGATGGATATATCCATCCAGGTATTTCTCGCAAAACGCCTGATACTCTCGAGTCATCAGAATGAATTCGTGCCAGGCAATATCGAGTGGAAGGAAGTGCTCCAGCATCCGTAGATCGGGGAGCTCTCGGCGAAGCGTGGGATTTTCGCCAGTGAGTTTGCGATGGGTTCCACAAAGCCAGAGCCAGGCTTTCAGATCATTGAAGAGAGCCTGCGCTTCTTTTCGACTGCAACCGGTGGCGCGCTGAATGCGAAGGGGCATCTGTGGGTGAATGTATGTGAGTGTGTGCTGCAAAGTTTTCATATCGCGCTCGGAAGGTGAAGTTGAAATGGGAGTGGGCTTAACGCCCACCCCGGAATGGAATTTAAGGAACGCAACGGCAGCCCACGCTGGGGCCTTTGATTAGAACCTTTGCGATAGCGGCTTTTACGGATTTCGTCTTCTTCATGGGATTTTCCTTTTTAGCGGCACCCAGGATTAGGTGCGCGCCCCATAGAGCAAGAGAGATGCCGAGCTGAAAATGGTAAAAAAGCAGTACTGGCGGGAGGAAACGGAAGAACTGTTGGGGGTACCCCACAACCGAGTGAAAGAAGGCTAGGGGCGGCCTATATCAGCTTCGCTTTCGCCTGTTAAGTGATTGGGTTTTTTGAGAAATATATTTTCGCTTCACGTTTATTCTTGATGTATTTTTCCTAGTCTCTACTCGTAGGTTTGTTTGCCGGTGCGTCCGGAGGAGATCATTGGTGTTCAAGAAGTCTTGGCTATATGGCGGCTTGGCGATGCTCGTAGGGATTTGCTTTGCCCTTTTGGGGGCCGAAATTATTCTCCGTGTCTTAGCACCCGCTGATCACGCGGCCACGATTGGCCATCGAGAAGCAAAAAACGCAGCGCTTTACGGATGGGGATACGATCCCGGTGAGAGGTTTGGATTACTGGATCCAGATACCAACCAAATCATCGTTAGCTTTGCCAATAGCCATGGCTGGCGCGACCGTGAGCGTACTACAGAAAAGCCAGCTGGCGTTCATAGGATTTTGGTTCTGGGAGACTCCAATACCTTTGCGCCTCTAGTTCCAGATGAACAGATGTACACTCGAGTGCTGGAAAGTGCACTTGGTGAAAAGGGCGTTAAAGCGGAAGTGATAAATATTTCTTATGGTGGATGGTCCACTGATCAGCAGCTGGAAGCGCTCATTAACGAGGGAATGAGTTACCAGCCGGATCTGGTGCTTCTTCAGTTTTGCTCAAATGATTTATCCGGCAATGCTGAGTTTCGTGATCCCGGAGCGCGAGCAAGTAAACCGTTTTATTATGAGATTTCCGGGGATGGCAAACTCGTGCGAAGAGAGAATCCCCATTTCGTTGAATCCGACCAAGGAAGAAAAGCTGCGCTGAAATCCGTGATCTTTAATCTGGAGGTCTTCAAGCGCGTTTATAAGGTTTATCTCTGGTATCGCCTGGTATTCCTTCCCCAGAAAGAGCCCTATTTCACATCTCCGCAGCGCTTGGAGCAGCTGAAATTGGCACTTGGAGAAAGTTATTCCGAAGCATTGGAAGCTGGGCTTTCGGCTTTCGGAACGGGTCCGGTCCGCGTTGAGCAACTAAAGGCTCTTATTAATGAAAAAAATCTGGCGGAGAAGCAGGATACAGTACTGCGGGTTCTCGAGAACCGCTGGTTCCAGAACTTCTGGACGCCGAAAGCTTGGCACCCAAGAAAGTTCGATAAGACTTCTTATGAATGGCGCTTGTTCGAAAAACTTTTGGAGCGAATGCGAGATGTTGCCCAGAAGGGAGGGGCTCGCTTCGCCGTATTCAGCGAAACGGACTTGGGGCAATATGAATGGGAGAGATCCTGGTTTCGTATCAGCGGAGAGCCTGAAGATAAACGAATAGCCCTACAGTTCAGCCCTTTGGTAAGAAGTGCCACCGATCGCCTCAAGATCGATTTTATTGAGATGTCGCGTAAGATCCAACGTGCCCGCAATGATCCTCATCCGAACAAAGAGGGTAATCGAAACATTGCGCTCAACATCCTTGATTACCTCGAACAGAATCCTCTCAGGTCTACCCATTAGAGGCGTCAGAAATGAGCAGTGAATACTCTATGAAAGACAGAATCAGGCAGAAAATGAACAAAAAACACTTCCTCCTCTTGGAGGTCGGTTTCTTTATGTTAGCATTGGTCCCTCGTTGGCCCTTGCTCTTCCTGCATGACGGGCAGTGTGATGCTCAATCTACTATTTCCAAGACCCAGCACTGGTTTGCAACTGGGCAGTATGTGCAGCGTTGGCCTGGCTCTGCAATCTATGACCTGATAGTGGGCCTGCTTGATAGGGTGACTACTTCTTTCGGTCTTCCCTATTTCTATGCGACGAATCTTTTCTCGGTTCTTTGCGTTTTTATAAGTCTTTCTCTGCTTTACCGGGTTTTCCGTGCTTATTGCTCGATTCCCGTTGCGCTGTTGGTCGTGACTGCTTTCAATTTTCATCCGCAGGAACTCGTTATCGGGGCCTCAACCTATGAGATGAATTTGATGATGGTTTTGGGAACTGCGAGTTTTTATCTGTATCAAGAAGCCAAAATACGGTGGTCAGTTGCATTCGCGATTTTGGCTACTGGGGTGAAGTTATACGCAGCATCGATTGCTATTCCACTTTCTTTGATCTTGCTTGCCCGAGAATATAAAAAATCTGAAAAAAAGTATTTTGCAATGAACGCTGTGGTAATCGTAGCAGGAGTTTTTTTGGTCTTTCTGCCTTCAATCATCTCAGATGCGTATGGTTTTTTTGGCCATTTTTTGACCAAGCAAACCTATCATCCCGAGATATCTCGAGTGGCTAGGGCCGGGGCTTTTGTGCATCGTGCCTTTAACTCGATGGGGCCTGCAGGCGTTGTTCTGTTGTTATGGGCTTTGTGGCGAAATCGATTCTATCTAAAAGAGTCGAAGTCTGAGCAAGGATTTCTCCTATGGTCGTTTTGTGGAATCTTGCTCTTCCTGAATTTTCTCGAACCCTGGGAAACTTATTACCTATTGCCGATCTTTCCCCTCGCCATTTTTATCGTGGTAACTTCTTCCATTCCGCAGGTCGCAAGAGCACTTTTTATCGGTAGTTTACTTCTGCCAATATTTATCCAAGTTCAGTTCAAGCCGTGGAAATGGCCTCCCTATGCGATTCGGGCAGGAATTTGGCAAGCTCATATAGATCGAGATTGGAATGCGGCGGGGGGCGGATGAGGGATAAACACCCACTTTTTGCTCTATTGAATTTTTGACAATTTAGTACCTGCACCAAGCCAAATTCCCAGAAAGAATGTGGCAGATCCCAACGCACCAACTGGTAACGTGCGTTTTAATAAAAGCTCGGGAGAAACGATAGCTGGGTAAATTTGGTTCCAGAGAAATCCGGGCTGGGTGCAAATAAGAGCTCCAACAATTGATACACCCACCATATTGATGAAACTTAGGCCGAGCAATGTAACAGCGGGCCAGCGAAATGGCACCCAGTGCAGGAATACTGCAAGGAAGGGGAAGCATATAAGCATGTATCGCGGGCCAGCCGCACATCCTCCGTACCAGCCATTAAATGAGCCATTAAAAATCCAGGCTATGAAACAAACCCATACGCAGGCATATATTTCTGGCCTTCTCACAGAGGAGCGGAACCACCTAAAAATCCCCCAGGGAACCAGTAGAAAAATCGGAGAAAGGACCATTAATCCACGGTCAGAGCCAAAAAGCAGGTTGTACAGTGGTCCCAGTTTCGGAACTCCCAGTACTCCAAGCGTTTTGGCATTTTCTAAAAAAACGGGATTTCCGTAGGTTGGAGCCAGTCTGTACCATTCACCGAAACATGCGTGATGGTAAAAGGCGAAAAGGAAAAACGGTGGCAAACCACCTAGGCAGAAGGCGATTGCTCTTCGAGCGAACTGCTTGGAAGAAGAGTGATCTTTCGAAAATAGAATATACAACCATGCGGGAGCAAACAGCACCACGGAATACTCTGAAAGCACTGCAAGACCAAAAAAGAAACCACTCCAAGCGGGCTGGAATTTTGTGATAATTAAAAAATAACTCACAAATATAAAGAGAGCTGCCACTTGATGACCCCAAAAGGTGGCAGAATAGGGAAATGCAATTGATCCCAGTGCATAGGTCAGCACCGCTAGCCAAGGGCCGCGACCAGTCGTGTGGTTCGGTCCTAAGCTCTCCAGATATAAGATCAGAAACGCTACCATGACCACCGTGGGAAGCGCGGAGGCAAAGGCATCGACCACTTTTTGATTCAGCTCATCCAAGGTTCGAGGATCAAATCCTAGGGTCTTTTCTAACTGCACAGCTGCAAAAAAGGGAACTACAGCCAGGAAAGATGAGCCGGGAGCTTTATTCGAGTAATAGTGCCCGTCATATCTCGACCAATCGAGAGTGACGTGTTCTCTTCCGTCAATATTGAACTTTCCATCAAGTACTATAGATCTGGTTAGTTCATACCGAGATGCCTGATTTACTCCCCAGGTAGTAGATGCAACTACGTAGGTGGCAAAAAGCATTGAGAGAAAAATCCAGTGTGTGGGCTTTAGAAGTTTCAGCTGATGCATAAAATTCTTCGTCATTGATCCCTGGAAAAGCGATTGCCGTTCATAATGAAGGCATACTACGAGCTAACTGAGAAGCGCCAAAAAAATCTGGCTGGTACTTTTGTTGGAAGCGGCGCCTGCTTTTATTCCCCCTTCAAATGCTCCAAAAAAAACTGCATTTCATTTCCCACCGCTAGCACGCGGTTGGATCGCTTGGCTGTGCCGTGGCCTTCATCGGGGAATACAATCAGCTTGCCCGGAATTCCCTTCTTCTTCATCGTTTCGAGCATTTGCACCGCCTCGCTCACGGGCACTCGCGGGTCATTTGCCCCTTGAATGATCAGCAGTGGGCCTTTGATCTTCTCCACATGCGTGGTGGGCGATAGTTTCTCCATCACTTCGCGGTCTGTAGCGGGATCGCCATATTCGTTCATGCGCAGAATGCGCCTATAGGGCGCGGTATTTTGAATGAACGTCACCAGGTTGCTCATCCCCACTTCTGAAACGCCTGCATCATAAGCGCCGGCAAACATCGTCATCGCGATATTCGTGGAATAGCCTCCGTAAGAGCCGCCGGCCACGCCAATCTTCGGTGCCACGCCATTCACCTTCCAGTTTTCGCGAATAAAGAGAGCTATGTCTTCGATATCTGTGATCACGTCGAGGCGTTTGGCGCCGTTGTCCGCATCCAGCCAAGTGCGGCCGTAACCAGAGGATCCTCTCACATTAGGCTGCACGAAGATGAAGCCTTCCTCGAGGTAAAGCTGCGCATAGGGGCTGAATCCAGGCTGGGATTGTCCTTCCGGGCCTCCGTGGAATTCCACGATCACAGGGCATAGCTTTTTCTCGCACTGAGAGGGTTTCCGCACCAGCATGGGGATGCGTGTGCCGTCGCGGGCGGGGTAGGTTTCCAGCTTGGCAGGAGTGAACGCCTTGGTGTCGATCTCAGGGCTGCTCGGAACCACCCATTGCTGCAATTTTCGGCTGGCAAAATCGTAGGAATAGGCCACGCGTGGTGCCGTGCTCTTGCTCACACCGATCATGGCTCGTCTTCCCTTGGGATCGATCGCGCCGAAAGACACATGGTCTGCGCCCGGAAAAGAAGGAAGTCGAATCTGCTTCAGCGTGCGCGCGTCCATTGCGTGAAGCTTCGTGAATCCGTTCTCGTTCGTAGTGTAAAGAATCTTGGTGCGGGCTTCGTCGATCTCGAAATCTTCCACATCCCATTTCAGCTTTTTGCTGATCTGAGTGAACTTCCCGTCCCGATAGGAAAAAAGAGTGAAGAACTCACCGAACTTGAATGTGTTCACGAGAAGCTCTCCCTTTCGGGCGCCATATTGAGCGTAGAAGGGGAGCTTTTCGTCTTTGCCCATGATGTGCGTGATCTTTTTAGTCACGGGTGACCACTCATACACTTCGTTTTGCATTGAGCCTACGCTCTTGCTCAAAAGCAGGGTTCCGTTCGGCTTGTGGTCCATGATCCACCAGAGGCCTGGCTCATCGATGAGCAGCTCGGTTTTACCGTTCTTTAAATCATGGCGATAGATAGCGTAGGAGTCTGGCTTGATGTCGTTAGAGCGGTAATAGAGCCAGCGGGAGTCGGAGCTTAAGAACCCAAAAAAAGTTCTCACCTTTGGCTTGTGCTGGATCACTTCCAGCGCTCCGCCATCAGCGCTCATTCTGTAGATTCCGGGATTCTCCTCGCCTGCTCGATCTCTGGAAAGGATCACCCATTTTCCATCTTTGGTGATGTCGTTGACGGAGGTTTTCAGTTCCCCGCCCGTCATCTGCACCGGAAAAGAATTGGGCCCGTCGAGGCGCCACACCTGGCTGGTGCCTGTTACCGACCAGGTAAAAAAAAGACGCATTCCATTGGGGCTGAGGATCCCGGAGCCGGGAGAGCGAATGTCGAGGTAGCCCTGGATTTTTTCGGAGAGTGGCGTGGGTAAAATTGGCGCGGAATACTGAGAGTAGTCCGCGGTGGGCGATGGCTCAGTGGCCAAAGCAGCAATGGGAGAGAGAACTAATAGAGTGAATAGCGCTATCATGAAGTCTCCTTAGCTGAGAAAAGTGATGCGCCCTTCCATCTGGCGCGCAGGCACAGGGGGGGAGTGGGCCGGATAGCCAATCGTGAGGCCGCACACCAGCTTCCAGTCGGGCCGGCTCACTCCTAAGAATTCGCGGATTTCGTCTTCCACCTCGAGGGGGCTTCCCATGATGCAGGTGCCGAGGCCTTCGTGTTGGGCTGCGAGCGCCATGTTCTCGATCGCTATATAAACATTCCCAATTTGTGTTTGTTTCTGGTCCTGATCGTTGAGTTCGGCAAAGGCGATGATCACCACGGGGGCTTCGCCCAGGGTAAAGAAGAAGCGCTCCGTGAATTGGTATAGGGAGGGCTTCAGTCTTTTTTCCAGAATGTCTTTGATATTGAGCCAAGCCTTCTGGCTGAACTTCAGATATTCGTCGCGCTTCTTTCCCGTCATCACGAAGAAGCGCCAATTCTGCATATTCTTGCCTGAGGCAGACCACACTCCTGCCTCCAGAACGCGATCGAGCACTTCTTTGGGCACCTGCTTGCCGGGCTCATAAGCTCTGATGCTTCTTCTTGCTTTGATCAGTTCGTAGATATTCAAGGCGCTACCTCACTTCGATTCGCAACGGGCCCCTCAGAGAGAGAAAAAATCCTCTTTATCCTTCCCATGAATCAAGGCGGAGTCAAACACACAACGCCATACATGGGCATACTGTGTCCACGGGCCTTTGAAGCTGGTATCCACCAGCAAGCGTGGTGCTGCAGTGCTCTTTCCTGTGCGCTGCAGTCTCTCCCGAAAGGCAGCCAACCCGGGCCCGGCAGAGAAATGCCGCATGCGGCGCTCTCGCAGTTTTAGTCGAGAAGTTGGCTCGGAAGCAAAATAGCGGAGGATCAGCTCATTTCGCTTCAACTCCAGCCGGGCGAGATCCACAGCGGAAGCTTGGTTGAAGGAAGAAGCGGCTCCGTACACCGTGATCCCGCCCTGCTCTCTCCAGAGAAGCACGGTGGCCACGGCAGGAACGGGTGATTTTATCTGGATCCCGGAAATGGAATCGAGCTTGAGCGGCAAATGTGGGTGCCATCCTTCCCACCAGGTGGTGAGGGCCCAAGCGGTTGCGGCAGAAAAGAGAGCTCGTTTCTTTGCTCCTTGGAGGCCGAGGCCGGGAAAGGCAGTGAATCCATCGAGGCCTGAGCTTGGATCGAGCATTAACTCTCTGCTTACGGTTGCATCGCGAAGCCCGGAATCGAGGGCCCAGTGCTCAATGGCCTCCGAAATCGCACCATGAATCGCTTCCGCTTTGGTGGGCGCCAGCCTCGTACCGTGAACCTGCTCATAAAAGGGGCCATGTCCGAGGAATCCACAAGCAGGATCCAGGGTGGCCAAGCCCTCGAAAAGATCGCCGGCGCTCTCTGGACCTTGAGAAATCACTCTGTAGGTGGCCGATGCCAGCGGGCCACCATCTTTTTTCAAGATATGGGCGTATTTCAGGGCGGCAATATTCAAATCCGGCAGGAGAGTGAGCATCATCCGTGCTTATCCTAACCCAAAATCCTTGCCCAGTATGGCAGGAAAAGGCTATGGTCATGCAGTTCATGGCAGCCCCAATTCCCAATAAATTGTTCATGCTTGATATCGAAACTTCCGGGGTAGACCCTCGGAAAGACGAAGTGCTCCAGATCGCCATCATGGAAATGAATTTTCATGACGGGCAGTGGACCAAGGGTAAAACCTTCAACTTCTTTCAGCATACCGATCTGAAACCCACCACTAAGTTCACGATCGAGCATATGAAAGAGATCTTTGAGAAGTGCAATCTGGCGCCTGCCGTGCCGCCGGCCGAAGTGCGCAAGATGATCATCGATTTCTGCAGGGAATGCGGCGCCGATGCTCCGAACATCTTCTTCTGCGGATGGAATGCGGGAATTTTTGATCTCCCGTTCCTCCAGCACCATGGTTATCTATTCACCGCAAAATACGAAAACGATCAGCTCGTGGGCGATTGCCATTATCGTATTTATGAAATCAGCGGAGCGATTCAGCTGGTGGCGAACGTGCGCGGGAATAACGAGATCAATGCTGTGCTGAAAGAGGCGCAGCGGATGAGCCCCAAGCTCGAAGGCAACCGTCACGAAGCGCTCTACGATTGTGAGCGTCAGATGCATATTCTGAACGCTCTCATTCGTATGATGCGGCCTTAATAGGCCGACATGATGCGCCCCTAGTGGGGCGAAATCAGGCTCCCTAAAGGGCTCACCTGGTGAGCGCTCCCGGGGGCTTGTTCTGCACCTAAAATCAGCCCACACGCCCCCGACTTTCGCAGATCCATCAAGGCCGGCCCGTTCAGCGGTGGGTGCTTAAATTAAAGTCTAGTGTATTCAATTGTTTACAGGTATCTGGGAGAGCGAATTTTCTCCTCTCGGAGACATCGAAAAATGCCGGATTCTGCCGATAAGGAAAAGATGGGCCTGAACAGCCAAATTTTCTTTTTTCTGATCGCAGCCGCTCTTCCCACTTCTCAGGCCCATGCTCTGGGAGCTAAGAGTGCCGCTCCTGCTTCGAGCAACGGGAACCAGGAGATCATTCAAAATTCCGGACCGGCAGCGTCCTCGGAAATTCCATCTGTGATGCCCATTCCCGGTCTCGAACCTCCCGCGCCCCTTACACCTCAGGCAGTGAATGCCGCTGCCAAAGGCGCGGTGTTTCGTCTTAGCACCCATCTTGAGCGTGCCAGTTCCCGCGCTAGCCATGGAACCGCCTTCGCTGTGGATGCGGCCGGCCTTCTTGTGACGAATTTTCATGTGGTGCGGGAAGCGATGCTCGGGCCCAAAGACTACCGCCTGGTTCTTGAAGCTCCGGAAGGCCCTGTTCCGGCCACCGTGGTCGCCGTCGATATCGTGAATGATCTCGCCCTTGTACGTGCGGGCAAGGCCTTCGACAAAGTGCTTACGTTAGCCGATCAAGTCACGGCCGCTGAAGGCGAAATCGTTTATTCGATCGGCTTTCCTGCCAGCAACGAGCTCACTTTCATTCAGGGCAATTATGGCGGTGAGAAGCCCATGGGTTTCGTTACCGCCGGTTATGCTTCGATGCCTCTGAATTCGGGCATGAGTGGCGGCCCGATGCTGAACGCACAGGCGGAAGTGATTGGAGTGAATCGCGCGATCATCACGCGTGCACAGAATCTCAGTTTTTTCTCTCCATTGGCGGCTCTGCGCGAAATCGTTACCAAAAACGCGGAAGCGGGCCGCAGTCTCGCCAGCACTATCGTGAACTGGAAAGCGGAGGCCGTTGGATCAGTGAAAAGGCAAGAGGAGCTCACCTTGGCTCTTTCTCCGTTGGATAAAAGAGAGCGTCTGGGAGCGATCTCTTTCAACGTACCACTGCCGAATCAAGTTTGCGGGCAGTCCAAGACTGGTAAAGGAAATGACTTTGCCGAGACGGAGTTATTTATCTGCCAGAGTAACTCGCTCACTCCTCTTGTGGGTGAATCCAATGCCCTCGAAGTGATCACCGTGGGAATGGTCTCTGATAAACCTCTAATGAAAATCGCTGCCCCACTTCAGGCCGCCCTTAGAAATATGTATCTGAAGGAAAAGAGCGAGATCCTCGATACGAAGAAAAAGGACCGCTCTCCCGCATCACTGCCTGAACCAAAGGGCATGGAAAGGGAGCATTGTGGGCTCAAGAACGTGAAAAACGCGAACGGAGTGGAAATGACCGTATCCTACTGCTCCGTGGCTAATGAATTTTATGACGGCCTCTTTTCCACCTTTGTGCGAGTGGATGTGCAGGGAAAAACAGGCGGATCCACTTCGCTGGTGCAGATGTATCAAGGCCTTTCCACGGATGCCACGGCTAACCTCCTTTCCACCTTCCTTGAGAGCATTCGCAGGGAGGGCACCTGATGCTGAAGGTTCGGATGGAAACAGTCGCCGGCGTTGATTTGGGGGAGAAAAGCTTCAGCGAATTCCCGTTGGTGATAGGGCGTGAGCCAGACTGTGCCCTGGTTCTCGGAGAAGGCGGAATCTCCGGGCGCCATGTGGAGCTCAACTGGGATGGCGAGTGGCTCAGCGTGCGTGATCTCGGAAGCCGTAACGGCACGTTCGTAGGCAAAGAGAAGGTGAGCGAAGTGAAGCTCGAGCTACCGGCGGTGATCACCGTGGGCAATGTGGTGCTTCTGCACCTAGAGCTCGAAGAGGCCATTACGGCCCTCTCACCTCGCCCGATGTCGCTGCCCAAGCCCTTGAAAAGGCCGGAACCTCCAGTGCCAGTTCACACCGAATCGCCTGAGCTCGTGGCCAAAGTGGTGGAAGTAGAAGAAGCCGTAGTGATCGAAGGCTGGGAACTATACTGGCATAAAGTGAAGGATCAGAATCCGCGCCCGGTGCTTCTCGCCATGATGGGCCTTGGAGTTATCTATGGCTTTCTTCATCTGATCGTTTTCCGTGAAGGATTTCTTTTTTCCCTGGGCGTTGGAATGGGAGCTGCGATCGCCAGTGCAATATTTGCGATCATTACAGCTGGAATCTTCGCAGTTCCGGGAATTCTCTTTCGTGGAAAATACGATTTCAAGCCTCTGTATATCCAGCAGTGTGTG
>CAZTCD010000105.1:0-12812 GCA_964612065.1 uncultured Bdellovibrionales bacterium | reverse complement strand
CCCCGAAGCGGTTTGTGGGTGGTGGAAGTAACGAAATGTGCGTGGCCGATAGGGGAGGGGTGCAGGCCTGCGGCCACCAGTCCCGCGATATGGGCCATATCCACGAGCAAGTAAGCTCCGCATTCTTCTGCGATCTTTCCCATGCGGGGAAAGTCAAAGGTGCGCGGATAGGCTGAGGCGCCAGCCACGATCATTTTCGGCTTCAGCTCAAGAGCGCGGGCGCGGAGAGCTTCATAGTCAATCTGTTCGCTGTCTTTGTTTACGCCATAGTGGTGTGCCTGGAAAAGCTTTCCGGAAAAATTCACCGGGGAGCCGTGAGTGAGATGGCCGCCATGGGAGAGATCCATCCCCAGGATGGAATCTCCGGGCTTCAGCACTGAAAGAAATACGGCCATATTCGCCTGGGCGCCGGAGTGGGGCTGCACATTGGCGTGATAGGGCGTGGGGGAAGAATCGTCGCATTTAAAGATTTTGCGGAGGCGCTCGATGGCAAGATTCTCGGCCACGTCTACGAACTTGCAGCCGCCGTAGTAGCGCTTGCCCGGATATCCCTCAGCATACTTATTGGTGAGCACGGAGCCCTGGGCATCCATCACTGCGGCGCTAACATAATTTTCAGAGGCGATGAGCTCAAGGCCCGTCTCCTGCCGTTCCAGTTCCTTTGCTACCGCTGCGGCAAGCTCTGGGTCGGCCGAGAGGCTTCGGGGCAGTTCGTAGTGAAATTGCTTCATTTTTATTTCTCCAGGGCCATGATTTTATCCACCCGTTTCTGGTGGCGGTTTTCAAATTTGGCATTCAGCCAGGCGCGGGCCATTTCAAGCGCGTGCGTGGTGCCCGTAACTCTCTCGCCGAGGCAGAGCACATTCGCGCTATTGTGTTCGCCGCTCATCCGTGCCGTGAAGATGCTCTCTACGTGTGCGGCACGGATTCCATGGATTTTATTGGCAGCGATACTCATGCCGAGACCCGTGCCGCAAACAAGAATGGCGCGTTCGCATTTCCCGCTCAATACAGCCTGGCAGGCCTTTTCGGCGAAATCGGGATAGTCCACGGAATCGAATGTTTCCGGGCCGAAATCGCAGAACTCTGCTTCTTTTAACTCCTGAATCAGGAAGCGCTTAAGGTTTAGGCCGGCATGATCTGAGGCGATGGCGAGGCACGGTTTGCTCATGAAAAAACCCTCCTGCTTGGAATTGCAGGAAGGGTATCCCCCGCGGGTGGAAATCGCAAGAAAGAGGCGCCCGGTGAGGCGCCGAAGCTTTCGCTCTACACTTTCTGGAAGATCACCGAGGCGTTGGTTCCGCCGAAACCAAAAGAGTTGCTCATGGCGGCCTGCATTTGCTTGCGGCTGGCAGCATTCGCACTGTAGTTCAGTCGGCAATTTTCGCTCGGATTGTCGAGATTGATAGTGGGTGGGATATCGCCCGTGGTCATTGCCATGAGCGTAAGAGCCGCTTCCACTGCGCCTGCACCGCCCAAAAGGTGTCCGGTCATGCTCTTGGTGGAAGTCATGATGAGATTCCTCGAGTGGTCGCCGAATACGCGTTCGGCAGCCATGCTCTCGTTCTCGTCGCCGGCAGGGGTGGAGGTGCCGTGGGCGTTGATATAGCCGATCAAAGCGGGATCCACATTTCCGTATTTCAGCGCAAGCTGCATACAGCGGCCGGCGCCTTCGCCTTCCGGAGCTGGGGAAGTCATGTGGTAAGCATCCGCCGTGGCGGCATAACCGGCAATTTCCCCGTAAATGCGGGCGCCGCGCTTCTTGGCCATTTCGTATTCTTCCAGCACGAGCGCGCCGCCGCCTTCGCCCATCACGAAACCATCACGATCGCGGTCAAACGGGCGGGAAGCTTTGGTGGGGGCATCATTTCGGGTGGAGAGTGCCTTCATGGCGGCGAATCCGCCTATGCCCGTGGGGCAAACCACGGATTCCGAACCACCGGCGATCATCACATCCGCATCACCGCGAGAAATCATGAGTGCGGCTTCCCCTATGCTGTGCGCGCTGGTGGCGCACGCAGTAACGGGAGAAATATTCGGGCCACGGGCGTTCAGCATGATGGAAAGGTGGCCCGCGGTCATATTGGGAATCACGGAAGGGATAAAGAAAGGGGTGATGCGCTTGGGGCCCTTGCTGGTAATGGTGTGCAAGGTTTCCTCGATTTCAGGAAGCCCGCCCATGCCCGCACTCATCATGCAGCCGAATTTTTCCGGAGTGATGCCGTGCTCTTCCGCTTTGCCCTTGAAGCCGGCATCGGTCCAGGCCTGCAAGCCGGCCACGATACCAATTTGCATGAAGCGGCCCATCTTGCGCTGTTCTTTGGCGTTGATGTGGGGTTCAGGATTAAAGCCCTTCACTTCGCATGCGAAGGTGCAGGCATAATCTTTGGCATCGAATTGGGTAATCGTAGCGGCGCCACTCTGGCCCGCAAGCGCGGCTTTCCAGGTTTCGGCCAGGGTTAAACCGAGGGGAGAAATCACTCCCATCCCGGTTACCACTACCCTACGTTTTTGATTTGGCCAGTTAGCGAGACTCATCGGGCTACCTCTCTTCGTCGATCCTCAGGTCCGTATATCCTACAATGGATTTATTGGATTTTGGGATTCCGTTTGCGGGCCCTTTGTTGCGCCAGGGGCGCGCAACGATCAAAAGCGGTTTTAGGCGCCTTTTTTGGTTTTGATGTAATTGATTACATCGCCAACCGATTTCATTTTCTCAGCGTCTTCGTCCGGAATATCCAGCTCGAATTCTTCTTCCATCGTCATTACCAGCTCAACGATATCGAGGCTGTCCGCGCCGAGATCATCGATGAAGGAGGCCGTTTCGGTTACTTTGTCGGCTTCCACGGCGAGCTGATCACAGATGATGTTCTTTACGCGTTCTTGAATGTTCATGGTCAATTTCCTTTGGCTTTCATTTCTTAAAGCTTGGACATTTATCTTGGTTGTTGTTCCGGTTTTATACAGAAACTATTAAGCATTATCACCAGTTTTTTCGAGGGGTCAACGAAGGCTGAGTAAATCAAATGGTTTACGCAGAACTCCGTGTCATGGAAATGCAGCGCCTCGTTAATTTTATACGTACATGCCTCCGTTAACGGCCAGGATCTGGCCTGTCACATACGAACTAGATGGGGACGAGAGCCACAACACGGCATCGGCAATTTCTTTACCACTGCCCATCCTGCCCATCGGAATCGCCTTCAGCATCTCTTCTTTCGCGGCGGCAGGCAGATCAACTGTCATTTCGGTATCGATGAATCCGGGGGCCACGGCGTTTACCCGGATATTGCGGGAAGCGAGTTCCTTGGCCAGGGTTTTCGTAAGACCAAACAATCCTGCTTTACTGGCGGAATAGGCGGCCTGGCCCGCATTGCCCATCTGGCCTACCACCGAGCTGATATTGATGATCACCCCATCGCGGGCTTTCATCATCGGGCGGGTTACGGCGCGGGCGCAGAGGGCTGCGCCTTTGAGGTTGGTGTTCAGGGTGTCGTCCCACTCTTCGTCTTTCATGCGCATGAAAAGGGCGTCTTTGGCCACTCCTGCGTTGTTTACGAGGATGTGAAGCGTGCCCTTGGCTTTGATCACTTCATCCACCGCTTGATCCACGGCGGCTGAGTCGGAAACGGAAAAAGCCTTCACCATTCCATCACCGCCGGCGGCGCGGATCTCCGCGAGCACGGACTCGGCTTTTTCCACGCCGCGTGGTGTGCAGTTCAGCACCACAAAGGCTCCTTCTTGCGCGAGACGGAGGGCGATTTCCCTCCCGATCCCTCTGGAGGCTCCGGTGATCAGTGCGTTCTTTCCATTGAGGATGCCCATAATTGTCTCCTTAGCGAGAGCAGCGGTTGTTTTCTTTACCAGCGAACCAGGCCGCCGGCCCAGGTGATGCCGCCACCGAAGGTGGTCATCAGCACGAGATCGCCTTTTTTGATTTTTCCCGCCTGCTGGTACTCATCGAAACAGGTGGGAATGGTGGCGGAAGAGGTGTTGCCGTATTTCTGCACGTTCATAGCAATCTTGCTGGCGGGAGCGCCGAGGTATTTTCCTACCGCTTCGATAATGCGGATATTCGCCTGGTGCGGAATCACCCATTGCAGATCATCCATGGTGAGCTTCTGGTTTTCGAGCACGGTAGCGCAGATCGAGCTCATGTTCCGCACGGCATGCTTGAACACCTCCTGCCCGTTCATGCGGATATACTGCAGGTTGTGTTCCACCACATATTGAGAGGCGGGCATCTGTGATCCGCAGCCGGGAAGATCGAGGATGTCGCCGATCTTGCCATCGGTTTGAACGCGCACTTCGAGGATCTCTCCTCTGTCGCCGGGCTTTCCTGGCTGCACCACGCAGGCACCTGCGCCATCGCCGAAGAGCACGCAGGTGTTGCGGTCTTTCCAGTTTACGAAACGGGAGAGGGCTTCCGAGCCGATCACCACCACGTTTTTGTAGTTTCCAGCACGAATCATGGCATCGGCCATTTGCAGGCCAGCCATCCAGCCGGCGCAAGCGGCCAGCATATCGAAGGCAGCGCCGGTTGATGGAGCGCCGATCTTGGCCTGTACGGTGGCGGCGAGGCAGGGCATCCAGCGGTCGGGGCTGGTGGTGGCGCCAATGATCAGGTCCACGTCTTTAGGAGTGATTCCTGCGGCTTTGATGGCGTTGAGGGCCGCGCCGGCAGCCATGTCGGAGCATTGCTCATTGTCCCGGAGTTTGCGGCGCTCTTTGATTCCGGTACGTTCGCTGATCCACTGGTCGGAAGTGTCCACGATCTTTTCCAGATCGGCATTGGTGATCACCTGTTCAGGGAACCAGGAGCCGAAACCTGCGATGCGGGAGCGTTCAATCAAGGACATAGCGTTTCTCCATTCTTAGAGGGATCAAGGAGGCGCTGGGATCCTTTCGCGCCTGAGCTGCCACGAGATAATTTTTCGCAAGGCAAAGCGAGGCCGTTATGTTGGCCAAGGAGGCCCTTTGGGTCCCCTTTTTGCCGACATATTCAGCCTTCATCTGCATTTTCCTGGGCGATTAAGCTTCCGCTGAACGGGCGGCTACAATTTGCTTGCCGTTATAATGGCCACAATCCCCGCAAATGCGGTGGGGAAGGGTGGGGGCATTGCAATTGGAGCACTTAACCGTGTTAGAGGCTTCGAGCCGATATGCACTGGAAAATCTTCTGAGGTCGCGACGAGCGCGCGTTTGACGCTTCTTAGGTACTGCCATAGTGGCGGAACATTATGCCAAGCCCGGCCGAAATTCCAGCGCCTAATCTGATTTATCAGCCTTATGAACAGGATAGAGCTTTAGTTTCAGTTACTTCGCCACTTTTGGCCATGAGGGCAGGCGGGCGCCTATTGGGCCTTGCCCACGGATACTATTGAAATCTCACGGGA
The DNA here is from genome assembly GCA_964612065.1 of uncultured Bdellovibrionales bacterium. Taxonomy (GTDB): domain Bacteria; phylum Bdellovibrionota; class UBA1018; order CAIPTA01; family CAIPTA01; genus JAKFYM01. The sequence goes on along the minus strand of CAZTCD010000105.1, from coordinate 7,416 downwards.
ATCTTAATGCGCCGCCCGCCCTCTTTTCTTGCCGTTCGCTCAGCCTTTGCTACAATTAAAGGAGGGCAGGGGTTTCACAGGGAGGTTCCTTTGTCAGATGCCACTTTTTTTGTATCCCGTGCGGGTAAAAAGCCCGAGGGACCTTTCACCACGGCTGATCTTCGGCGAAAGCTGAAGGGAGGCGAGCTCGTATACACGGATTATCTCTGGGTGCCCGATCAGGAAGCCTGGTGCATGTTTGCGGATCACTTCGCCGCGGATTTTCCTCCGCCGAAAGAACCGCCTCCGGGTATAGCCGTTACCGGCGAGAAGAAGCTCAAAGACCGGGAGTTCGCGAGCGAAACTTTTTCCCAGGATCTCGGAATCTCCAACGAGCCGATCTGGTTCCTTTACAGGGACAATACGAAGTTCGGGCCCTATCGGTATCTGGAGCTCGTTCGTCTTCTGCAGACAAACGCCTGCGCACCGGATGATTTCGTATGGAAGCCCGGCTTCAACGATTGGACCCGCCTTCGGCACTGCGCGGAGTTCGAGGAGCCCGTGCTGCGCAAGCTGGTTCATCTGCGCACCTTTAATGCGGAAAAGGTATTCATCGAGCGCCGCTTCCCTCGCGTGCCCTATGAGAGTGAAGTGATCCTGCACGATGAAAAGCGCGTGGTTTTCGGCGCGGCTAGATCGCTCTCCGAAGGCGGGGCTTTTCTGGAGGTGAGCAAGCCCACCCACCAGAAGGGGGATCGCATCAAGATCCACTTCACGCCCGGAGCCGTGGCCGTGCCGTTTAACTGCATCGCGGAAGTGACTATGGTGAGCAAGGGGCCTCCCGCGGGTTATAACGTGAAGTTCATTTACCTCGAGGAGGAGGACCGTAAGCGTATCTCTCAATACGCGGAGTCAGTGGTTTCGTCTCGATCGGTCAGCTAGAGGGTAGATGGAGTGGTGGGAGGCGCAGGAGGCGCCACCAGGTTAATAAAGCGGTAAACAGCGGTAAGCAGCGGGAAGCGTGGAACCAAATTTTCTCTTACGGAAGAGCACAGGCGATCAGCCGATAGCGACGGAGACGGATTTGCTCGGCTCTCTCCAGCGAGGGCAGTGCAAGGCCTCCGATTTTATCTTTGATTTCAGCAAGGGCGCCTGGAGCCGCGTGGGTGATCTTCCCGCGGTGGCTTCCCTCTTTGCGGAAAAGCCCGCGTCCTTGCCGGAGCGGCGAGTGGTGTATTTCCTCGCGCCGGGCGCTTCGGCGGCCATGCCGCAGGGGCCATTGAGCACCAAGGAGATGCAGGGAAGAGCCCAGCAGCGCGATATCTGTGGCAGCACCTGGGTGTTCGTGGACGGGGATAAGGAATGGCGGCAGGTGAAGACCGTGAAGGTTCTGAACGACATGCTTCCTCCATTGCCGAGCGATATCCCGGCCAGGCCGGCACCTGAACCGGCAGGCGCTACGGCAGATACTCCGCCTGCATCGCCGCCGAAAACGGAGAGGCAAACGAACCCTTCCATCAGTATCGATCTTGGAATGGGAGAAGGCGCTGCCAGCGCCTTGGGCGTGGAGGCGGAGGCACCGTCTTTGGCCACCGACGGGGGCGATCCCTATGTGGAACAGGAAGAGAGCACTCTTGCTCTCGATGTGATGGGGCTGAACCTGCATAGTGAAAACGTGGATGTTCCTGCCGTGGATGCGATGGCAAAACCGCCTCGCCCGGGAATCGCGCCTGTGCCCGGTGGGCCTCCTTCGGCGCCCCCCCCTATGGCTCCGCCCAAGGCGCCTCCGATGATGCCGCCGGCCGCTCCGGGAGCAAGCCTTTCGATAGAAACCCCTCCCGGGGGAGTGAAGCGGCCACCTGCCGGCGGAACCGATAGCTTTGATGGTATAGTGGCGGAGATTCCCACCGATCCGATCTGGATGGTGAAGCAGGGGAATTCCGAAACAGTGAACGGGCCCTTTCGCTTCCTGGAGATCGTGCAGTTTCTGGAGGAAGGCAAGCTCACGAAGAACGATAAGATTTCCAAGGCGGGATCCAAGAGCTTCGTGAAAATTCAGCAGCAATACGAATTCAATGTGAAGTTCTCCGTGGAGAGCGTGGTGGAGAACGGCCAGGAGAAACAGAAAATCCTGATCCGCCGCCGTCATCCTCGCGTGCCTTATATAACCGGTGTTCAGATCGTGAGCCGGCACGGGTTGCTGGCGGGCAACTGCGTGAACATCAGCGCGGGTGGAATTCTCATGGAAGTGCCCAAGGCGGATTTCAATCTGGGGGAAATCATCGAGCTGAAGATTCTCCCAGGCTTGATCCCGAAATCAATTTCCTGCAAATCCCTCATTATCGGAAAAATCCCGAAAGCCCCTCCGGGATACGCCATTAAGTTCGAGGATCTGAAACCGGACGACAAGGAGGCCATTGAGTACTACGTACAGGAAACGCTGAAGAGAGAAATGTCGAAGAAAAATTAGTGGCCTGAGCTAAGCAGGCCAAGAGGGAACATAAATTGAAAAAAGTTTTCATTATCGACACCAACGTTATTCTTTTCGACCCCCACGCCATCTTCAAATTTGCCGAGCACGATGTGGTGCTGCCGCTCGTAGTTATCGAAGAGGTGGATAAATTCAAGCGCGACCAGAGCGAGAACGGCCGTAACGCCCGCTCTTTTTCCCGCATCATTGATGAGCTGCGAGCGAAAGGATCCCTGGCAAAAGGGGTTACGCTCAAAAGCGGCGGCAAGCTCTTTATCGACATCGGCACCATCGACAAAATTCCCGAGATGCCGCACCTGGAGCTCTCCAAACCCGACAATCAGATGCTGGCCCTGGCTCGCAAGATGTCCAAGCAGGGCAAGGATGAAGTGGTGTTCGTGTCCAAGGACATCAACCTTCGAATCAAGGCGGATGCCTGCGGCGTAAAAGCGGAAGACTACGAGCCCAGCAAGTTTGAGGTGGAGGATATCTATACCGGCACTTCCTCCATCGCCGTGAAGGGCGGCTTGATCGACGAGTTCTATTCCAAGCGAAAGCTTTCCATGGAAGGGCTTGATGCCTCCTTTCATCCCAACCAGTTCATCTTCGTGAAGGATGAAGGAAACCCGAACCATACCGCGATCGGGCGTTATGATCTCGGGCAGAACTCCATTGTGCCCGTTTTCAAGCCTTCGGAAGGCCTTTGGGGTGTGTATCCCCGCAATGCCGAGCAGGCCTTCGCCATCGATCTTCTTTTGAACGACGAGATCAAGCTCGTTTCCCTAGTGGGCAAAGCGGGTACGGGTAAAACCCTTCTTGCCATCGCGGCCGGCCTGAGCAAGACGGTGGACGAGGGTTTATATTCCCGTTTGCTGGTGAGCCGGCCGGTGATGCCTATGGGCCACGATATCGGGTATCTTCCCGGCACCATCGAAGAGAAGCTGAATCCTTATATGCAGCCGATTTTCGATAATATCGATTTTCTGTTCGGCGTATCCTCTGTGGCAAAAACCAACAGGCGGGGCGCGGGGAAAGGCACGCAGGAGCTGATCAATCAGGGCCTGCTCAATATCGAGCCACTCACCTATATCCGCGGCCGCTCGATTCCTAATCAGTTCATGATCGTGGATGAGGCGCAAAACCTCACTCCGCACGAGCTGAAAACCATCATAACCCGCGCCGGTGAAGGCACCAAGATCGTGCTCACCGGGGATACGATGCAGATCGATCACCCTTACCTCGATAGTATGAACAACGGCCTCGCAGCCGTGGTGGAATGCTTCAAGAATGAGGCGATCGCCGGACATGTGACGATGGTGAAGGGCGAGCGTTCGAAGCTCAGCGAGCTCGCCACCCAGCTGATGCAGTAACTTGCAGTGTAGATGATAGAGAGCGGGTGCTTAGGTGCCCGCTTTTTTTATTCCTGGGTTTCTTCTTCAGGGAGGTCGTAGCATGCCACGCTACCCTTCACGCACTTGCCGTTCTGCTCCCACTGCCAGGCGGCGAAGTCGGCGGAAGCGCCCGATTTCTGAACCTTGCAGCTGTTGAAATAGATCTTGGTTCCGGGTGCACTCCAGGCGTCGAGGCAAACGCATTGGCGCTCAAAATGTTCGCAGCCATGGGGGCCGAATGCCAAAGCGGCATTGGATCCAAAGGTGGCAAGCAGGGTTGTAATGGTGAAAATCACGGTTTTCATATTGGTCTCCTTGAGGACGTCAGGGGGTGAAAAGGTTTTGCAATATTTCAGCGAAGGATGGATCCAGAGTGGCAGCCGCGTGCCCGCCAAAGGGCGGATTGAAAACCGTAATCCTGGGATTGGCGGCAGCGGCGCGGAGGATGCCGGCGATCACTTCCGGCTGCCGGCTGCCCGGAGAAGCGGATAGGATGGGGTCGTCCTGGGAAAACTCGAGCAGCAGGGGAGCGCGCACGCTGGCGAAGGACGGCCGGATGTCAGTGGCATTGGCGAAAGCCTCTTCCAGGCCATCCGAGGGGGTGCCCGTTTCGAGCTGAAATCCGGAGCGCATATAGGTTTCGGTATAGCTGAGCTCACCGGAGGCCCGAAGTTTCACTGCGTTTCGGGCTTTTCTCAGGAAAGTAATCGTGAACTCATTGTAAGCGCGTTGAACGAACTCTTTCGGGTGCAGACGGTGGGCCTGCATTACGCCTTCCGCATTTTGTCCCTTCAGAAGAAGGTGGCCTATCACCCGGGTGAAGGTGCGCCAGCTGAACGTGGTTAAGCCTTCGCTTTTCGGCACCACTGAGCTTTGCTCATGCTGTGAATCGAGGAGGTGGAAAGCGGTCGGCCCGTGAAGGATGGGGCTGAAGGCAGCTCCTCCCAGATTGAAAACAGGAGCTTCTCCGGATTGAGAAAGGCGTCCGTCTTCCGCAAGAATTTCGATGGCGAGCGTGGCACCTCCGGAGAAACCAATCACACCCGCTTTGCCTGGCTTCACGGCAAGGCCTTTCAGAAAAGCTCCCAGGCGGTGCCTGATATCCTGCCCGAGGCCTCTCATATCCCAAATGGCTCCTTTGCAGCGGCCGGCAAGAAACTGAGTGCTTTGGAATCCGGAAAGAGCGATCAGATGGGCTCCTGGAAACAAGCGATCGAGAACGGCGGCGGTTTGGTTGGTGTAACCGCCGGTCTTAAATTGCGAAAACGATCCCGGCAGGATCAGAAAGAGCGGTGCAGACGCCTGACCGGGGCGCCAGTGGGCTTCCAAAAAGTTGGGACATGCTTTGCTGAATTTGTTGGGAGCGAGGCGTACGCTGCGCCAGTCCTGAAGCTTTCCAGGCTCTCTCGATTCCAGCGAGGCGGCGATGGTAAGGGGCATAGGGTGATAGTCCTGCCCGAGCCCGGCCGGAAGTTGCTGGAGGCTTTCTTTGGAATGAAAGGCGCTGGACTGGAGCGCATCCTGCAGGGAGGCGGCATAAGCCGGAGCATGAATCAGGAGGAATAGGGATATAGTACGTACGAATACGTTGTTCACGGGCATGGGAGCGAGTTTAGCTCCAGGTTGTGGATTGGATAAGAATTAGAAAGTGAAAGTTCTGCTGGCATGATTCCCATTTTGGAAACGATCGGCCCGGAATACTTCAATAAAAACCAAGGGCTCCAGGGGGCGGGAGTAATCCTCTGAATTCCCGAGGAGGGCCATTTGCAGTTCTGCTTTCCGTGGTAGGCTTCCGCCATGGAACGCCAGAATCCTTTCGTGCTTAGAGATCCACCTGCTCTTCATCCTCCCGGCGATCAGCCGCTCGAGGTGGCGCTCATTCGCGGCGGTGCGATCGAAAGCAGGCATCGCGTGCATGCGGTTGTGATGGGAAAAAAAGGCGAGGTGCTTTACCGCTGGGGCAGTGCCGCTTATTCCTTTTTTCCGCGCTCTTCGATCAAGCTGCTGCAGGCGGCGGCCTGGGTGAAAGACGGAGTGGCTCAGGAGTTCGGGCTGGGAAAGGAACATCTGGCGATCGCCTGTGGCTCTCACCATGGCGAAAAAGTGCATACCTCTCTGGTGGAGGCCTGGCTGGCCAAGCTCGGTTTGGCGGAAGAAGATCTAGAGTGTGGTGCTCATGCTCCCTATCACGTGCCTACGGCACATGAGCTCGTGCGAGCCGGGCAGGTTCCCTCCCAGCTTCATAATAATTGCTCGGGAAAACATGCCGGCCTTCTTACCCTTTGCAAGGCCCGTGGATGGGAGACCCAGGGGTATTCATTTTACGATCATCCGGTTCAGGCGGCTTTGCGGGAAACGCTCGGCCGGTTTTTCGAGATAGATATGGCAGAAGCCCTTTGGGGTATCGATGGCTGCGGAATTCCCACTTATTCCATTCCTCTTTCCGCGCTGGCCGGCAGCCTGGCCGCTGCAGCCAATGCCCGGGGAATAGAGCGCTCCTTGGGAGATGCGGTGAAAGAGCTAAATTCGGCGATCGGCGCTCATCCTGCGATGATCGGAGGAACGAACAGCTTCTGCAGCCAGATTGTGGCCGAAACGGAAGGACGAGTGCTTGCAAAGGTGGGGGCTGAAGGAGTTTATGGCGCCTGGATTCCGGGTTCGGGAATCGGAATCGCCATGAAGTGCGAGGATGGTGCTGCTCGAGCCACTGAAGTGGCTATGGCGTCCGTGCTGAGGGAGCTCGGGCATCCGCTCGGATTTCCGTCTGCTCTCTCCCGCCGCTGGACCGGTGAGGTGGTGGGGCAATTTGTGTGCGCTTGAGGTCTGGAAGGGCTGAGGGCGATTCTTACCAGTTGGTCGCATGGGCGGGCCGATCAATGGGCGCGGCTGCCGGTCCACTCGTCGTGGAGCCTTTTGTAAACTTCCACTTTCAGGCGGCGCTCTTCGTTCATGGCGAAGTTTTTCAAGTCTTCGGTGAGTGAACGCGTTTTCAAGGCGTTCATGAGGATTTCACCCTTCACCACGGTAAGCAGGTGGTGGGGGTAATTGGCAGCCTCTTTACGATAGCGCTCGAGCTCCAGCAAAAGGTCGGTTTTGTCCATTTTGCCAAGACGGTTGCGGTAGCCCTGGAAGAGTTTCTGGCACTCTTTCAAGGTACGAAAAGCTTTGAGGGAAACAACGTTTTCGCTCATGAAGTCCTCTTTGGGGTGCCTGCAAAATGAGGCACGAAGCGAGGGTGATTCTATTTGATCAGATTAAATAAGTCAACAATTTATAATGCAGTGCGAAATATAAAAAATAAGGTAAACTATCGAAAAGATTAACAATTTTCCGGTAATCTCGCACCCCAACCAAAATAGGAGTTCACCATGTTGAAGCCCCATCTCTTTGCTTTGGCCCTCTTTCTGTCCGCCCTTCCCTCTCAGGCTGGCTTGCTCACCTCCCAGCCGGGAAGCCAGGAGGTGGAGAAGGTAAAAGTGAGCCCCTCAGCCGTGGCTAAGGTGTCGGATCGCTCGCATTCCCTGAAGCTGGTGGGAGCTGGGCTTCGGTATAAGAAGGTGGCTCTCTTCAAAGCCG
>CAZTCD010000104.1:0-12827 GCA_964612065.1 uncultured Bdellovibrionales bacterium | reverse complement strand
ATTCCGTCTGCTGGGCGACGTAAAAGTGGCCGGCCGGCAGGAGGCCGAGAAGATCTACGAGCTGCTCGGCGAACCCGGATCACCCGAGGCGGCCACGGCCCGGGCCTATGAGGAAGCACTCGGCCTCTTTGAAAGCGGGGATCTGGAAGGCGCCGCCCGCCTGGCCAATGAGCTGGCGGAAAAAGGAGACGGGCCTTCGAAATCCCTCCTCCTCCGGTGCCGGGAAGGGCTGGGCCCGAACTGGAGCGCAGCCTGGTCGCTATCGAAATAGATCCGAACCTTACTGGGCCGGGATCGTTTCGCCCAAGCCGTAGTGATTGGAAGAGCTCTGGTAAAGGCGCTGGGAATCCGGAAGCCAGGAAGAAAGATTCGCACGGCGGGTGGAATCGGCCGGGTGGGTGGAAAGCCACTCAGGCGGAGCCTTTCCCCCGTTTGCAGCGCTCATCCGCTCCCAAAGCTTGATCGACTCAGAAGGCTCGTATCCGGCCTTTGCCATATATTGCTGGCCCACCTGGTCGGCCTCGGTTTCATCGGCCCGGGAAAATTTGCGGTCGAAAAATGCCACGGCAAAGCCTGCAGCCGCGCCGCCGAGTGCGGTGAGCAATTTGCACTCTTTGGTTTTGCATAGCACCTGGCCCGCGAGGATCGCGCCGCCGCCTACGATCATGCCGATCATATTCTGCTGAATGGCACGGGCGTAACGCTTGCGACCGTGGCTTTTGGTGGCATGGGCTACCTCGTGGCCCATCACGGCGGCCAGGGCGGCTTCCGTTTTCAGGATCGGCATGATGCCGGTGTTCACGGCCATCTTTCCTCCGGGCATGCACCAGGCGTTGGGCTCGGGATTCTCCAGCAGTACCACCTCCCACTGATAGTTCACTTCGGAAGCCTTCGCGATCCGCTGGGCTACCCGGTTCACCATCGCTGTCCATTCCCGGTGGGTGGAAATCTTCGATTTCTGCTTCACCTCGGCATAAGCCTTTTCCGCCTGGGCGTTGATTTCGGCATCCGTGGGCTCTTTCGCCCCCATGGTGGCACAACCGGAGGAGGCAGCCACAAAGGCGCTAAGGAAGAGAGGAAGGAGGAGGCGCTTCATTGGTTTCTTCATGGGGAAAAGCATAGCAGGAGGAATCGCTTGCGGAAAGGCGCGCAGAATTCTGAAAGCTCAACCAATCCTTTAACTTCAGGGGGGCAAAGCCGTAGCGGGCGCGGGCCTGATCACAGCGAGGGTTTTGCCGACCATCCTCATAAGAAGCGGTGAAGGCGCGGCAGGGAGAGGGGCGGAGGGAATAAATGGAGCAACGGGCGTCGGCGCCGATTTTGCCTTCCAAGGCCTGGCAACGCGCATGGTGCTTTTTGTTGGTGCCCTTCATATTGAGGCGAAACTGGTCAAATTCCTCAGTGAGGCCGGCAGGCACGCCCAAAGGATTTTCCTTCGAGACCGCCTCTCGCCAGTAGAAGGAAACCTTAAAAAAGGCGCAGCAGGCGCCACATCGCAGGCAGGGGTGCAGAGACCCTCCATTTCCTCTTATTGTGAGCCGAATCCAAGAAATGGGAAGCGCTTCCTTGGGTTCCCCGGCGAAAATTCCTCCAAGCTTTCCCCTGCTTAAGCAGAAGTTGAACTACCCGGGGCCCTGATTCACAGGCTTATCGTGGAAAAGCCGGGCTTCCGGCCGTAAGGTGGCCGCACCTGAACCCAAAGGAGAACATGCCGTGATTCATTTAGCCCTTCTATCTCTTCTGTTTTCTGCCCCCACCCCCTCCCTCGCCGCCGATGGAATGAACGATATGGGCCAGCTCTGCCAGATCGAAATCAGCGAAACGAACCGCCTCAGCTTCCGCACCGGCAAGAAGTACGTTTTTGCCGGCCTTCCGCTCGAATCGGATGCTCTTGGGTACTCTTTTGAAGTGCTCACCATCGACCGCGGAAACAAGGTTTACACCCCGCCGATCGGCGCCCCGATCACCTTCGGCAATATCGGCCTTCTCAAAGTGAAGGGCAAAGTGCAGGTGGAAAACGGGAAGCCGGTTCTGGCCGTGCTTCAAGCCGTGGGCGGCCTGGGTAACTGGTGGAAAAGCACCTTCTACTGCCAGCTCAACGATTAAAGCTCAGGCTCTTAAAGCCTCTCAAAGATCCGGTAGTGATCGTAACGATCCGCATGCCTGCCCAGGAAGGCATGCTGGGTCCAGAAAAAGGCTTCCTTCGCCCCCATCCCGTGAGCCAGATTCAGGGCCGCATCGCTTAAGCACTGGCTCAGCCCTCTCCCTCTCTCCGAAAGCGCCACGAGCTCATTGAGCACCAGGGCCGCCCCTCCGCCCGCTCCCACGCTCACCAGTCCCAGTGCTTTTTCCTTCTCTCGCAGAAAAGCCGTGCGAAAACTCACAGGCAGGGTGCACAGAAAGGGAAGAAGCGCGCGCAGGAAGGGAGCGTCTTTCGGGAAGGCATCGGTGAGAAGGATCCAGAACTCTTTGCGCTCGATGGCCTCCTTCATATTCACCACCTCTAGCAGAAGGCCGGGCGGTAGCTCCCTTTCTTCCGTCCTTTTCCTCCCTAAAAAGAACTGCTTTGCCAGGTGGAACCCCACCGGAGCCGGGCCTCGTTGGTCGTGCCCTAGGGGCACGATCTCGTTAAAGTGGGAGATCAGGCCCCGGTTCTCTGCCAGGAACTCGCTACGGCTTCCGAGCGGGAAATTGGGAGAAACCAAAGCACCGGGAAAAGAGGGAACATGAAAGCCGAGGCCCTTCTGCAGCGGGCGCTGGTAGCCTCGATAGGCATGCGCCCAGAAGGTTTGCAACGGATGGAGAGCCTCTCCGGCGAAGGCCCTGCTCCCCGGCTCTGACAGTTTTTCCTGACTCTGATTCAGCACGGTTTCCATATCCCATTCTTATCTTTAGATCGATCCATTTCATCATAAGTACTTTTTATGATGATCATAGGCAGAGTGAATTGGCGCCTCAGCCAATCTGAACGTATTTCTCTGAGCGCCAGGAATTGGGGCATGAAGAGCCCCGGCAATAACGGAGAAGCCATGCAACTAGCAAGTCTCGCAACCAGGATAGGCCCCGCCACCGAGCAAGCACGCGCCATTCTCGATCTCGTGCTTCGCTACGAAATTCCTCTGGTGCAGGGAGTTTCCGCGGCGGAGAACGAGGTGCACCTCCGCAAACTGAAGGCCTCAGTGGAGCGAAACCAGCCGGTTCGGATGGTGCTTCCGGCCTTCCCCGCCAAGAGCCCGAACCGCGAGAAAACGGCCTCCTCACTTCCCGACTACGGCGAAGTACTGGGCTTGCTTCGCCTGCAGAACCTCTGCGATGAGATCTCCGCTTTGCATGCTCCCGGCGCCGAAGTGGTGATCTGCTCCGACGGCCGCGTATTTTCCGATCTTGTGCTCGTGAGCGATAGCGAGGTAAGCGCCTACGGTGAAGGCATCCGCGAGATCATAGAGGACTTTCAGCTCACTTCCCTTTCCACCTTTGGGATGGAGGAGGTATTCGAGGAACGGGACTTCGCAGGAATGCGTTCCTGCCTGGTGGAAAAATTCGGGCGCCCGGTTCATGAGGTGCGGGCAGCGATATTGGGAAGCCCCTCCGGACTTTCAATGTTCAACGGCATCCATCGCTTCATCTTCGAAGACCGTCTGGTCCTCTTTCCCGAGCTATCCAGAACCAAGGTAAGGGAGGAAAGCAAAGACGTGGCCCTCAGAGTGATCCAACGGTCCAATGCGTGGAGCGCTCTGGTGGAAGAGTTTTTCCCCGAAGCTTTGCGCCTCTCGATTCATCCCCAGGCCCCGAGCACGGCAAAGATCGGATTCCAGCTAGTGAGCTGCGGGAACCGCTGGGGCACCCCTTGGCACAATGTTGCCCTGAACGGCCCGGAAGGTTTCCGCCTCGTGAAAAGAAAAGAGGCCGAAGAGGCGGGAGCCGAGCTCGCTTTCATAAAGGGCAAATACTCCTACTACAGCCTGGAAGGCGGCAAAGCATGACGGCCCTTCACCAAAGCTCCAAGCTGGGAAATTTCGGCCTTTGTCTCGAAATGAAAGCGGGCGCTTCTTCTCATGATCTTTCGCGAAAAGAGCTGCTGGCGCTGTTGCGGGAACATAAACTCGTGCTCGTGCGCGGCCTGAATCCTATGGATAGAGAGGATCTTCTGAGATTTGCCGCCAGGAGCGCGGAGCAGGATCTCCTGCACTGGAAGTTCGGCCCCGTGATGGAAATGCAGGTGGATCCTCGGGCGGAAAACTACCTTTTTTCCCGGGAAGCCGTGCCCATGCACTGGGATGGAGCTTTTTACCTCGAACCCAGAGTGCTTGTGTTTCATTGCGTGGAGGCTCCTTCACACTCGGGAGGAGGCGAAACCCTTTTCACTGATACGGAGGCGGTCTGGGAAAATGCCAGCCGGGAACAAAAAAAGAAATGGAACAAGATCTGGCTCACCTATGAAACGGAGAAAGTAGCGCACTATGGCGGCCGCATTTCCAACCCCATGGTGCAATACCATCCCGACAAGCCCACCACCGTGCTCCGCTTTGCCGAACCGGTATCCTCCACGCTGAACCCCGTGCATTGCGAGGTGGAGGGGCTTACGGGGGAAAAGGAAGCCTTCTTCGAAGAAATGCGCGCACTGCTCTACTCCCCGGATTTCCTCTACGAGCACCGCTGGGAAACCAACGATCTGCTGCTCGCCGATAATTTCTCCCTGATCCACGGCCGCCGGGCCTTCTCGCAAGAAAGCCCACGGCACTTGCGGCGCGTACAGCTCCGCTGAAAGGAACCCCTGTGACCACCAATCTCGATCTCAGCACGGTGACCAAAGAAACCTCGCTCCTCGATTTGAAGCGAGCCACCAGCCCGGAGCAATACGCCCGGATCCTCCGCTCCTACGGACCTGTTTTCTACTGGGATGCCGCAAAGTTCTACGTGGTCACCGATCACAAGCTGGCGCAAGAAGTGACCAAGAACCCCGCCTTCTCCGCCGACCGCTCGAGCTTCTTCATCTCCCGCATGCCAAACCTCGACCTCCGCCTGATCACCGATTTTTTCGGGCTGGTGCAGAAGATGATGGTGATGAGCGACGGCAAAGCGCACGAAGGGCGCCGGAAAGCGGCTGCCCTCGGGATCGACGGCGAGCTCCTCGAACATTACAAGCCGGTAATCGAACGCACGGTGGCCCGCCTCGTGGATCTCGCGGCTTCCAAGGGCCATCTGGATTTTGCGAAAGAGATCGCGGAACCCCTTCCCGGCATCGTGCTCGCCGATCTCTTCTGCATCGATGCGGAAGATCGAGAGGCCTTTTACGAGGCGGCCATCAATATGACCCGCTTCTTCGGCGGCGCCGCCGTTTACAATAACGAAGAAGGCAAAAAGGTGAATACTTCGGCTGCCTACATCCGCGAATTTTTCCGGGGCCTGCTGGAGAAGAGAAGAAAGGAGCCCCGCAAAGACTTCTTCACCGTGCTGCTGGCGAACCAGGAACGCTTCCAGCTCACCGACGACGAGATCATCGCTCAGGCCGTGATGATGCTCGTGGCCGGACAAGTGACCACCACCGATCAATTAAACAACAATATGTTTCAAATGCTCTCGAGCGGAGCCCTTCCGGAACTACACAAGAACATTCAGCTCTTGCCTTCGGCCCTGGAGGAATTCAACCGCCTGGATCCGGGCGTGACCTACCTCTTCCGCACCGTGAAGCAGCCAGTGAATTTAGGCGGTGTGGAGCTGCAGGCGGAAGACGTGGTGTTCATCAGCAATCATGCCGTGAACCGCGATCCGGCCGCCTTTGATCGCCCGGATGAGTGCTTGATCGATCGGGAAAAGAACCCCCACTTCGCCTACGGGCACGGCCCTCACTTCTGCCTGGGCGCCCGCCTGGCGCGGATGCAGATGATCGCCTGCTTCAAAGCTTTCGTGGAAAAATTCCCGGAGCTTCGTCTTGATCCCCGAAAGGAAGCTATTCGCAACCACTATGCGCTTTCCTTCTCCGGATTCGAAGCCCTGCCTTTGCTTGTTCGTTAACCAGTAACCCCGAAAAAGGAGCCAAAATGAAAACCCTAGTACTGCTACTCTCCCTGCTGTCCCCCCTTTCTTCCCAGGCCGCCGAACTGGTGTGCAAAACCGAAGGGCTCGGAGGCCCGATTCAACTTCAGATCAAATCCGAGGGCGCGATCGATCAGCCGAACGCCAAAGTGCTTTTCATAGCCCAAGGAATCCTGCTCACCCAGTTTCAAACCAATGTGGATGAGGTACTGGCAGAAAACAGCGATCAGCTGCTCGCGGTGAGAGTGACCACTCTCGACCAGAACGGGTTGGTAACCGAAGACTCCGGAATTGCGGAATTGAAGCTCGCCCTGGAAAACGTGAATGAGGGAGAAATGAAAATCGCCGCCGGCACGGGTTCGATTCTCTTTCTAAAACTGCCGAAGGTACAATCTCCCGTGCGCCTGCTCACCCGCTACGAGCTCACCGAATGCAAGGGCTTCCTGAACTGAGCCGTCTTCCTGAAAAAGCAAGGAAGCCGGGCGTTTGATGCCCGGCTTTTTTTATTCCGCTGAAATCACCGTTACGTGATTGGACATGGTGAGCAGCCAGTCGTATTCGAGCATCACGATGCGTTTCGAATACGGGGCGTCGTCGTCCTTGGTTTCGGTGGCGTAACCGTATACCGGCTCGGAAGGATCGCTATAGATGGAATCCCGCACGTAAAACGCGCCTTTCGTCCGGCAGCCGCCCAGCCTGGCCCAGTGCTCTTCGGTTCCCCGGTAAGCGCGAGCGAATTTGTCCGCACGGTCGAGCAGGGCCTTTTTCTCGTCCGGATCAGTCTCCACAGCCGCCTGGTCCCGCTTATTCTGCTCCTCCCTTCGCATGAAGGAGGTAAAATCGCGCACGAACTTGCAGCTCTGGTTGTCGAAGGCGTCATCGTAGCCAAGCACGATATTGGCGTGCCAGTAGCCGAAGTGGTTATAGATCACGTGCACGGGTTTTCCGGATCGCAAGGCCTGCTTCACCTTTTCCACCACGCCACTCGGGATGATGCCCGTATTCCACTGGTTGTCTTCGGGATCGGCGAAGATCACCTCACGGGAGAATTTCGGCAAACGAACCCGGGGGGCGCCTTCCGCTTTGTGCCTTTCATCAATCCAGGAATAAGAGGCATCGTACGCCGCGCCCGTTTCCCCCCTTTGAGAAGGCACGATCTCCCCCTGCTCATCCCGGCGGTACCAGCCTTTGGCGAAGGGATAATCGCGGTTGAGAATCGATTCGCTTCGGTGATTGTTGAAAAGATAGATGGAATCGGTTTTCCAGTTCTCCATTCCATTCTCGTCTTCCTCGAGGCCGGCGATATTCATCAGATAGCGTTCGGAAAGATCGAGAGGGCCTTCCGGGGCTCTCGAAAGTTTTGGATTCTGCTTGGCGAGATACCACTCGGCGATTCCGGTGAGGCTCATATAGAGGCAGGAGCCTGCCTCCTCCTGATCGGGCGCCAGCAAGACGAAAGGCACGAGCTCGGAAAAGCCCGGAAGGCGTTTGTTTCTGCCCGCTACACTCTTCACCGCTCTCGGTAAGGATACAGTCACCTCTACCGGGCTCTTCCCCTCGGCCGGGCTATTGGGAAACTTACGCCCCGTTACCAGCAGAGGTTCAGCGGCGATGGCACCGCTTGCCCACAGAAAAAAACCAAAGAATAGGTATGAAAAAAAGCGAACGCTTTTAGTCCTGCTCATCATTGCCCCCCATGAATGAACCATTGATCGCGTGTTCTAAAATTGGTACCGGCCCGGCAGGAAAAAGGCCAAATATTTTTCCGTGTAGATGCTTTTCTCCCAATGTTTTCGCACCGCTAAACCGACAAGCTGGCATGCGAAACCACAAGAAAGTCCTGTTTTGTCTCGTAGCGGCGTACCTTCTCACCTCCTGCTCCTCCGTTTGGGAACGCACCTCGGCAATGCCTCCGGTTCTAGGCCCGAGAGAGGCAAGCAAGCGCCAGATCGCCTTCGTATCCAAAAAGGCCTCGGAAGCTGTGCTCACCTATTCCTGGTTCGTGGAGATGGAGAGCGAATCAAAGCCCAGCGTGGCAGAAGCCAAAGAGCAGGTGGAAGAACAACTGCAGCATATGTTCGGGCCCATGGAGCGCGCCGAGGTGATGGCGGCCCCCAAGGAAGACCACAAGATCAAGGTGAAAGCAGGCGGCATCGAGAAGATAGAGGAAGGCCGCTGGCGCATCGCTTACGATTATACCGGCACACTCGTGCTGCAGAACGGCCCACGCACCAAATACAAATTCCTCCTCCCCGTGGATCCCGACAAGATTTTCGAGGCCGCCATGGTGGGCTCGAAGAATCCCTGCACCGACGAGCACTACCAGAGCGAGGGCGACTTCTGGTATTTCTGGAGCCCGGCCGGCTGGGGAACGGACGAGTTTCCGCGTTGCCGCCTTCGCTCCAACCAGAACGGCAAGGTGGAAGCAGGCGAGGACTACGAGCTCGTGGAAGGCAAAATCGAGCGCCTCGCCAAAGACCGCACCACCTACCCCGAATATGACCGCCTGGCCGTGAAGAACGTGATCGACGTGCACTTCTTCTACGGCAAGGACGAAGCCAAAGGGACCGCGGACCCCTATAAGAGCCGTGATATCAACGCGGCCTCCTATCGCGACGTGGCCGAATCCCTAAAAAAAATGGGGTTTGAGATCCGCAGGTGGAGCAAAGAGGAAGTGGATTCCATCCTCCCCCGCTCCGCCGCCGACAGCTCCGTATTCGTGGAAGAGGCCATAAAGGAATATAAAAACGGCCTCAAGCTCCGCGCCCGTATTTTCTTCGGCCAAACCGGGATCGACGAAGCCGCCGCCGGATTCCATTACTTCTTCCGCGACGCCCTCAAGAACTCCTCCGTGATGATCTACAACGGGCATTCCGGTCTCGGCGGCCATCTCGACCTCGAAGCGATCGCCGAGCTCCAGGGCTTCCGCATCAGCCCCAATAAAAACCGCTACCAGATCTATTTTTTCAACAGCTGCACGAGCTACACCTATTACAACGCCACCTATTTCAACCGCAAACGAGCCAAGAAGAAGAGCTCCGTGGATCCCGCCGGCACCAAGAATCTCGACATCATGGCGAACGGCTTGTCTACCGCCTTTGAAGTGATGCATGCCACCGATATGGCGGTGGTGGAGGCGATCGATAAGTTTGCCTCGAAAAACACCTGGACCTCCTACCAGCGCATTGCCCGGCAGATTGATTCCGATAACCTTTTCACCGTGAACGGGGACGAAGATAATCCCACCAAGCGCAGGTAGAAAATGACAAAGCCGAAAAAAGGAAAATCAGGAGTGACCGAGGGATATATCCACGGCTTCACCAAGGGCGAGCAGGACAGGCTCTTCGAACAAGCCCGCGTGCACGAGGACGCGATCTTCTCCACGATCGATTTCTCCCACTGCAAATCCCTGCTCGAGATCGGCAGCGGTGTGGGCGCGCAAACCCAGATCCTGCTCGAACGGTTTCCAGAGGCGAAGATCCAATGCGTGGACGCCTCGGAAGCGCAGGTGGCCCGCGCCAAGGCGGCCTTGAAGGCCTTCGTGAAATCGGGGCGCGTGAGGATCGAGAAATCCGACGCCCTCCACCTCCCCTTCCGCCAGAACACCTTCGACGGCGCCTTCCTCTGCTGGCTCTTGGAACACGTGAAGGATCCGGTGGGCATTCTGGCAGAGGCCAAGCGCTGCCTGAAGCCGGGTGGAGTGATCTACGTGAACGAGGTGTTCAACGCCACTTTCTATGTGCACCCCTATTCGCCGGCCACGCTGAAGTTCTGGTTCGAGTTCAACGATTATCAATGGTCGCTCGGCGGGGATCCCTTCGTGGGCGGCAAGCTCGCCAATTATCTGATCTCGGCCGGATACCAGAACGTGACCACCAAGGTGCTCACCCACCAGTACGATAACCGCATGCCGAAAAAGCGCGCGGCCTTCATCGACTACTGGACCGAGCTTCTGCTCTCGGCCGCGCCCGGCCTGATCAAGGCGGGAAGAGTTACGAAAGAAACCGTGGAAGAGATGCGGCTCGAATCGGAACGCCTGAAATCGGCGCCCGATGCCGTGATTTTTTATTCCTGGATTCAGGCGAGAGCGGAAGCTTACTGAGGTGTTTACTGGGTCAATCGTCCCAGCGCACCCTCCCCCGGGCTTTCTTCACATCCTTGCGCTCTTTCTTCGCCTTGATTCGCCTCTGCTGGCTGCCAAAGGTGGGCTTCGTGGCCTTGCGCACTTTCGGCGGATAGGCCACCTCGAGCAGCATCGCTTTGAGCTTTTCCAGGCAATCATCGCGGTTTTGCAGGCGGTCGCGGAAGCGATCGGAAGCCAGGATCAGATCGCCTGATTCCGTGAGTTTATTGTCAAAGCGCTGCAGGAAACGATCACGAATATCCCAGCGCACGGCACGGCTGGCGAAGAGATTCCAGCGAAGGCGGGCCTTGGAGCTTACTTTGTTCACGGCCTGGCCGCCCGGCCCGGACGAACGCACGTAGCTGAACTCGAGTTCCTCATCCGGAATTTGCAGAAAGCTGGTGACGAACAGCATAAGAACCATTCTACTCTATTCCCGCCTCTCCTTCCTGTGCTCTACTCATTTCATGCTGAATTTTATGAAAAAGCTCGGGCCCAAAGCCCTACCTCTGCTCGTGCTCGGCGCCCTCTTTCCTTGCCCCTCACCGGCCGAAGATTCCGGCTATTACAGCTTCACGCCCTCGAAACCCACCACCGTGATCGATGTGCCCCTTTACGATGCTCCCTTCAACTACGAGAGAGGCGGCTATACCGTGCCGAGCATGCGCCAGTCGCTCGCGCTCAGCACCAGCTATTATGAGAACTTTCACCGTTGGATCGCGGGCACCCGGGAGGAAGAGCAGCCCTGGTGGCGCTACGCTCTCGTGGGCGGCTTCGATCTGATCTCGAATTATATTCCGCTCGGCAATGCCTGGATGCATGAGGAATGGCATCGAGCGGTGCTGAGCCGGAACGATATCTCGAGCTATAACGATGTCTACACCTTCCCTTTCTTTCAGGACATCATCGCCGTTTCGCAGGTATCAGACACCGATCTGATTCGCCTCAAACAAGACCGCAAAGCGGATATGGTGCGCTTGAGCGCGGCCGGGATCGAGGCCCAGGTGGCGCAGAATCTCCACCTCGCCCGCCACCATTTCTTCGACGATTCTCGCACCTTCGATCAGCCCCTCCTGATCATGAACGCCATGACCAACGTGATTTACCTGGGCCTCTGCGCGAGCAACGAATCCAACCGCGTTACCCGCGAGCAGCAGATCGGCGAAGGCCGCGATATCGGCAAGCGCGATTTCACCGGCCTCGATTGCAACGCCTGGGTTTATGATCTCCATCGGCCTGATGAGCCCTATACCGCGCGCGGCACCCACCCGAGCGGCGTGGGCATCAACCGCTATATCGATTTCTCGAGGCTCAACGATCGCGAGCAGAGCTATCTGAAGCGGAACTTCGCCCTCTCCTTCCTCAACTTTGCCGATCCCTTCCTGATCGGAAAGGAATATTTCCGAGGATCCCTCTTCGGGCGGGAGCTCAAATGGAACGCCAACCTGGCCCATACCCTCACCTCCTTTGGTTATACTGTAGATGCCCGCCTCTTCCTGCGCGACGGGGACGACAAACTCCTCCTCACCCTCCACAACGGCTTCGCCAGGAAATACTATCCCGGCCTCTCGGCCGAGCTCATCGATCAGCCCGTGGGCGATGGCTTTTTCGTGACCATGGCGTTGAGCCTCTGGCCCCAGCCCACCGACCAGCGCCTCGACGCCACCAAACGGCAGTGGATGCTCGATGCGATGACGCAGTTCTCCTTCCAGTGGACGCCGTTCACCTTCACCTACTTCGGCCTGCAGGCGAAAACGCCCGGCTGGAAGATGGGGGATCCCTATGTGGACGGGAACGTGAGTGTGTGGACGGGATTCAAGACCTCGCTGTTTTGAAATCAGGAATTTTTTTCTCTCTCCAGCGGGATCATTCTGGCTCCGCTCCTCTCCTGCGGCAGATTTGCCAAATATAACTTATTGATAAGAGCGCCATTTCAAAAGATGCAGCCATGGCATGGTGGTTGCTCTGCTCGGAGCCGGGATTTGTTTCTGGAGGACCCCCAAATGACCGTTCAGCTTCTGTTTCCTTTGCTGGCTCTCGCCCTGGCTTACGCCGCCACGTTCTGAGCCTTTCCGAGGACATCAAGCCTAACCCACTGGATTTCCAGCCGAACCCAATATTTTGATTGTTTTAATCAAGTATTGTATAGTGCCGCGTCTGAGAATCATTACGTTCCCGTACTTCCGGAGATTTTTATGAAAGCTTACGCCCTGAAACTCGTTGCCCTGCTCGCCCTCGTTTCCCTCTCCGCGGAGGCCGCGCCAAAACCAACCCGCCTTTCTGACCTGGCCGCCGACGCCAGCATCAGCTCCGATGTGGTGGTGGAATGCCATCGCTTCTACAGCCCTTCCGAAACCTTGATCTCCTGCTTCCGCGCCCGAAACGCCGATGTGGTGCGCGAGTGCCACCGCCTCTATAACCCCTCTGAATCCCTCAAATCCTGCTTTGGCGCCCGAAACTCCGAAATCGTAAAAGAATGCAACCGCTTCTACAGCCCTTCCCCTTCCCTGAATGCCTGCATGACCGCCCACGACGCCGACGTAGTGCGCGAGTGCAACCGCCTGTTCAACCCCTCTGAAACTTTGATCGCCTGTTTTGGCGCAGGCAGAGGCCAACGCTGAAATCTCCGCTGAATTCTAACCCGAGGATCCTATGAAACACCCAGCCC
>CAZTCD010000103.1:0-13514 GCA_964612065.1 uncultured Bdellovibrionales bacterium | reverse complement strand
CTCTGACGGCCTTCTTAAGAGCGCCACTTCCATGCCCATGAACGATGCGAACAGAGGGCCGGCCGGAAAGCGCCGCACGATCTAGGTAAGACGATAGCATATCCAATGCTTCATCCACGCGTCTTCCCAAAAGATGAATCTCGGGTGGGGCGTCAGGAGCCTCGCTATAAGATCGAATGCCGGTTGATCCTCCGGTGGGGCCAGGTGCGGTTTTGGGAATCATTTGGGACCAGGCAATCTTCATTCGCATCTTGCCGACCATGATCTCGGCGGATTTTTTCTGCTGCGGGTCGGTGACTGGATCGGTTAAAAGAATGCCGTCGCTATCGAGTGATAGCACGTGAACCGGGCCATTGAGCTGGAATGCGGCGTTTGAGGCCTTAAGTGGTTTGCTTTCGCGGGAGGTTCCTTTTCGAGGTGGCGCAAATTCATCCAAGACTCGCTCGGCCTCCCGGAATGGTTTCCTGGCTTCTTCAAGTTCAGTCTGGGCCATCATGGTTGCGGAGTGCTTTTCATCTATGCTCTGCAGCCTTTTTTTGTACTCCGAAATGAGTTTTTCCACTTCGCTTATCGCAGTTCTTTCCTGGTCCCTGATTTTTTTCAACGCATCGGAGCGAAAGCTCTTCTTGCTCAGCTCGAGTTCCTCTCTCAAGCGGTTCAGCACGAGTCTTTCTTCTTCCAGAGCGCTCTTTGCATTGGCCAGTTCATTTTTAGCGATCTGAAGCTCGCGCTCTTTGGACTCCAGCTGATCAACGGCGCGCTGTTCGCTTATCTTTTCGGCGGAAAGGAAGGATTTTGCATAGTCCACAAGCCGAGGATCGAGCCCCAATTTAAGCGCGATCTCAAGAGCGCGGCTGGATCCTGGTACTCCAGTGCGAAGACGATAGGTGGGAGAAAGTAAGTGAGGGTCAAACTCCATAGACGCGCTCTCGAAGAGCCCCTCGCCTGATACTTTCAGCCCATTTAAATGGGTGGTTACTATCGCAAATGCAGAACGCTTGGACAATTCCTCGAGTATCGCACGGGAAAGCGCAGTGGCCTCATCGGGATCTGTGGCGTGGAGAATCTCATCAATCAGCACAAGTGATCCCCGTTTGGCTGCCGTGAGGATTTCTTTCAGGTGCTGGACACTCCCGGAAAAAGACGAGAGGCTGAGTTCCAGGTTTTGCGAATCTCCGATTTGCGCCAAGACTTCGTTGCAAAACGGCACTCTGGCGCGACCGGCACAGGAAATAAAAAAACCAGCCCTTGCCATAAGGCAAGACAGGCCCACTGCTTTTAGGAGAACTGTTTTCCCGCCAGTATTGGGACCAGAGATGATGAGAACGGTCCTATCGGGCCCGAGGCGAAAAGAATTGCGAATCACTTTTTCCGGTTCAATCACGAAGCCAAGAAGTGGGTGATAGAGGTTTTCAATATCAAAGTGATCCGAAAACTCCGGCCTGGAAACTCCCCGAATGCCATCGTGTGCCTTGGCGAGGCTGGCTCTTCCTTGGGCAAGATCAATCTCGATGGCCAAATCATATGCTGATTTGAAGTTGATAGCGTGGGGATGGAGATGGCGTGACAGGTCTTCTAGAATTCTATAGATTTCTTCCTCAATCAGTAGCTGGGCTTGCTTGATCTTGTCATTGGTTTCCCTGACGGTTGATGGCTCCATGAATACGGTGGCGCGGGTACTACTGCTTTCCACTACGAGGCCATGAAATTTATTCTTAAACTCGTTCTTTATGGGAATCAGGTATCGTCCATCGCGAAAATCGTAGAATTTTTCCTGTACGTATCCATCTCGAACGGCTTGTTGCAGAACCGATTCCACCAGATTTCGAGCATCGGAATGAAGGCGTCGTTCTTGATCTCTCAAGGAGCGTAGAATCGGGCTAGCGGTATCTCTTACCGTCCCTTTTTCGTCTATTGCATGAAATACCGGTTCGGCCAGTTTCCCGAGAGGAGGAATGCTGCCTGCCAGTACGAAAAGACGAGGATATGAATCCGAGGAACGCTCATCTGTTAACTGTGTTCGCAACTCACTGGTGATACTAGCCATTCGAGCCAACGAGAACAGGTCTTTTCCGTCCAGTACGGCACAACGCACGAGTCGCTCAAGCACTGGTTCCAACGGGTCTAGGGCAGCCAATCCCCCGAAAGTTATTTCTTCAAGCGCTCGAAAGCATTCCTGGGTCAGATCCAGGGCAGACTCCGCATTTGAAGGTGAGTTGGATGGTTCGATGTGCTGAGCGACTGCCTTGGCTGGTGCGCTCAAGCAATGAGAGCTATAATGGCGGAGGAGAGATTGCCATTCCAGTGAGGAAAGATCCGGATTCATCAGGGCAATCTAGCAGATTGCGTTATGTCGCTCAAATGGAAGGAAATATCGAAATTGATTGAGGAGGCACGCCCAGCCTTGGTAGGCAGCACTTTACAAAAAGTTGCTCAGATCAAGGAGTTGGCTGCTGGCGAGTCCTTTCTTTTTCAGGGCTTCGGCCCGGCCGGTCCATGGAGGCTTTGGGTGTGCTTGCAAAACGATCACAGCTGCTGGGCGTTGGTTTCCGGTGCGCGCCCGATGGAGAGCCAGCCGGAACCTTCCAGTCTTGTGATGACGCTGCGGAAGAGGTTGCTTGGGCGCCGGCTTTTGGCCATCGAACAGGTGAAAGGGGAGAGGGTTTTATTAATGCATTTCGAGGAGGGGGCCAGCCTCCTTCTTGAACTGATGCCGAAGCGGGCCAATATGATGCTGATCGAGGCGTGGGACCGGGAAGGCAGGGCGGGTAGGTCCCTATCTTCTTTCCGGCAGGCCAGCCTGGAGACTGGTGGGATTTACCGGGTGCCTGATGCTCCCGCGACCCTTAGTGCGGCCGCTCAAGAGGAGCGTGATTTCGGGGCATTGCCTGGTGGCCCATTTGTTTACCACGAAGCAGTGGTGGAAAAATTCTGGCAAGACGTTCAGCACAGCGGCTTTTCGGCTTTCAAAAAGCAATGGCGCCAAAATTGGAAGAGCCATGCCAGAAAGGTCAAGACCGCCCTGGACAATGTAAAGCGTGACTTCCAAGAAGCGAAGGAAGCTGAGCTTTTCCAGAAAAAGGGCCTGGCACTGGTGGCACACTTATATGAACTGGGGCCGAAGGATCTGCCGGAAAAGAAAACTATTTACCTTGATGGAATCGAGATCAGCCTTGATCGCTCGAAGTCTTATTCAGACAATGCCGAAGCATTTTTCAAAAAAGCGAAAAAGCTGCATCGCGCAGTGGGTGAACTGGAGGGGCGTCTCAAAGATCTGGAACAGAAGAGTTTGCGCAATGAAGAGGTTGCCAAAGCAATCGATGAGGCGGAATCAGAGGATGATCTTAATAAATTAGCCAAAGCGTTTGAGCGGGAAAAGGTTGATATTCCCGCAAGAGATTCTCTTGGTGAGCCTAAAGAGGCTTCGGGTGCGAAGCCTTTTCTGGAAGTGGAGAGTTCGGACGGATTCAAGATCCTGTGTGGCCGCAACCAGGAAGAAAACAGGCGCGTTACTTTCAGGGAAAGCAAGGGAAACGATATCTGGATGCACGCCAAAGGTTTGCCTGGGGCGCATGTGGTGATCAAAGAACAGAGGAATAAGTCGGTGCCTCTATCCACTCTTCTCGAGGCGGCTCAACTTTGCCTGTATCACTCCAAGATCAGAAAGGGTAAGCGAGCCGAAGTGGATTACACCCCAAGAAAACATGTGCGCGCCATTAAGGGTACGCTTGCTGAAGTGACTTATACGGGAAATAAGACAATCTACGTCGAGGCCGATCCAGATGCGCTCAAGAGATTGATGAGTAGATGAGCTATCGTTTTTTGGCTTTCTCGGGGCTGTTCTTGGATCGTCTGGCTGGAGTTACCGTGGCGAGAACCCTGAAGATTTGATTTCCATTTTCTTCTACTTCTATCGACGCCTCTTCTCGTAGCATTGCCGAGAGTTGGGGCGTGCCCACCAATGTTTTTTTTCCATTGACTATATTTCCGATGGCAAGCTGAAGGAAGGCGTGATCAGCAAGGTCTGGAACCGGATGCACGGTTACTTCCACGAAGTGGCCTTTTCCCGTATTCTTCTTTACATCCACGACTTCCGCTTTTTTTCCGGAAACTAGTAGAAATCTCGGCTGAGAAACGAGTTTTCCAGCCATGAATACCTTCAAGTTAACCTCGTAGTTCTTTCCGAGAGCTGATGCGAATGTCAGTGAAGAAAAAAATGCCGAGCAAAGGATAAATATTTTTATCATGGCTCTATTGAATAAGAACCCATCGGGTGGGGCAAGCGGGTATTTTAAAAGAGTGTTTTGGCCAGACTTAAGGCTTCTTCTCTGGTGGTTATTTCTTCGTTGAGCTGTGCAGTGCGAACTTTTTCCAGCGCTTCCTTTATCTTTGGGCCGGGCTGGAATCCAATAGCGAGCAAATCCGAGCCGCTGATCAAGTGGGGGGGGTGGAGTAGTTTTGTCTCTGCCCATCTGGCCCTGTCCGCCACGGCCTCGTCGAGCAAATCCAGCAGATCGTCATCTCCCTCCACATCAAGTATGGCCACAGCCTCGAATATAAAATCGTGATTTAAGATTGTCTTTTTCTCAGCCCTGCTGAGGCTCGCGTAGGTTAGCAATTGCCGGCAAAGATCCGGTATTTGCTCTAGAGCGGATTTGACTTCTTTGCTCAAAGTAAATGAAGCGGGATTCCAGCCTGGTGCCCATCTCTGTACCGCAGCAAAATGAAGGGGCAGGGTGGCTGGCCTTGAGCTAAGCATTAGGAATGTGTCACTTACGACATCGAGTTTTGCATGGGCTGAAGCGTTGGGAGGGGGCACCTTGAATACTTGTTCCCATAGACCTGTTAGAACCAAATCAAAGGTCCCGGAGCCCGGCTGGGGCGACAGGAGAATCTTTTCCAGTTCATGGGTTATTCGTTCCCGGCTTACAAGTGAAATTCTCTGAGCAAGCTTTTGAATTGCTATCAGAAGTTCTGAATTCAATTCAAATCCGATTGAGGCCAATTGTGCATGAAATCGTACCGCACGAAGCATACGAAGAGAGTCTTCCTGAAATCTGATTTCCGGGTCTCCTACACAGCGGATAATCTTTGATTCAAGATCCGAAATCCCGTCAACAAAATCGATCACTTCTTCCTTATGGGGATCATAAAACAAGGCATTGATAGTAAAATCCCTGCGTTTTGCGTCCTCTTCCGGGCTGGAAAAAGTGATCTCGATAGGGTGACGTCCATCCTTGTACTCGGCGTCGGCCCGAAAGCGAGCTACTTCAATAGGGCCCCCCTCGGTAATGATGATCAT
The DNA here is from genome assembly GCA_964612065.1 of uncultured Bdellovibrionales bacterium. Classification (GTDB taxonomy): domain Bacteria; phylum Bdellovibrionota; class UBA1018; order CAIPTA01; family CAIPTA01; genus JAKFYM01. The sequence continues at coordinate 8,212 of CAZTCD010000103.1, read as the reverse complement.
TATCCCAAATTGCCGCCCGACCCCCTCCGTTCTCGGAAATAGGTTTTCGAGTTCCTGGGGGGTAGCTGAAGAAGCCAGGTCGAAATCCTTAGGCTTTGCTCCAATCCAAAGATCACGAACAGCCCCCCCAACTAAGTAGGCATCATGTCCTGCCTCCTGAAGGGTGGTTAGAATTGTTTTCACATGTAGCGGTAGATGGTGGTACCAATCCACCCGGTGAGTACGCATATGAAATCATTACCATGTATCACGCTAAACCGTTATGCCCAGGAGCGCGCCAAAAAGCGCCACCCTTGGATTTTCAGTAATGAACTGGGAGATCCGAAGATTTTAGGCCGAATCGAGCCTGGGGCCTTGGTAGAGGTGCTTGATTGCCATGGGGGTTATTTGGGCACAGGGTTTGTGAACCCGCAAAGTCTCATTGCGGTGCGCATTCTTTCCCGAAATCGAGGAGAGCGGATCGATGGTGACTTCTTTAGAACCAAGATTGAGCGGGCTTTAGACCTACGTGACACTGTATATGGCGCCACGACAGGGGCCAGATCTACTTACAGAGCAGTATTCGGAGAGGGAGACGGACTTCCAGGTCTGATTATAGATCGATACACCGGGGCTTGGGTGATCGAGCCCCATGCTCTCGGGATGTATTTGCAGTTGGACGGTATTGCTCAAACGTTGGCGGAAATCGCCTCGGATCGATATGGCGAGAAGAATCCGTGTGTGGTCGTTCGCTCAGATTCCAGGTCGGCGGCCTTGGAAGGAATTGAGCAAAAATCAGAAGTAGTAATAGGGAGCCTTGGCGGGGTGTATGCAGTCGAGCATGGGATTCGCTTTCCCGTGGACCCGCTTTCGGGCCAGAAAACCGGCTTCTTCTTTGATCAACGGGAGAACCGGCGTCTCTTCAGGAGCTGGGTTGAGGGTAAATCCAGTATCGGCCAACGATCCAAGGTGCTGGATGTTTTTTGCCATGCGGGAGCCTGGGGGCTCGGGACCTTAAAGGCCGGAGCTGCTCATTGTACTTTTGTGGATAGCTCTGCAGCAGCTCTCGAATCTGTACGAGCGGCCGCCAGAGAGCTTGGCGTGGAAGACAAGATCGAGCTGATTCGCTCAGACGGATTGGCGGCGCTCAAGGCCATGCAGGATCGGTCATTCGATGCGATCGCCCTGGATCCACCGGCTTTAATCCAAAGTAAGAAGAGTTTCTCGCAAGGATCAAAAAATTATCGTGAGCTGAATGCGGAGGCCTTTCGACTTACATCCGCCCAAGGGGTCTTGAGCACCTCCAGTTGCAGTTTCCACATGCTTGAAGAGCGTTTCGAAGAGGTGGTTCTGAGGGCGATGCTAGATGCGGGGCGAGATTTTCGGATATTGTGCAGGGGTGCAATGGGTTTGGATCATCCGACCTTACCCTCGATGCAGGAGGGCAGATATCTGAAGAATCTTTTTTTGGCAAATTAGCTCTCAACCGAAGAGAGCTTCAGCTGCATTAAAGGGATCCATTTTTCCGTTAGATATCTTCTCCAGGAGACTTATTCCCTGTTTTGTTCTCAGTTGTGCCTCAACTTTGGCGGCTGCTAAATCGCGAACGATATGCAAGATGGCTGTCTTCGCGAACTGCGCTCTCTTTAGGTGTATTTTTCCGGAATCAGACAAATAACTATAGTGGCGCTGGAGTGCGGAAAATACGTCATTCACGCCCTCACCTTTTTCGGCAACGGTTTTTAAAACCGGGATTGTCCAGCCCTTCGCAGAACCCGCGATTTCGAGCATCACTTGAAGCTCTTTTACAATGTGATCGGAGCCTTGGCGGTCGCATTTATTCACCACGAGGAGGTCGGCAATTTCGAGGATTCCTGCTTTCATCATCTGAATGTCGTCACCGCTTTCAGGCACGAGCACTACAACGATGGAATGGGCTACCTCAAGGATGCCCAATTCGGTCTGGCCAACGCCGGCCGTTTCGAGAATTACCAGATCATAGCCGGCGGCATCAAGAAGCATGGCGCTTTCCATCGTTGATCGGGAGATCCCGCCTTGTCCCCCCCGGGTGCCGATACTTCGAATGAATACATCTGAATCAGCAGAGTGCTCCTGCATGCGGATTCTATCGCCAAGGATCGCACCACCGGAAAAAGGCGATGATGGGTCCACGCAGATCACTCCCACCTTGAGTCCTTCAGCCCGCGCCCGCCGAATCACCTTGTCTGTAAGCGTGGACTTCCCGGCTCCCGGTGGCCCGGTAATTCCTATCAAATGCGCCCGTCCGGTATGGGGATAGATTCTGGCCAGAGCCTGCGACACGTGGGGCGTGCCATCCTCCACCAGCGTGATCAGCCGAGCCAAAGCACGTTTGTCGCCTCCAAGCAGACGGTCCGCCAAATTTTTCGCACGCAGCGGGTTCAAGAGCGCTTCCTCGCTTTCTCTATCAATTTGGTGGTAGAGCGGCCTTTTACAAAATTCAATGCAATTGCTTGGCCGCCATAGCTTTTGACAATCGGATACTCTGGTATCTCGGCGATATCCCAATCACCGCCTTTTACATAGATCAAGGGTTTCAGCTTCCCCACCAGCTCAACGGGAGTTTTTTCGTGGAACCAGGTTACGGCATCCACACATTCCAGCGCGGCCATGACTCTTGCGCGATCTTTGAGGGTGACCAGGGGGCGGTCTTTTCCCTTCAGTTGGCGAACACTGCCGTCTCCGTTCAGTGCTACAATCAGTGCATCACCCAGGTTTCTGGCTTCTTCTAAATAGGTCACATGGCCGCGATGCAGGAGGTCGAAGCAACCGTTTGTAAATACTATTCGTTTGCCTTTGGATTGGAGCTTGGAGATCCATTTGGCGGCAAGGGACGGCGAGAGAATTTTCACCGCGGCTCTACGTACCATTCTTTCGGCTTTTTTTGGCAAGGTTATGCTCAGGCCTGTTTTCGAACAATGGAGCCGGAAAATCTATCATGCCATGGCCGGCGCTTCGCGTCCCAAAAGGAGGCGAATAATCCGAGGCCGATCAAAGCCCCGCCGACTGCGAGCAGAGCCAGGCGTTGAACGGCATGCCCAAGCCCAGTGGGTTTTTGGTACTTATCGTCTTCAACCACACGAAGGCCGAGCGCCATTTTACCCAGGCTTTGCCCCCCAAAGCTTTCAGATAGAAGAAAGTAAACTCCCAGTATAAGGCCGAATAGCGCAACGGGATATTGGCGATTCTCCAGGAAGATCTCCCAGGACAACGAGCCGAAGCTGAACCACCAGGCCCCAATCAGGGGAAGCAGAACAAATCCGATATCAATGAGAAAAGCTGCCAGACGAAGAAAGCGGGGTGCTGCTGGTTCACTAAGCACAGTGGCTGCCGATTGCTTGGATGTGGCGATCGGGGCTCTCTTTCGCTCCGGCGCTGGCAATACGGGGCCCGCGGCTACGGCCCCGGTACCGGACAATGCCTTTTTCTTCAGTCCAGGATCGAGATCAATATTTTCTCTTTGTCTGGAGGGTATGGCTTTTGAGTTCCTCGTAAAGCCGAGTCCATCGCTTAAAGCCGAGAATCCAAGATGCTCTTCTGTTAACTCGTCAAGTTCACTCAGATCTTTGGGATGAAACTGCATCCTTTCTTTATAGCTTGGATGCGGGGCCAAGCTCAAGAGAGTGAAGCGCGATAGAAAGAGCTGAGATCGCCGCAGTTTCCCCTCTGAGGATCTGGGATGAGAGGCGACAGGGCTGGAAACCCTTGGATTGGAAGGACTCTTCTTCCTTTCTGGAAAAGCCGCCTTCAGGACCGATGGCCAGTACAAAACGGGTTGACCCAGTGCTCAGCTCGCCTTGAATTGCGTCTGCCAGGCCCAGGGGGGCATTGGGGCTAAGCAGAAAGCCTGAAAAATCGTTTGGCAGGCGTTGAAGTGCTTTGTCCAGGGGGATGGCTTCTAAAATTTCTGGGGCACGCAGGGTACCGCTCTGTTTCATTGCCGAGTGCGCGATTCGATCCCAGCGTTCTTTGCGCCCGCTTCCGGCAATCGAAAATTCGCTCTCCAGTACTTGGATGGCGTCAACCCCAAGCTCTGTGGCTTTTTCTATCAGCCAGTCCATGCGCGGGCCTTTCAGGGGCACCTGAAACAAAACGATACTGAAGCCACGTTTTACCTCCGGACGAATCGAAATCACTTGGATTTCCACTTCCTTATTATCCGTTCCCACGATCCTAGCCTCGGCTTCGAGCCCTTTTCCGTCCGTAATCAGAATAGTGTCGCCAACCCCGAGGCGCATGACTCGGATGCAGTGTTTGGACTCGTCCGGAGAGAGGATCTGTTTGGTGCCCTGGGCAATGGGCTGACTTACCAAGAAGCGCTTCATGGCTCTTTTGTCATACCCAGGATCACTCTCCAAGTACCGGTGGGGTGAATGGAAACGCCCTTCACGTTTTTGCGGAAGACGGCTGTGTGCTTTCCATGCCACAAGGGAATCATGGGTAAGTCTTCATGTGCGAGAGCTTGAAGCTGAAGGTACTGGGTTCGGCGTTTGGAGGGCTCCCTGAAGGAATCACCGGCTTCGATCAGCTTGTCGGCCAGTGGATTGTCGTAGCGGGTACGATTGTTTCTGCCAATCTGTGAAGAATGAAAGAGATCATAGTACAGGTGAGGGTCGGTGATTCCTGTCCAGGATAACGTATAGAGCTCGGTATTTCCGGCCTTCACGTCCGAGAAAAAAATTCCCCAATCGAAGGCTCTGTGCTGAATTTGGATGCCTGCTTCTTTGGCTTGTGCAGTAAGAACTCGCGCATTTTCCACGGAAATCAGGCCGGAGCTTGTTTTCAGGGTGAGTTTCAGCGGCGGCTTGTTATTTTCACCATTGAAGTAGCCGGCTTCGTCCAGAAGTTGTTTCGCTTTGGGTATGTCTCTTTCATAAATGGGCACCGAGAGGTTCGCGTAATAGTTCATGTCCGCAAGCATGTTCCGGCTCTGTTTTGCCATGCCTCGGCTCTTGTATCTTATGAGTGTAGGAATGTCGAAGCTATAGGCCAGTGCCTGGCGTACCCGGGGATCGCGAAGATTCGGGCTGTTTTGGTTCACGCCCATGTAGGACCAGTTTACGCTATCCAGTGATATTGCCTGCATCGGAAGGGAGGGGTCCTTCATGACCATGTCCACTTTTCTGTAATTCATGTCATTTAGAACCAGATCGAGTTCGCCCCGTTTCAGTTTTAGAAATCTGGATAGATCGTCACGCACTACCTTTACTGTGATTTTTGGAATACCCGGCTGGGGAAGGCAAGGTTGGTCTCTGCGTTCCATACGGATTTCCGAACCTCCACCGAAATCCACCAGGGCATAGGGCCCGGCACCAGGAACGAATAGCGGTTTAGCCGTCAGGTCTACTCCCTCTACCTGGATTATTTTTAGTCCCTCTAGGTCAGAAAGAATTGAGGGCGTTAGCTTGTCGGTTAAAACTCGAAAGGAGTACTTTCCCAGTATCTCCACCTTTTTGATTCGCTCAAAAGAGCTTTTCGCGAACGCGGATCCGGTTGCCTCACTCTGGTAGGCAAGCACGCTCCGCTCGATATCCGAAGCGGTGATTTCTTCACCGTTGGGAAAGGTGCAACCCTCTCGCAGCTTAAACACTATTTCATTGTCGCTCACCCACTTGAAGCTTTCAGCTAGGTAGGGCTCTGGCGTGAGTTCTCGTGAAGTAACGATCAGCGGGGCGTGTAAAAGCTCATTGATATGCTGGGAGTTCGTGTCCATGGCCAGGAGCGGATTGATTGTCTGTGTTGGGCCCTCAAGTTCCACTACCAAAGTATCACTGGGGGTTCCGGTGGGAGCGGAACAGCTGGTTAATAGAATGGCAAGAAGTGGCAGCAATTGGGATTTTCGAGAGATCGACGGATGCATATTCTGATAAATTCTATTCTCAGGAAGAAGATTAGTCACGGAGGCAGATTATGAAGTTTAACTGTTGCTTGATAGCACTAGGCTTTTTCCTGCCAGTCAGTGTGCAGGCACTTAGTGCAAAGGATTTTGATGCGAAAATGAGGAGCCATCTGGAAACCTTGTCTAAAAAGGTTACGCCGGCTGTGCGAATTCAGCTCCTCGGAAGTGATCGGGTGCTCTTTTCCCATAATGAAGAGAAGCAAATGCGTCCCGCCTCGAATGCAAAATTGATTACTACGATGGCAGCTCTGGAAACATTGGGCACGGGGTTCACCTTTGAAACAAAGGTTTTCAAAAGGGGTGGTGACCTTGTGATCGCAGGCAATGGAGATCCTTACCTTGTAAGTGAGCGACTTTGGTTATTGGCCCGGGATATCGCCAGAAGCGGAATCAAAAAAGTTCGATCTATCAGGATAAATAACACGGCATTTGAGCGGACTTATACCGGTCTCCGTGAGTTTGAGGGTAGCGGTGAGCCATTCACTGCACTAGTGTCTCCTACCGCACTGAATTTTAACTCCCTTGAAGTTCACGTAATTCCTGGTCCGGACCAGAAGGCAAGATTGGAGGCGGGCCCTTTAGAGAATCCGTATGCAGTGCTTAAGAATCAGGTAAAGGTAACGAAGGGTTACGGTAAAAACATCACCATCAAGCCGCTTGGCCTAAGTGGAAATAGGCAGAGCTTTCTGGTTGGTGGCTCGATCGGCAGTAAGGCTGGTCCTGTTATCGTGTATTCCACAGTAGCCTCTCCTGAGGCTCACTTCGCGGCCGGCATGGCAGCCCTGCTTCGAAGGGAGGGGATAGAAGTAGAGCGAGAATTCGGTGGTCTGGATTATTCCACTGATCTGAAGGAGGAGGAACAAGTTGCCAAGCTCGAGAGCCTCCCGCTTCACGATCTGGTGAGACTTTTCAATCTCTACTCCAATAACTTCATGACGGAAGAGGTGTTTCTTGCGCTTTCAGGCCAAGAGGGCGCCGCTTCCGTGGAGAAATCCAAACGTAAGGTGACTGATTTCCTGAAGAGACACCCCTCTTGTTTGGGCTCGAAATTGGAGAATGGAAGTGGTCTCCACTGGGACACTCGTATGAGTGCAAATTGCTTTGTTGAAACAATTCAAAACGACTATCGAGAATTTCTTGGTTTTGCCGATCTATTGGGGAGTCTTCCTTCTGGGGGACAAACAGGAACTCTCAAGCATCGGTACAAGAGGGCAAAGGGCAGTTTCAGGCCGGAGGCACTACGGGGGAAAACGGGTACTCTCTGGAGCAAGCAGGTGGTCAGTTCGTTGGTGGGGGTCACGCGAGCATCGTCCGGCGAAAAAATAGTGTTCGCGCTGATTGAGAATGACGAGAGAAATGATCCGGGCCTGCTTCGATCGTTAAAGGACTGGGAAGATAGATGTTTGGAGCTCATTCAGCAGCTAGATTTGTCGGACGCCCCCTGACGGCGGGCGCTGTGTTACTTGCAATTTTATTTCCCTCGAACAAGATAAATGCGTTGGAGGCGGCTCGGGCCTCTCCGCCTATGGAAATCGCTGCTCCTGACACGCCTCCTCCTGCGGTGAGAGGATATGGGCCATTCGCCCTGGATCCTCGTCTCGAGCCTCGGGTGAAGTTCTGGGTGGATATCTATGCCAGGTACCACTCCTGGGAAACACTGATTGTTGATGTTCGCTATCCTCAGTTGATTTTTTCGAGGATCGACACACGGACCAAGGGAAGCTCGGTGCCCACAGAGCGGCGAAAGGTTGCAGCTTTGTTGAGGCGAACCGGAGCCAAGTGGGCCGAAATAACGGTAGGGAAACTAAGTAGAGCAAGCCTGAAGCCTGAAGAGAGCCGAGTGATTGAAATGTATGAAAAAGAAGGACTTTCGGAGCTGCTGGCTTCTTTGGGGGGAGACAATAGGCTTTTGCGGTCTCAAAGCGGGCTTCGCGATACTTTAGAAGACGCGCTTTTCGTGTCCGGAAGATATTTGCCGAGGATGAAGGATTTATTTGCTCGGCTCGGCCTGCCGGAAGAAATCGCTTATCTTCCCTTCGTGGAGAGTGGGTTTAACAAGCGGGCAATCTCGAAAGTGGGTGCTTCTGGCATATGGCAGTTCATGCCGTATACGGGCAAGTTGTTTCTCCGGGTGGATGAGGTGGTGGATGAGCGAAATGATCCTATGCGTGCCGCGGAAGCCGCCGCGAGATTGATGAAGCAGAACTACGATATGTTGGGAGACTGGGCGCTTGCAATCACCGCATACAATCATGGTACCGCTGGCGTTGCCAAGGCGGCGAAAGAAACAGGAAG
>CAZTCD010000102.1:0-13561 GCA_964612065.1 uncultured Bdellovibrionales bacterium | reverse complement strand
GCCCGATGCCATCCTGCCCACGATGGGCGGCCAGACCGCGCTCAATCTGACCGTGGAGCTCGCTGAAAGAGGCGTGCTCGAAAAGCACAATGTTGAGCTGATCGGAGCCAACATCAAAAGCATCAAGAAAGCCGAAGATCGCGAGCTCTTCCGCAAAGCTATGCTGGAAGCCGGCCTGGATGTGCCCAAATCACGCACGGTAAAAAGCGTGGAAGAAGGCCTGGAATTCGTGAACGAGAACCCATTCCCCTTCATCCTTCGCCCTTCTTTCACCTTGGGCGGCGAGGGCGGAGGCATTGCCCATAACCGAGAGGAGTTCACCGCATTCCTGAAGCGCGGCCTCGAGCTTTCTCCCGTGCATGAAGTGCTTGTGGAAGAAAGCCTGATCGGCTGGAAGGAATATGAGCTCGAAGTGGTGCGTGACCGCAACGATAACGTGATCATCATCTGCTCGATCGAAAACCTCGATCCGATGGGCGTGCACACGGGTGATTCGATCACCGTGGCTCCCGCACAAACCCTCACCGATGTGGAATACCAGGTGCTTCGCGACCAGGCCATCCGCGTGATCCGCGAGATCGGCGTGGACACAGGTGGCTCCAATATCCAGTTCGCAGTGAATCCCGCCACGGGCCGCGTGATCGTGATCGAGATGAACCCGCGGGTATCCCGCTCCTCAGCTCTTGCCTCGAAAGCCACGGGTTTCCCGATCGCCAAGGTGGCCGCACGCCTCGCGGTTGGTTATACGCTCAACGAGCTGATGAACGATGTTACCCGCAACACCCCGGCAAGCTTCGAGCCCACTCTCGATTACGTGGTGGTAAAGATCCCGCGCTTTGATTTCGAGAAGTTCTCGGCCTCCACTCCTGTGCTCAACACCACGATGAAGAGCGTGGGCGAGGCGATGGCCATGGGATCCACCTTCAAGGAAGCCTATCTCAAGGCGATGGCCTCGATGGAGAACCGCTTCACCTGGTTCAAGCCCACCGAATACGATACCGAGCCCTTCACCGCGGATAGAAAAGCGGCGCTGCTCCAGTTTCTCGGCAAGGCTCATTACCAGAGAGCCCAGTATACCGCCTCCGCCATCCGGCTGGGCGTTCCGCTCGAGGAAATCGCGAAAGTCACCCATTACGATCTCTGGTTCCTGCGGCAGTTCGCCGAAATCCTGGAAGCCGAAAAAGAGCTCTCCGGCCTCGGCTGGGAGAAAGCCAAAAAGCTTTTCGAAGAGCGCCGGGACGTGTTCGGCAAGGCCAAAGCCATGGGCTTCTCCGATCGCTATCTTGCGGAGATTCTCGGCGCCAAAGAAGGCGATGTGCGTGCGCTCCGGCTCAAATTGAAACTGCACCCGCAGTACCGCGCCGTAGACACCTGCGCCGCCGAGTATGAAGCGTTCACTCCCTACCTTTACTCCACCTACCAGAACTGCTGGCGCGAGCCTCCGATCCCCCTCGAGCAATCGCCCATACTCGCCCCCACCGAACGCACGGTGATGATCCTCGGTGGCGGCCCCAACCGCATCGGGCAGGGCATCGAGTTCGATTATTGCTGCGTGCATGCCGCCATGACGTTGCGGGAGAGTGGCTACAAGGTGGTGATGGTGAACTGCAATCCCGAAACCGTGAGCACGGATTTCGACGTAAGCTCCCGTCTTTACTTCGAGCCGGTTACGGCCGAGAGCGTGCTCGAGATCGCCCGCATGGAGAAACCCATGGGAGCGATCGTGCAGTTCGGGGGCCAGACTCCTCTCAAGATCGCCCACGCCCTCGAGAAAGGCGGCTTGCCGGTTCTGGGAACCAGCGTGAATGCGATCGATATGGCGGAAGACCGTGAGCGCTGCGAAGCCACGGCCAAGCGCCTCGGCCTCCGCCAGCCCGAAAACGGAACGGTGAGCACGATCGAAGAGGCTGTGGCCCTGGCGAAAAGCCTGGGCTATCCGGTACTGGTTCGCCCGAGCTATGTGCTAGGTGGCCAGGCCATGCGGGTGGCCTATAGCGAAACCTCCCTGCGCAAATTCGCCAAGGAAGCCATGGTGGTTTCCGAAGAGCGCCCCCTCTTCATGGATCGCTTCCTCCGCGAAGCCATCGAGGTGGATGTGGACGTGCTCTGCGACGGCGACGACACCGTGGTGGGCGGCGTGATGGAGCATATCGAGGAAGCAGGCATCCATTCCGGGGATTCCTCCTGCGCCATCCCGGCCTTCTCCCTCAGCCCGAGCATGGTGGAGAGGATCCGCCGTGCGGCCTGTGAGCTGGCCCTCGCCTTCAATGTGAAAGGCCTGATGAACGCGCAATTCGCCGTGCAAAACGAGGAGCTTTACCTGATTGAGGTGAATCCGCGCGCTTCCCGCACAGTGCCTTTCGTAAGCAAAGCGGTGGGCCAGCCGCTGGCCAAGATCGCCGCCCAGGTGATGCTTGGCCGCCAGCTGAAGGAGTTCGAGCTACCCGCCGCCCTCGACGATAAACTCGATCAATACCACGTGAAGGGGGCCGTATTCCCCTTCCACCGTTTCGACAACACCGACACCATCCTCGGCCCCGAGATGCGCTCCACAGGCGAGGTGATGGGCCGGGCGAGAAGCTTCGGCGCTGCCTATGCCAAGGCGCTGATCGGCAATCAAATGAAGCTGCCTCACCAGGGCAAGGTGTTCATGAGCCTTCGCAACGAGGATAAGCGCGCGGCCCTCAGCCTCGCTCGCGAGTTCCTGCGCTTCGGCCTCGAGATCTATGCCACCAAAGGAACACACGAATTCCTGAAGGAGCACGGAGTGGAAACCACTCCGGTGAAAAAATACCAGGAAGGCACTCCCAATTGCGTGGAGATGATCAAGCTGCGCGAGTTCGTGCTCGTGGTGAACACCACCAGCGACGAGAAAGCAGTACAGGATTCCTACCTCATCCGCCGTACCTCCCTCGAGAGCAAGATCCCCTGCCTCACCACGATCTCCGAGGCCTTTGCCCTGCTCAAGGCTCTCGAAGTGAGCGCGGACGATCTTTCGGTGACCCCCCTCTGATGGCGGGCTCGGTAAACTGCTGGAAGTGCGGTACGCCCATCGGAGAGAATAATCTCGGCCGGCAGGATTCGTGCGAGAAGTGCGGAGCCGATACCCGGGCTTGCAAAAACTGCCGCCACTACGACCGCTCCTTCAATAACGAATGCCGGGAAGAGCAGGCCGGCCGCCAGGTGGACAAAGAAAAAGGCAATTTCTGCGAGTGGTTCCAGCCCCGCCAAGGGGGGGCAGGAGCGGGCGGGAGCTCGAAACAGGACCTGAAAAATGCGGCCGAAGCCCTCTTTAAGAAGAAAAGCTGAAGGCCTTTTACTGCCCGCCTTTTTGTTGCTCCTGCTCTATCCGGGCGCTTTGAGCGCTTCCCCGGAATCCAGGGTACTGCTCGAGAGCGCAGGCCCGCTGTCGAGCTCGGTATTGCATGAGGCGGACAGCCAGAAACTCCTTCTCGGCGGCCTCTTCGCCAAAACCGACGAAGACCAATACCTCCGCCTTCTCAATACGGGAGCCAGCCCGGAATCCATCCCGGGGCCGGAGCGCTTATACCGTGCTGAAATCGGCGCCGGCGGCGTGCTGAGCCAAGTGAAAACCGCGCTGGCTTTTCCCGGTTTTCATCTGGGCGAACCGAGCGCCGTGCAGCCCCTCAATAGCAGCGCTATCTATCTCGTATATTCCCGGGGCACGAACGCCGCCGCGGAAAGCTGCCGGAAGAAAGGCGAGAGCCTCCGCTCCTGCCAAGCCTTTCTCGATACCAAAGAGCTGGCGTTGGCTGAAAGCCGCGATGGAGGCTTCAACTGGGAACAGAAATCGGTACTGGTGAAGAGAGACAATTCAGGAGACGAAAGCGCGCCTGCGTCCTCCTCGGCTATTTATACCAAGGGCGAGCTCGTGGTTTACTACAGCACCACAAAGCAAACCTTCATGAAAGAAAACCTCTTTCGCCTCAGAGCCACGCTCGAAGGCAAACGGCTGGCCGAGCCGGAAGCCATCAGGATCGAAGGCTTCAGCGCCGGCACTTCGCTCGAAAACCCACAGGTAGTGCGGCTGCGCTGCCCGCAGGGAGATAAAACGGCATTTACCATGGTGGTGAACTCCCGGGCGGGCAACCGCCTTCCCCTGTTCTGGAGCGAAGACGGCCGCAACTTCCGCAAAGTTATGGATACCCTCGTAAGCTCCGAATCCATGCTTTCGTCGCCCACCCAGATGCCCGGCCCTGCTTCGGCCCTGGAGTGCCAGAGCGCTCAACTGAGCGGAGTGAAATCCCAAAGAGACATGATCTGGGCGGAAAAAGGCGGCGCGCTTGGCTGGCTGCTAAAGCGCCAGAAAGTGGAATTCTGGTTTCCTTGAAGGCACCGCATCGTATCCGACTCCATTCACCGTCAGTTTTTTGACGAAGCTGAAAGATGAGGCAGAATGCCCGGCCTGGAAAACGAAAACGCCGCCCCCAGGGGAGCGGCGTTCACGAAACGTAAGACCTGACTTACTTTCTCTTCTTCTTTTTCGAAGCTTTTTTCTTGGTAGCCTTTTTCGTGGCTTTCTTGGTGCTCTTCTTCTTGGAAGACTTCGCGGCTTTTTTGCTGGTCTTTTTCTTCTTACGGCCGCCGCGGCTCATGGCAACACAGCTAACATCACCCTGCTTGTCGATGAAATAGAGATGGCCTTCCTGCCGTTTGATACCGGCTTTCACCAGTACCACAGGGCCTCCGCGACCACCGGAGCCGCCGCGAGCCATTTTTACTTTGCAAACATTGCCCTTTTTATCGACGAAATACAGAAATCCCTTTTCACGCTTGATGCCAGCCTTAAAGACTTTTTTTGCCATTATACCCTCCGGTTGAAATTAAAATTTCCTCTAAACAGAAGGCTTTGACAAGGAGAACTTGACGTCGAAAAGCCACAGAAGTACTACTAAATTTCACTATAATTCGACGTCAGCACGGTGCGCCGATTACTAAGAGCGAATTCTGATACAACAGAAACTATCTAGTCTTCCCCCGATTGTGGTTTATAAAGGAAGATTCCATAGTGCGATATAGTGCGATAGTGCGACCCAATAATGCGATTTGAGCCCAGATTCCTGACCTGATACTGGACCTAGCGAGAAAGAGTACGATGAACAACGATAAAGCATTCCCCATCACCGTAGAAGGAAAGGCCCAGCTCGAGGCCGAACTCAAGAATTTGCTCAGCGTAGAGCGCCCCGCCGTGATCGCGGCCATTGAAGAAGCCCGGGCCCATGGCGATCTCAAAGAAAACGCCGAATACGCTGCCGCCAAGGAAAAGCAGGGCTTTATCGAGGGCAGAATCCAGCACATCAACGGAGTGATCTCCGGCGCCCAGGTGATTGATCCCAGCACCCTCAATTATCCTCACATCGTATTCGGCGCCACTGTGCAGCTGAACGATGTGGAAACCGGCAATGAGGTTACCTATAAAATCGTGGGCATGGACGAGGCCGACGTAACCAAGAACAAGATCAGTATCGGATCCCCCATCGCCCGCGCTCTGATCGGCAAGAAAAAGGGCGACGAGGTGAAAGTGACCACCCCCAAGGGCGGAATCACCTACGAGATCTGTGGCGTCGAATACCGCTAAAACAAGAAGCACCACCCTGCAAACCCCTCTCCAGTACCTCAAGGGAGTGGGGCCGATGCGGGCATCCGCTTTCGCCCGAAAAGGCATCATCACGCTGCAGGATGCCCTATACAACTTCCCTCGCCGCTACGAAGACCGGCGCCGTCTCTGCGAGCCGGGCGATCTCGTAACCCTTCCGGACAATATCCAGGTTTCCGTTCTGGCCAGGATCGAGCGCACCCGCGAGATTCCGCTCCGGGGCCGCGGGAAAACCATGTTCGAAATCACGGCCATGGGGGGCGATGGAGTCCTGCTGTCGTGCACCTGGTTTCACACCTACAAAGGCATGAAAGAAAAATTCGTGCCGGGCACCTGGGCGATTTTTCAGGGCGCCCTGAAAAAATACCGGGGCGCCCCGCAGATCGTGCATCCCGACGTAGAGCACCTGAAAGAACGGCCCAAGCCCGGATCGATGGAATCGCCCAAGAGCCTCCACTGGGGCCGCGTGGTGCCGATCTATTCCAGAAGCGAAAAGCTCTCGCAGAAGTTCATCCGAGAGATCACGCACCTTTGCCTCGAAACCGCTCTTCCTTTGATTCACGATGTCCTTCCTGATTCCCTGCGCGAACGCCACGGCCTCCCTACTCTTGCGTCGTGTCTGCAGGAAATGCATTTCCCCAAAGAGCTCCCGCCGCCCGCGGAAAGCCTGGTGCGAACCGAGGACCTGAGCGCGTCGGTAAGGCGCCTCATCTTCGAGGAGTTCTTTAAGTTCCAGCTGGTGCTCCTGATGGACAGGGCCGGCATCCAGCCGGAGCCAGCTCTTCCGATCCGCCCTCAGGGCCAGCTGGCTCAGAAGCTGCGAAAAAATATTCCTTACCAATTGACCGGCGCCCAGGAGAAGGCGATCACCGAGATCGTGGGCGATCTGGCCCGCGGCACGGCCATGAACCGCATCGTGCAGGGAGATGTGGGAAGCGGAAAAACCTTCGTGGCTTTTTTTGCCGCCTGCGAAGCCATCGAGAACGGGATGCAAGTGGCCCTGATGGCTCCCACGGAAATCCTGGCGGAGCAGCACTTCCAGAACGCGCGCCGGCTTTTCGAGGGCACCAATGTGGGGGTCACCTTGCTCACCGGCTCGCTCAAAGGCAGTGAGAAAACAAAAGCCCAGGAGCAGGTGCGCACGGGAGAGGCCCAGCTCGTGATCGGCACCCATGCCCTGATCCAGGAAGCCGTAACGTGGAACCGCCTGGCCATGGCGATCATCGATGAGCAGCACCGCTTCGGCGTGAAACAGAGGGCGGCTCTGAAAGAGAAAGCCCCGCCAGGCTCCTTCCCCCACATTCTCACCATGACAGCCACCCCTATCCCCCGCTCGCTTGCTCTCACGGTGTTCGGGGAGCTCGATGTCACCACCATCGATGAGCTTCCTCCCGGCCGGCAGGAAATCGCCACCAAGGTGATCAAAGGGGGAGATCGCGACCGTCTCTACAATCTGATCCGCAAAGAAGCCGATCAAAAGCACCAGAGCTATATCGTTTATCCTCTCGTCACGGATTCCGACAAAGAGGGGATGGAGAATATCCGCTCGGTGGAATCCGAGCTCGAGCGGCTCTCCTCCGGCCCGCTCGTTGGCCTGAGGCTCGCCATGGTGCACGGCCAGATGCCCAGCGACGAGCGAAACCGCATCATGCGCGCCTTCAAAGCCCACGAGTTCGATGTGCTTCTCTCCACCACCGTGATCGAGGTGGGGGTGGATGTACCCAACGCCACGGTCATTGCGATTGAAAATGCCGAGCGCTTCGGCCTCTCCCAGTTGCATCAGCTGCGCGGACGCGTGGGCCGTGGCAGCCAAAAAAGCTTTTGCGTGCTCGTGACCGACTCCGCCCCGCCCGGCGTTCGCCCGGCTCAGCCCGAGAGCGCGGAAGAGGGCGTAGAGGACGAAAGCCCCTGGGTGCGCCTCTTGGTGCTGGAAAAGAGCCGTTCCGGCTTCGAAATCGCCGAGCAGGACCTCAAACTCCGGGGGCCCGGTGATTTTTTCGGCACCAAGCAGAGCGGCTCGCCCACCTTCCGTCTCGCCGATCTCGCCAGGGACGCAACGCTGCTCGAGCTCGCCCGTGAAGAGGCTCATCGCGTATTCGCCCGCGATCCCCGCCTTCAAGAGCCCGAAAACGAAGAGCTGGGCCGCTGGTTCCGGTCCGTTCTCGATGAAGCCGCTGTAACCCTGAAAAGCGGCTAAGGTTAGCCACGATTCCCTACCTGCTGGCGGAACTTTTCCCCTCTACCGGTTTGAACTTTTCTCCAGATGGGTGCAATCGCTGGCCAGGCAGGTAGAATAGAAAAAGCATGAATAATTCCCACGAGCAGCACCAGCTGATCCTGAAGAAGTATGTGGACGGCATGCCCAGCTTTTCCCCCGCCACATCCAAGATCATCCAGCTGTCCAGCCAGATGAATGCATCGTCGAACGAGCTCGTGGCCGCGATCCGCATGGATCCCGTGCTTACCGGCCGGGTACTGCAGCTCGTGAACTCCGCTTACTTCAGCCTGGCTCAGAAAGTAACCAGCCTGAACCGGGCCCTGGTATACCTGGGCATCAATACGATCAAGAACCTCGCGCTTTCCACCGCCGTGATGGAGGCGTTCGAGTCGAAAAACGCGGACCTCAAAGGCCTCATCGCCCCCGCCTGGCGGCACTCTCTCGCTGCCGCTGTATGCGCCAAAAATATCGCTCGGGCGTCCAGGGTGCCGGCGAATGCCCTGGAGGAATATTTCATCGCAGGCCTGCTCCACAAGATCGGGCAGATCGTGATGATCCAGGCCTTTCACTCCACCACTCCCCATAACGGGCAGATCAGCCTGGCACAGGAAAAGGAAATCTACGGTATCGACCATAGCGAGGTGGGAGCGAACACGCTCCGGAAATGGAAATTCTCCGATGAGCTTGTTTCTGCAGTGGGCGCCTACCACCAGCCTCCCCCCGGGGAGAAAATGTCCAACTATCTCCACATCGCCGACGGTATGACCTTCCGGCTCGGCCTCAACGGATACGGATCGGAACCCGAACCAGGCCGCCTGATCCAGCCTTCCGCCTTTGAAAGCGTGGGACTGACCGAAAACGAGGTACTCAATGAACTCTCCGATGCTTCGGAGCAGATCGAAAAAGCGGAAATCTTCCTGAATATCGCGAGCAGCAAAGAGAAAGTCGTGGAGCAAGCATGAAAATCCGGTTCTGGGGCGTGAGGGGGTCGATCGCAACTCCCGGCAAAGATACTATGATCTATGGCGGGAACACCTCTTGCCTGGAGATCGAAGACGACGAAGGCCAGTGCTTTGTGTTCGACGCAGGCACCGGAATCCGCTCTCTCGGGAACGACCTGATGAGACGGAAACAGAAAGAGATCCATCTGTTCATCACCCATACCCACTGGGACCACATCCAGGGCTTCCCCTTTTTCACGCCCGCCTATATCCCGGGAAACACCATTCACATCTACGGCCCGAAGCACTTCGAGAAAACGCTGAAGAAGATCATGGATCTTCAAATGGACTATGCTTACTTCCCGGTGAGCATGCAGCAGCTGAACGCCAAGATCGCCTATCAGGATCTGCAGGAAGCGCGCATCCAGATCGGGAAAACCGTGATCACCACGAAATACTCGAACCATCCCGTGACCGGAATCTGCTACAAAGTCACCGGATCCAGCGGAAAAACCATCGTGTACTCGGGCGATACCGAACCTTACTACAACGTGCTGGAGGCGGAAAAAAAGCAGAAAGCCGCCGCCAAGAACCCCGAATTCACGCCGGGAGGAGCCGCCGATTTCAACGATGAATTCGCCGCCGCCGATTCCGACGAAAACATCGATCAGATCGTGGCCGAGCGAAACGAGCACCACAAAAACTTCTGCGCCTCCGATCTCCTCGTGCACGACGCCCAGTATACCGAGGAGGAGTACCCGAAATTCCTCGGCTGGGGGCACTCACCCATGGAAACGGTGATCCGCATGGCGATCGCCGGCAAGGTGGGCCTGCTGGTGCTGAACCACCATGATCCAGCGCAAACGGACGAATCCCTCTTGAAGATCGAAGCCGAGCTCAAGGCGAAGTATCCTGAGCAGAAGATGGTATTTTCGCGCGAAGGCATGGAGCTCGAGGTTTAACCCGCTCAATACCCCTTCTGCACATTCGTCAAAGCGCCGCTTTCGTCCACCCGCCAGATATCGAGGGGGGCTCCCTCCTTCAGCACGCCCGCCGCGTAAGCTTCGAATCCCTCTTTTGGATCCGGGCAATCTTCCGGCCGCCGCACGTTCTGAAGATATTCCTCGATTTTCAGGCGCCGCATTTCGCTCAAGGGATATTCGTTAAACAAGATCCGCGATTTTTCGAGCGTGGCGCCCTCTTTAATACTGCAGGCAGTGGGGAATCCCAGGGCATAAATCCGTACTCCCTCGCGCTCCAATCCACCGAGCTCTTTCACGTTGAAGGTAAAGCGCCCATAGTCCCGCTTGAAGGAGTTCTCCGCCTCCACAAGGGCCAGCAGCGAGGCACGGGCCTCCTCCTGCTTCCGCTCAAAGGGGCTGCTGAGATCCCGCAGTTGCCAAGCCAAGCCGAAGAACAGGAGAGGCGCTAAGAGAGCGGCCCAGAAAACCTGCAAGGTCTTCCCCCGCATCGGCCCTTTGGCGTTCCGAAGCGCGATCACCCGCCGCACCGTTCGCTTCAGCACGAGCAGCAAGCTCACTCCGGTCAAGGCCAGGAAGGCGAGCCCCATCCCGCTGCCGAGCCTTTTCTCCAGAAACACATAAAAGGCCAGAAGCACCACCAGGGCGGACAGCATTTCCGCCCAGGCGATCAGCGCGATCTGAAACGAATCTCTGGCAGCACTTCCGGGCAACGGGGGCTTGGTGCTCATAGGTTAAGCTTACCACCACCACTTGGATTTTTTCTTTACTGTTCCGTCCTGCACGTTCACCAGAGCCTTTTTCTCATCGATCTTCCACACATCCAGCTCCCCGTCTTTCTGGATAATCCCCACGGCGTAAAACTCAAATCCCTCCGAGAGAGATTTACACGGCTGGCTACGCTGAACCTTCCGGAGATATTCCTGCACTTCGGCTTCCCTGCCTTCGGCAAAAGGATTCTTTTCCATGGGGAGAAACGCGGCGAGGGAATCGCCTCCGCAAGGAGAAATCATTACCGTTGCATAGTAGCTCCGATATCTTTCCGGCTTGTATCCGATATCGGCCAAGGAAGCGGAGTACTTCTTATAAGCATCAAAATAGGCCTTCTCCGCACCGTAGATTCCTGCCAAAGCGATCTTCGCTTCACTCTGCCTGGTTCTAGGCTGGAACTTCTGGAACTGCGGTATCGCCACCGCCAGCAAAAGAGCCGGAGGGCCCATCAGTCCCAGGAAAAACCCGCTCACCCCGGAGAAGCCCCACCCTGCCTCCTTCTTCAAGCGCCTCATCCGCAGGTAAGCATTCCGGGCACAAAAGAGAATCCAGCCCAGGTTCAGGATCCCGTAAACCAGCATTGCGCTTCTTCCAGGATCCGCCCCCGGCCGGAGAAACATCAGCAGCAGAGCCAGAACCAGGTGGCCTCCCATGATTTCCAGGGAGAAATAAAGGGGAATCAAGGCTCCTCGGATGAAACGGTTCCTGGAACTCATTTCGCACCTCCCGTGGCCATTCGAAGCATGCCCTCGATCTGCGCCAGGTAGCCACGCAATTCCGTGCGGCCTTTCTCCGTGCAGGCATAGGTGGTTCGGGGCTTCTTTCCCACAAACTCTTTTTTTACTTCGATCAAGCCCGCCTCCTCCAGCTTGGTGCTATGGGCGGATAGATTTCCCTTGGTGAGCTGGAGGCTTTCAAGCAAGGAGCTGAAATCCTGTGGCTCGCTCGCCGCCGCCAGAGTGGCCATGATCGCCAGGCGCACGCGGTCGCTGAGCAGGGAGCTTCCTCCCTGAAGAAGATCACTGGGCTTCATGGCTCAGGCCCTCCGAAAGCAAACCACACTGAGCGACATCACATTCAGAGCCACGAACACCGCCAAAGGAATCCAGAGCTGCGTGGACGAATAGAGATACATCGTGCCGGCTCCGGCAAAGCAGAGCGGGCCGGCGAGCAGGGCCACGGGAAGAGGAAGGGTGAAGAATCTCCCCTGAAGAAGATAATCTCCCGTAAACAAAAGGAGAAGAGCCGGCACCCATTCGCCATGGCCAGAAAGCACGGCCAGGGAAAGCACCACGAACTTCACGAAAAGATCAGAGAGAAAATTCAGCTTCCGCAGATAAGTGAAGTTTCGCTGCAGGAATTCAGGCAAGCTGCGGCGGGTGTGTTTTGCGGAACGCCATGCCACGAAATAGATAGCCGCCAGAAGGAACGGAAGGCTGAGCGCCACTTCCATGAGGCCCATCTCGGCAATCTCCCTATCCAGCCGGGAGAGCTCCAGCATCCAGGTCATATTCTGGGCGGCGAGCAGCTCATAGCCCAGCAGAAATACCGAGGCACCCAGAGCGATTCCCTGCACGATAAACTGGGCTTTTCGCACGATGCCGGAATTGGCTCCGGCATTTTCATTGCCGGAGTTTTCAATGGCACGCCGGATGGTGGCGAGATCCTGAATGGCCTGTTGGATGTTCTGGTCATGCATAGCTAAGCTCCTCCCCGAGATTAGGTTTGCGATATAAACCAGTTTATCAAAATAACAGACTATTTCAATTGTTTTTTATTACGCTGTTTTTATTGGACTTTTTTATTCTGCTTCGCCAACGCCGAAATACTTCGCGCCGGGGTGGTTTACCACCAGGGCCGAAACGCTCGCCTCGGGGTCCATCATGAAGCCGTCCGTAAGCTGCACTCCGATCTCCTCCGGACGCAGCAGCTTCCAAAGAATCGCCTGATCATCGAGCCTCGGGCAAGCCGGGTAACCGAAGCTGTAACGGCAGCCTCGGTATTTGGCCTGAAAGCGATCCATCATCGTCATCTCCGGAGCATCGGGGAAGCCCCAGAGCGAACGCAGCTGGCTGTGCAGCATCTCCGCATAGGCCTCCGCCGTTTCCACCGCAAGCGCCTGCAGCGCATGAGCCTTGAGATAATCGCCCCTCTTCTTGAGCTCTTCGGCCCGGGCACGCACGCCTTTCGAGGCCGTAACACAAAAGAGCGCGATGGAATCGGCGGCCTTTCCCGCAGGATTCACGAAATCGGAAATGCACAGGCCCTTCTCTTTCGCCTGCCGGGGAAATTCGAAGGTAGCCAGAGGATTGCGCCCTTCCTTATCCAGCAATCGAAGGAAGTTCCCTTCGCTCTCCGCGCGGAAAAACTGGAACACCGCTTCGGGAGCCATCAGGCCCGTGCGCTTGATCTCTTCCTTCAGCCCATCGAGCATCTCGGAGAGCTCGAGAATTTTCGCGCCCGAAGGGTGAGCCGCGAGCGCACTCTTATCTCCCTTCTGCCACAGCTTCACCGCTTCGCCCGGCACACCGAGATGGCGATAGAAGAGCACCAGATGGTTCACGAACTTCCAGATCTGATCGAGGCTCTGGCCCCGCAGCAAGCGTCGCTCGAAATCCGGGGCTTTGGGAGGAGCATCTTGAACGGGAACCTCCGCGGATCTTTCCGTGCTTCGCTTTGCCGCAGGAGCCACCAACTCCGCCGCGCCTTCCTGAGCCTTGCGTTGCCGCTCGCGCACCTCGGCCTCAAAGGCCGGGCGTTTTTCCTTATCCGTGAGCTGCTTGGCGAATTCCAGGCCGCCCATCGCCTCTCGGGCGAACACCACCAGGCCTTTGCCATAGGCTTTCGCGATCCGTTTGTCCGAAAAATTCTGGGAAAGGGCCGCGCCTCCCACCAGGATCGGGATATCGATGCCCGCGGTGGCGAGATCCCCGGCCGAGATTTCCATCTGCTGCGCGCTCTTCACGAGCAGGCCCGAGAGCCCGAGGAGATCCGGCTTGTGCTCCTTCACTGCTTTGATCAATTGCTCCGAAGG
>CAZTCD010000101.1:0-13861 GCA_964612065.1 uncultured Bdellovibrionales bacterium | reverse complement strand
GTGGCGTTAACATCATGGAATTCTGCAAAGCCTTCAATGCGGCAACCAAAGAGGCCCAGGGCATGATCATTCCAGTGATCATTTCTGTGTATTCCGACCGCTCTTTTACTTTCATTACCAAGACCCCTCCCGCTTCAATTCTGCTGAAGAAGGCAGCCAAAATTGAGTCTGGATCTGGTGTTCCCAATAAAACCAAAGTGGGCAAAGTAACCAAGAAGCAAGTGGAAGACATTGCCAAACTCAAAATGAAAGATTTGACCGCTGCTTCGCTTGAAGCAGCCATGCGCACCATCGAAGGTTCCGCTCGCAGCATGGGCGTTACTGTAGAGGGCTAAGAAACGATTTTCTGACAAGAAAAATGTGGGAGGCCGTGAAGGCCGATTGGACCACAGGAGGTAAACTGAGTGGGCTTAAAAGCAGTAGATGGCGTCAAGCGCGGAAAGAAATTCCGGGCCACTGAAGCCAAAATAGACAAAAACAAAAGGTACACCGTTGACGAAGCACTCAAGCTCTGTACGGAACTCGCCTTCGGGAAGTTCGATGAGAGTGTGGATGTTGCCGTTAATCTGGGTGTAGACGCTAAACAGTCGGACCAGCAGGTTCGCTCTGCCGTTAGCATGCCTCATGGCGTGGGTAAGGTTACCCGCGTTATCGCATTCGCCAAAGGCGAAAAAGCGAAAGAGGCTGAAGCGGCTGGTGCGGATTTTGTTGGCGCCGAAGAACTGGTGCAGAAGATCAATGATGGCTGGCTCGATTTCGATAAAGCCGTTGCTACGCCGGACATGATGGTCGCGATTTCCAAAGTTGCGAAAATCCTTGGTCCCCGTGGTCTTATGCCTAACCCAAAACTTGGCACGGTTGCTCCGGATATCGCGAAAGCGGTGAAAGAGCAGAAGGCAGGTAAGGTCGAGTTTCGTACCGAAAAATCGGGCATTGTACAGTGCTTGATCGGTAAGAAGAGCTTCGGTCCTCAGAAGTTGAAGGATAATTTTGAAACTTTCCTCAGCACGCTGATCCGCCTTAAGCCGCCAACGTCAAAAGGGGTTTATATTCGAAAAATTTCGATATCTACCACCATGGGTCCTGGCATTCAGGTTGATACATCTGATGCAGCCAAGAATTTCTAACGAGGGAGAACCATGAAAATCGTGACGAAAGAGGAATCGATCGCTTCGCTGAAGGATAGCTTCACGAATGCGAACGCCGTAGTTTTCGCCGACTATAAAGGTGTCACCTCTGAAGAGATGAATCTTTTGCGTCGTAGCCTTCGCGAGAAACAAGTACTCGTGAAAGTAGCTAAAAACAATTTGGTACGTATCGCTTTGAAGGGAACTCCTAAGGAGCAGGCAGTTGAAAAATTGGCTGGTCCTACGGTTACGCTCTTCGCCCTTGGTGATGCAGTGGAGGCCGCGAAAGCGATCTCTGACTACGCCAAGAAGGTGGAAGCATTCTCTATCAAGGACGGTTTCCTGGGCGACCAGGTAATGACCGAAGCAGAAATCAAGCAGTTGGCTACGCTCCCGTCCAAGGAGCAGCTCGTGGCTCAATTGCTGAGCGTGATGAACGGACCAATCAGAAACTTTGTCTGTGTGCTTAACGCAGTTCAGAGAGACTTTACCCGGGTTGTGCAGGCAATTGCCGACAAAAAAGCACAGCAAGGATAAGTCACTTAACTTAACAATTTTGTAATTAACGTTTTTTAGGAGGATACCAAATGTCTGCCAATATCTCTAAAGATGACCTTATCGCCGCAATCGAGAAGATGACGGTGCTTGAGCTCTCCAACCTCGTGAAAGAGCTCGAAACCAAATTCGGCGTAACCGCTGCTGCTCCGATGGCTTTCGCCGCCGGCCCTGCTGCTGGTGGTGGTGCTGCTGCTGAAGAGAAGACGGAGTTTTCCGTAGTTCTTGCTGCAGCTGGCGATAAGAAAATCGAAGTAATCAAGGAAGTTCGCGCTATCACCGGCCTCGGCCTGAAAGAAGCGAAAGACCTTGTTGAAGGGGCTCCGAAGCCTCTGAAAGAAGGCGTAGCTAAGAAAGACGCCGAAGAAATGAAGAAGAAGCTTGAAGCAGTTGGCGCCAAAGTTGAGATTAAGTAACTCTCAGCGCTTTTCTTGCTAGCTTTTGTTCCCTGCCTGCGGAGATTCGCAGGCGGGGAACCTTCATTTCCGACAATTTGTAACGGGACTTAAAAGGGAATTACATGGCGTCGCTTTTCACGAGCATCAAACAGGTCCGCAAGAATTACGCAAAGATTCACCGTAGCATTGAAATCCCCGATCTGATCGAGCTGCAGAAAAAGTCTTATATGGACTTCTTGCAGATGGATACAGAGCCTAGCAAGCGCAGGAACCAGGGCCTGCAGGCTTCTTTTAATTCAGTTTTTCCCATCGAGGACTTCAATAAGACCGCAACTCTCGAGTTCGACTCTTATGTTCTAGAAGCCCCGAAGTATGACGTTCGCGAGTGCCGTCAGCGCGGCATGACTTTCGCGGCTCCTCTTAAGATTACCGTCCGCCTGATCGTGTTTGATGTAGACGAGGGTTCAGGTAACCGAAACATCCGCGACATTAAAGAGCAGGAAGTATACATGGGCGAGATTCCGCTCATGACCGACGCCGGTTCTTTCATTATCAACGGCACTGAGCGCGTAATCGTGTCTCAGCTCCATCGCTCGCCTGGCGTGATCTTTGATCACGACTACGGCAAAACCCATTCCAGCGGTAAGCTCCTTTATAGTGCCCGGATCATCCCTCACCGCGGATCCTGGCTGGATTTCGAGTTTGACCACAAAGATATTCTTTGGGCCCGAATCGACCGTAAGCGTAAGTTCCACGCCACGATTATTCTTCGTGCTCTTGGCATGTCTGTGCAGGAAGTTCTCAGCACATTTTATAAAGTGGAAACCTACTCCTTCGATAAGGAAAAGGTATTCCGTGAACTCGACTTTGATTTGATGCTTGGCCAGCGTGCCGAAGAAGATCTTGTTCACCCTAAGACGGGCGAAGTGTTGGTTAAGAAAAATCGCAAGTTCACCAAGCCCGCTATCGATAAGCTGCGGGAATCTGGCTTGAAGCGAATTGAGATTCCTCTTGAGCAACTCGCAGGCAAAGTGATTTCGGAAGATCACGTAGACCCAAAAACGGGCGAAGTGCTTGTTGAGGCAAATACCGAGCTTTCCGCAGATGCGATCAAGAAGCTCATGAAGCAACTCAAGAAGATCAAAGTGATCTTCACTGATCCTATTACTGTAGGATCGTTTATCCGCGATACTCTCATTGCCGATAAGATGAACTCCCAAGAGGAAGCTCTTATTGAAATCTATCGCCGGATGCGTCCTGGTGATCCGCCCACGATCGAGGCGGCTAAAGAGCTTTTTGAGAACATGTTCTTCAATCCTGATCGATACGACCTATCGAACGTGGGCCGCTTGAAGATCAATTACAAGTTCCCTCACCTCAATATTCCGGCCGATAAGACCACGCTTACCAATGAGGACATCATCGAAACGATGAAGTACCTCACTGATCTGAACAACGGCATCGGTGTGATCGATGATATCGATCACCTCGGGAATCGCCGTGTGCGCGCCGTGGGCGAACTGCTGGAGAACCAGTATCGAATCGGTCTTGTTCGCATGGAGCGAGCTATAAAAGAGCGTATGGCACTTCAGGAAATTGAAACCCTGATGCCTCACGATCTGATCAACCAGAAGCCAGTATCTGCTGTAGTGAAAGAGTTCTTCGGATCCTCCCAGCTGTCGCAGTTCATGGATCAGACAAACCCGCTTTCGGAAGTTACGCATAAGCGCCGTCTTTCGGCTCTTGGCCCAGGGGGTCTTACTCGTGAGCGCGCCGGATTCGAGGTTCGCGACGTTCACGCCACGCACTATGGCCGGATCTGCCCGATTGAAACGCCTGAAGGACCAAACATCGGTCTAATCTCGTCTCTTTCCTCTTACGCTCGAGTGAACCAGTACGGTTTCATTGAAACGCCTTATCGCGTGGTAAAGGAAAACAAGATCACCGATGAGATTCGCTACTTCACGGCTACCGAGGAAGAGAACAAGGTAATCGCCCAAGTAAGCACCAAGGTTCTTAAGGACCTTCGCTTCAAAGAGGGTGATCTTGTTCCAGCTCGTCGTAAGGGCGATTTCGCGATGGTTCATCCGGAAGAAGTGGAACTCATGGATGTTGCTCCGGACCAACTGGTTTCGGTAGCTGCTTCTTTGATCCCCTTCCTCGAACATGATGACGCTAACCGCGCTCTCATGGGTTCGAACATGCAACGTCAAGCTGTGCCGTTGCTCCGCACCAGCTCTCCTTTGGTAGGAACTGGAGTAGAGCGGATCGTGGCTAAGGATTCGGGATCCACGGTTACTGCTCTCAGTGATGGTGAAGTGATCAAGGTGGATGGTGCTAGAATCGTTGTTAAGCGAGATGCAGCCTCGACCAAGAAGAAGGATCCGAGAGAGCTCGAGTCCGATATCGATATTTACAGCTTGATCAAATACCAGCGTTCCAACCAGGACACCTGCTGGAATCAGATGCCATTGGTGAGAATCGGCGATCGAGTAAAGAAGGGCGATGTGATTGCAGACGGCCCTGCTACTCATGCTGGTGAGCTTGCACTTGGACAGAACGTGCTCGTGGCATTCATGCCTTGGAATGGATACAACTTCGAAGACTCGATCATTCTTAGCGAGAACTTGATTAAGAACGATACATTCACCTCTATCCATATTCAGGAATTTGAATGTATCGCTCGTGACACCAAGCTTGGAAAAGAAGAGATCACCCGCGATATTCCAAACGTGGGCGAAGAAGCACTCAAAGACCTTGATTCGTCCGGTATTGTGCGAATCGGTGCAGAGGTGAAGCCTGGCGATATTCTCGTAGGGAAAGTGACGCCGAAAGGCGAAACTCAGCTTTCTCCTGAAGAAAAGCTTCTCAGGGCCATTTTCGGTGAGAAGGCAGGAGACGTTCGAGACACCTCGTTGCGAGTGCCTACCGGTATCTTCGGAACGGTAATCGGCGCTCAGGTATTTGCTCGTGAAGGAACTGAGCCGGATGATCGTTCGGTGCAGATCCTCGAAGCGCAAATTTCCAACCTTCGCCGTGACGAGAAGGTAGAGATCGACGCCATTCGCTCCAGCGCTCTTGAGCGCATTTCGAAGCTTCTGGCCGGCGAAAAAACCACTGGAAAGCTCCTTTCTGAAGATGGTTCCTTGACCCTTCTTGAGAAGGGTGAAGACATCACCGCTGCTAAACTTGCAGGAATTCAATTCGAGTTGCTCGGGTTTATTCCTCTCAAGCAAAACCTTGAAGATGAGCTGACCCAGCTTATGCAAGCAACCAAGCAGCGTATGGATCTGGTTCGTACCGTGTTCAAAGAGCGTGCTGAACGCATGAAGCGCGGCGATGAACTGGCTCCTGGCGTGATCAAGATGGTCAAAGTTACTTTGGCCATTAAGCGCCGGATTCAGGTGGGCGATAAAATGGCCGGCCGTCACGGGAACAAGGGTGTGGTTTCGAAGATCGTTCCTGAAGAAGATATGCCGTTCCTTGCGGACGGCTCTCCTGTGGATATGATCCTCAATCCGCTCGGCGTACCTAGCCGTATGAATATCGGGCAGCTTCTCGAGCTTATGCTTGGTGGCGCGTGCTTGGGTATTGGGCAAAAGGTAAACGAGATGCTGGAGCAAAAATGGAATGCTTCGGAGCTCAAGAAGATGCTTAAGGGCATCTACTCCAGCCCGGAAGTGGATAAGCATATCGATTCTGCCGACGATGAAGAACTGAAGCGAATTGCCCGATCCCTGAAGGCGGGCGTGCGAATCGCTACTCCGGTATTCGACTCGGGCACCGAAGAAGATATCAAGGGCCTGCTCCGTATGGGCCAGCTCCCTGAAGACAATAAGTTTACTTTGTATGATGGAATGACCGGCGACATCTTCGCGCAAGATGTAACGGTTGGCGTGATGTATATGCTCAAGCTTCACCACCTGGTGGACGAGAAGATTCACGCTCGCTCGATCGGTCCTTACTCTCTCGTGACGCAGCAACCTCTGGGCGGTAAAGCTCAGTTGGGTGGTCAGCGTCTTGGAGAGATGGAAGTATGGGCGCTCGAGGCATACGGAGCGGCTTATACCCTTCAGGAAATGCTAACCGTGAAGTCTGACGACGTAACCGGCCGTAACAGGATGTATGAGGCCATCGTTAAGGGAGAGCGGGTTCTTGAGCCTGGTCTGCCTGAGTCGTTCAACGTTCTCACGAAAGAGCTTCAGTCCTTGGCGCTCAACGTTGAGCTCGTAGAGGTTCCAGAGAAGTAAGTTTTTGGCTGCTCGGTTCGATGGGGGCCGGGCAGCATAAGTTGTTTTTGATATTTAACTGTTTTGATTGACTAGGGGTACACGTGAAAGATCTGCTTAATTTCTTCGATAAGCCGAAAGATCCTCTAAGCTTCTCGGCCGTCAAGATTTCGATCGCCAGCCCGGAAATGATCCGCAAATGGTCTTTTGGGGAAGTAAAAAAACCTGAAACGATCAATTACCGTACGTTCAAACCAGAGCGTGACGGCCTTTTCTGCGCGAAGATCTTTGGTCCTATCAAAGATTACGAGTGTCTCTGCGGCAAGTATAAGCGCATGAAGTACCGCGGTGTGATCTGCGAAAAGTGCGGCGTTGAAGTGACTCAGTCCAAGGTGCGTCGTGAACGCCTCGGGCATATCGAGCTCGCCACTCCTGTGGCTCATATCTGGTTCCTCCGCTCCCTTCCCAGCCGTATCGCAGCAGTGCTCGATCTCACCTTGAAGGAGATTGAGAAGGTTCTTTATTGCGAAGCTTATATTGTGATCGAGCCGGGAGATTCCGGGCTTTCTGAAAAGTCGATCATTAGCGAAGAAAAGAGCGCAGAGCTGATTGGCGAAGGAAAGAGTTTCCGCGCGGAGATGGGCGGCGAAGCCGTTATTGATCTTCTTAAGAAGACCGACGTTGAATTGATGGCTCGTCAACTTCGTAAGGAGTTGAAGGCCAATCTTTCTGAGGCCGTTCGTACCAAGCTTATCAAGCGTCTTAAGGTTTTCGAGGCTCTCAAGCAGTCGAATAATCGTCCTGAGTGGATGATGCTTGAGTGTATCCCTGTAATTCCTCCGGAGCTCCGTCCTCTCGTGCCTTTGGAAGGTGGCCGCTTTGCCACTTCCGACCTGAACGATCTCTATCGTCGTGTGATCAACAGAAACAACCGCTTGAAGCGTCTCATCGAGCTTAACGCTCCTGATATCATCATCCGGAACGAGAAGCGGATGCTTCAGGAAGCTGTTGATGCTCTTTTCGATAACGGACGTCGCGGCAAGACCTTTACCGGCCCGAACAAGCGCCCTCTCCGTTCGCTCTCCGATATGCTCAAAGGAAAGCAAGGTCGCTTCCGTCAGAACCTGCTTGGAAAGCGCGTAGACTATTCGGGACGTTCTGTAATCGTAGTAGGCCCTGAGCTTAAGCTTCACCAGTGCGGTCTTCCCAAGAAGATGGCACTCGAGCTCTTCAAGCCCTTTATCTACAACAAGCTTTCTGAGTATGGCTTCGTAACCACCATTAAGAGTGCAAAGAAAATGGTGGAGCGCGAGCGCCCGGAAGTTTGGGATATTCTCGAAGAGATCGTGAAAGAGCATCCTGTTCTTTTGAACCGTGCTCCTACTCTTCACCGTCTTGGCATCCAGGCATTCGAGCCGGTGCTCATCGAGGGCAAGGCAATCCAGCTCCATCCTCTCGTTTGCTCTGCCTTCAACGCTGACTTCGACGGTGACCAGATGGCCGTGCATGTGCCTCTCTCGCTTGAGGCTCAGATTGAGTGCCGTGTACTCATGATGTCCACCAACAACGTTCTTTCGCCGGCACACGGTAAGCCTATCATCGTGCCTTCGCAGGATATCGTTCTTGGCCTGTACGACATGACCAGGGATCGTCCGTTTGCTCTCGGTGAGGGCCGGGTGTTCTCTAGCCCAATGGAAGTGAACTATGCCCATTCCATCGGCGAGTTGGACATCCATGCGAAGATCAAGTGCCGAATCCAGGGCAAGCTTTACGAAACCACTGTAGGTCGTTCGTTACTCTCTGAGATCGTACCTACTGCTATTCCATTCCCGGTTTACAACCGCACGATGGACAAGAAGTCACTCGCGGATTTGATCGACAAGTGCTTCCGCTTGGCGAGCAATAAAGAAACCGTACTGCTGGCTGATGCTCTCATGCAGCTTGGTTACAAGCGTTCTACTCGTGCAGGTACGTCGATCTCGATTCACGACATGCTTATTCCCGAGAAGAAGCAAACTCTTCTCGACCAGGGCTATAAGCAGGTTCAAGAGATTGAAAACCAGTACATTGAAGGTTTGATCACGGACGGCGAGCGCTACAACAAGGTGATCGACATTTGGGCCCAAACCTCTGAAGGAATCGCTTCCGAGCTGATGAAGAAGATCGGAAATGAAACCATCATTTCCGATAAAGGCGAGAAGACGGATGTTTCCAGCTTCAACCCGATTCACATGATGGCTGATTCCGGCGCAAGGGGATCGAACGCTCAGATTCGTCAGCTCTGCGGTATGCGCGGTCTGATGGCGAAGCCGTCGGGCGAAATCATTGAAACTCCGATTACGGCGAACTTCCGTGAAGGGTTGACGGTACTTCAGTACTTTATCTCGACACACGGTGCCCGTAAGGGTCTCGCTGATACCGCACTTAAGACCGCAAACTCGGGGTACCTCACTCGTCGTCTCGTGGACGTGTCTCAGGACATGGTTATCATGGAAGAGGATTGCGGAACCACCGAGGGCGTTTGGGTGGGAGCTCTTATCGAGGGTGGCGAGATTATCGAGAAACTCGGCGACAGGATCCTTGGTCGAGTGACTCTTGAAGATATTGTTGATTCGATTTCGAATAACATTATCGCTGCTACCTCTACGGAAATTACAGAAGCGCTTGTTTCTGAGATTGAAAAGGCGGGAATCGATCGAGTGAAGATTCGTTCCACGCTTACCTGTAAGGCAAAGATCGGCACCTGCCAGCTTTGCTACGGTAGAGATCTTAGCCGTGGAAGCTTGGTTAATATCGGTGAAACCGTGGGCGTAATTGCAGCGCAGTCGATCGGTGAACCAGGCACGCAGCTTACGATGCGTACCTTCCACGTAGGTGGCACCGCTAGCCGTCGAGTAGAGGCGGCAACTGTTGAAGCCAAGGCCAAAGGTATCGTGAAGTTCAACAATCTCGTTTCGGTGAGGAACCGTGCGGGAGGTATGACGGTTATGAATCGTCAGGCCGAGATCGCTATTCTTACGCCTGAAGGTCGTGAGATCGAGAAGTACCCAGTAGTATACGGCGCCAAGCTTGTGGTTAAAGAAGGCGATAGTGTAGTAGGTGGCGCGAAGCTTGCCGAGTGGGATCCTTACTCGGTGCCGATTCTTACCGAGGCCAGCGGCTTCGTTAAGTTTGAAGATCTTGAAGATTCCGTTACCACCCAAGAACAATTCGACCCTGTTACCGGTCTGTCCCATAGGGTTGTGATTGAAACCAAAACAGAGAAGCGCCCCAAGATTCTCATCGTAGATGCTAATGGTGATACATCCGTAATTGCCGGATCCAATCGTAAAGCGATTTACATGTTGCCTGTGGGTGCGGTGATCCCGGTTCAGAGCGGTGACGAAGTTCACTCAGGTGACATCATCGCGAAAATCTCTCGTGAAACCACGAAAACCACGGATATTACCGGTGGTCTTCCGCGGGTTGCTGAGCTTTTCGAAGCCAGAAAGCCGAAAGATGCTGCAATGATCTCGGAAATCGACGGTACGATTTCCTTCGGCAAGGACACCAAAGGTAAGCGTAAGATTGTCGTGACCCCAGACGCCTCCACTGGAAAAGAAGCGGTGGAATATCTGGTTCCGAAGGGACGTCACCTTGTGGTTAACGAAGGGGACTACGTTCGTATGGGTGAGGCCCTGATTGATGGACCGATTAACCCGCACGATATCCTGCGAGTTAAGGGCGTTACCACTCTGGCTCGCTATCTTGTTGATCAAATTCAGGAAGTTTATCGCCTCCAGGGTGTGAAGATTAACGATAAGCACATTGAAGTGATCGTGCGTCAGATGCTTAGGAAAGTTAAGGTTACGGAGGTTGGAGACTCCACCTTTATCACCGGTGAAACCGTGGATAGAGCTTTATTTGATGAGGAAAATTCAAGGGTTCTCGCAGATGGCGGCAGGCCTGCTGTTTGTGAGGCGGTGCTCCTTGGTATTACCAAGGCATCCCTCTCTACGAATAGCTTCATATCGGCGTCTTCTTTCCAGGAAACTACCAAGGTTCTTACCGAGGCGGCCCTGGCTGGCAAGACGGACAACCTGCGCGGCTTGAAAGAAAACGTAATTATGGGACGTCTGATTCCTGCTGGAACCGGATTGGCCCGCTACAAAAACTTTGAAATTGAAGTGGATGAGCAAGAGCTTGATGAGGAAGACGAAATGGAGAAAGAGTCGGCCGGAGCAGAGCATCCGTCCGCTTTGATCTAGCTAAGGCTTCTCCGCTCGTCAGGTCTCCCGGGCTGTTTGTGATAGCAGCCCGGGAAACCTTAAAACGAGCGCTTGACGCTCTGAAAGTCCCCTTGCTATAGATGCAAGTCTTAAGAAAAAGGAAGAAGTGATCGGATGCCGACAATCAGCCAGTTGATTAAAAAAGGAAGACACGACAAGCGTTCCCGCACGGCCTCGCCCGCGCTGAAAGCTTGCCCCCAGAAGCGTGGGGTATGCACTCGTGTTTATACAACCACTCCCAAAAAGCCGAATTCGGCCTTGAGAAAGGTTTGCAGGGTTCGTCTGACGAATGGAATGGAAGTTACCAGCTATATCCCTGGTATCGGCCATAACCTTCAGGAGCACTCCATTGTGCTGATTCGTGGTGACAGGGTGAAGGATCTTCCTGGTGTTCGCTATCATACAGTTCGTGGAACTCTCGACGCCCAAGGCGTTGCTAACCGGAAGCAAAGCCGTTCCAAATACGGTGCAAAGCGTCCGGCTAAGTCCACTTAAGTTAGAATTCAGGAGATTCTGTGGGTCGTAAAAAAGTTATTTCTAAGCGCGAAATTATTCCGGATCCGAAGTTTCATGACGTTACTGTTACGAAATTCGTGAATGCTCTTATGAAGGGTGGAAAGAAGTCTGTAGCGGAAGGCATTCTCTACGGCTGCTTCGATATCATCCAGGAGAAGATGAACGAAGATCCTCTAAAAGTGTTCAAGAAGGCTATCGATAATGTGAAGCCTCACGTAGAGGTGAAAAGCCGCCGAGTTGGTGGAGCTAACTACCAGGTTCCTGTAGAAGTTCGCCCTACTCGTCGCCAGTCGCTTTCTTCGCGCTGGATTATTGAGTTTGCTCGTAAGCGCACGGAGAAAAGCATGCGTGAGCGGCTTGCTGGTGAAATGATGGATGCGTTCCAAATGCGGGGCGGAGCCATTAAGCGCCGCGAAGACGTTCACCGTATGGCTGAAGCCAACAAAGCGTTCTCGCACTTCCGTTTCTAGTAAAAAGTATTTTCAGTGCATGGAAGCCCGCAGTTATTTGCGGGCTTCTTGCATTCTGGGGGTTGCTGTAAGTCCTTGAAAAGGATACTGCTGCAAAACGTATGGCCAGTCCTTCTGCCCTAAAAACAATGCGAAATATCGGCATCATGGCTCACATTGATGCTGGGAAAACCACCACCACTGAGCGAATTCTTTTCTATACAAAGAAAGTTCATCGCTTGGGTGAGGTTCATGAAGGCACGGCCACCATGGACTGGATGCCTCAGGAGCAGGAGCGCGGAATTACTATCACCGCAGCGGCCACCACTTGCTTCTGGAAAGACCATCGAATCAACATCATCGATACTCCTGGGCACGTGGATTTCACGATTGAAGTGGAGAGATCTCTTCGCGTTCTCGACGGCGCAGTTGCAGTTTTTTGCGCCGTTGGTGGAGTGGAGCCACAAAGCGAAACCGTTTGGCGGCAAGCGGAGAAGTTTCGCGTTCCACGAATCGCCTATATAAATAAGATGGATAGAGTTGGCGCGGATTTTACTGCTGTGGTGGAAGAGATCAGGCAGAAGCTTAAGTCCAATCCGATTCCCATCCAGTTGCCTATTGGCGCTGAAGATCAGTTCACGGGCTTGATTGATCTGGTTAGGATGAAGGCATTTCGTTGGCAGGGGCAGAATGGCGAAACAATGGTGGAGGATGCCGTTCCAGCCGAGCTCATGGAAGCTGCACTTGATGCGCGTACAAGGCTGATTGATGAAGTGACTGCTATAGATGACAAGCTTGCCGAGAAGTTCATTTTGGAAGAGTCATTGAGTGAAGAAGAAATTGTCGGCGCACTAAGAGCGGGAACTATCGCTGGTAAGTTTGTGCCGGTGATTTGCGGGGCATCTTTTAAAAATATCGGTGTTCAGCCGCTGTTGAATTCCGTTGTTGACTATCTTCCGTCTCCGCTGGATCTGCCCGCCGTTCAAGGCCACGATGTGAAAGATCCTGAAAAAATCATCGAGCGAAAAACAGCTGATTCTGAGCCCTTCGCCGCGCTGGCATTTAAGATTTTCAATGATGCTCATGCTGGTGTTTTGACATTTATCCGGGTCTATAGCGGCAAGCTTGAGGTGGGCAAAGCTGTTCATAATCCGATCAAGAATAAGAAGGAAAAGATCTCTAAACTCCTTCTGATGCATGCCAATAAGCGCGAGGAAGTCCAGTCCATCAGCACCGGAGAGATCGCGGCGGCAATAGGGTTGCGTTTTACGTCCACTGGCGACACATTGTGCGACGAAAATAGCCCGATTTTATTGGAGAAAATGGATTTTCCGGAGCCAGTGATCTCCATGGCCATTGAGCCTAAAACTCAGGCGGATTCCGATAAGCTAAAGAAATCATTGGATATTTTAACGCTCGAAGACCCAACTTTCCGAGTTAGCTCGAATGACGATACTGGTCAGATGCTTATTAGCGGAATGGGTGAGTTACACCTTGAAATCATTAAGGATAGGCTTTTACGAGAATTTCGAGTCGATGCTAACGTGGGAAGCCCTCAGGTCTCCTACCGAGAGTCTATTTCGCAGGAGGCTCAGGGCGAATCCGTTGTGGAGCGGTTGATTGCCGGAAAAAACCACTTTGGTCACTGTGTAATGCTGGTTTCTCCGTCGGAAAGAGGCTCTGGCTTCAGCTTTGAGAACAAAGCTTCTCCGGTAAAAGTACCCGAAAAATATATTAGCTCCGTAAAACAAGGCGTGATAGAAGCTCTGGACGCAGGAGTTTTCGCCGGCTTTCCCATAGTGGATATCCGGGTGGTACTAATCGACGGTAGTTTTCGTGAGGCTGAATCCTCCGAAATCGCCTTCAAAATCGCCTCAACTCTGGCTTTTAGAAATGTTTGTGAAAAGGCAAAACCAGTTCTGCTGGAGCCGATCATGAGCTGTGAGATCGTCACCCCTGATGAATGCATGGGCGAAGTTATAGGGGATTTAAACGGTCGACGTGGACGCGTGCTTAGCATGAATCCTCGATCCGGAATCCAAGTGATTCGGGCTGAGGTTCCGTTGAAGGAAATGTTTGGTTACTCGACTCGATTGAGATCGATGAGCCAAGGGCGCGCTAGCTACACAATGGAGCCTGCGAGATACGATTTAGTTACACCGGCTTTAGCGAAAGAGATTCGCTACAAGATTACCGGTCAGGAGTAGCGCCACTTAAGTGACGCTATGATTTTTGTTTAACGACGCTCGGGAGGCGTGGAACGTATGGCAAGAGGGAAGTTTGAACGTACAAAACCGCACGTGAACATTGGCACGATTG
>CAZTCD010000100.1:0-14149 GCA_964612065.1 uncultured Bdellovibrionales bacterium | reverse complement strand
AGAGGGGCGTGATTCCTTGGCGGCCTTGGTTCGCACCTCGAGCCCCCAGGCGATCAGCAGGTACTGAATTCCGTGAAAGAGCGGGAGGAGGAGCTGGAAGGAAAGATCACGGGTGCCGTGAACGAACCAGAGGTATTGCGTGGCCAGAGGGAGCGCCAGGAAGTAGGGGAAGGGGCGTGCCGCTCGCAGCGAGGGAAGCCAGCCGATCACGGAGGCGGCCAGGCATAGAACCATCACGGCTTTGAAAAAAAGAGGGGTGAGTGCTGGGAGATCGAGCTGCGGATAGGTGATCGCATACATGAAGGCCGTGCGCAGGCTGATTTCGGATTCGGAATATTGCACGAGGAAGCTGCTGATGAAAAATCCGGCCAGCGCTTTTTTGGCCAGCGGAGGAACCGGGATATTGCTCCGTCGCGAGTAGAGCATGAGGAGGCCGAAGGTTTGCAGGCTGAAGTGCCAGGGGCTCCAGAGAAGAAAGAGTTTTATGAAATAGGGAGCGAAGCTCACCGGATAGAGGAAACATCCGAGAGCGGCGAGCATCACGAGGACGGGGGCGAGCCAGGCGGTAAGAGGATAAGCGCGGATGTTCTCGCGGCTTTCGTAGAGGCGCCAGGCAGTAGCGGAGAAGTGGGGCCAGGATCCGATCCAGGCCAGCGTGGTGGCCAGAAAGATCGCCGATTCGTGGATCTGCAAGGTGCTGTAGCCGGGAACCGCATAGCGGAACCAGAGAAAGCAGAGTAGCGAGGCGAAGCCGAGGAAGAAGCCGTCCACGTAGGCGTTCACGATAAAACGATCGTCGGGAGGCGGGCTGGGGCGTTCTGCCGTGCGGCTCATCTTGCGCTGATTATAGCGCAGGAAGGCTTCAGGGCTTATCCGCCAGAGTGTTAGGCGTGGAAAACTTGTGGCGGCCGAAGGAGACGGTGGGATCGGAGGAGCGAGCCACCGGATGGAGGGCTCCGTCTACCGCCATTCGCCAGTCGAATACAAAGCAATGGCCCCGGAAGTGAGGCACTCCGTTCTGGCTGCCGAGCTCAGCGAAGTAGCGGAGGATGCCTCCGTCGAGCTGATAAACGTCAGGATGCCCCTGGGCCAGGAGATAGGCGGATCCCTTCTCGCACCGAATGCCGCCCGTGCAGAAGGTTACTATGGTTTTTCCCTTCCATCGCTCCTGGTTTTCCTTCACGCGGGCCGCGAAATCACGCGAACAATCGAGAGCGAGGTGTTCCGCTCCCTGAAAGCTGCCCACCTCCACTTCATAGGTGTTTCGCGCGTCGAGAAGCACCACATTGGCCGCATTCCGGTCGAGCAGGGCTTTGAGCTCGCGGGGGCTGAGGCGAGCGGCTGTGCATCGTTCGGGGCTGAGAGCGGGATCACCCACCGGAACCAGTTCTTTTTTTACTTTCACGAGCAGGCGGGAGAATTTTTGGCTCGGATCACTTTCGGTTTCGTGAAAGGTAACGCCCGGGCCGAATCTATTTTCGATTTCGCTTCGCAGCTCCGCTATGCACCGGGATTCGCCGCTGAGCATTCCGTTCACGCCTTCCTCGGCCAGCAGAATGGTGCCCAGAAGTTGGCGCTCCCGGCAAAAGGCATAGAGCGCTTTTCGCAGGGCCGGCAGCTCCCCGGTGCTTCGGAAGCAGTAAAAACTCAAGTGGTGTTGGGTGGGCATTCTTCGCCCTTATACCAAGGCTTGAGGGAAAATTCGAACGTGCCTCTGCAATGCGCTAGGTTCAGGGCACAAAAAACGGGGCTTGGTCTGGCGCTTTTTCTGGCACTCATTCTGCATCAGCGGCGGGACGGATCTTGAATCGATGGGCGGGCAAGCTGCCTTTTCCCGGGACCAAATTTAGACGGAGCTAAAAATGAAACATCTTTTTCTGGCCTTGTTTTTTCTTCCTCTCTCTTCCAACGCTTCCATGGACGCCTATGCGAGCCCTCACGATGAAATCAGAATCATGCCCGTGCTGAGCGAAATTCACACCCGCAAGCTCAGTTGCCAGGCCGCGGAGAGCACGGTGAAGAGGCGGGGAGCAGTGCTCGCGCACTTCGGTGAAGCGGCTCCAGAGCGTGTGGTGGCTTTTGAGAGCCTCTGCCTGGAAGGGGCGGAGGCGGTGCCGTTTTACGCGCCAACGCTGGATTCCGACGCCTGCTTTCTTGGTTATCGCTGCCTCGGGGGCACTGGTGAAGGGGGCAAGGATAAGCACTACTGATTTCCGTCCGACGGCTGCTCAGGGACGAGCCGCTTTTTCTGGTCCGGGATCAGAGCTCGTGGATTTCGGAAACCGCGTTTCTGGTCTGGGTTTTCAGGGAAAAGAGCCAGCCTTCGAGCCTTTGCCGGGAAATTCCGGTGAGGCGAATGTCTACGGTTGTGGCTTTTTCACTCAGAATCTTCCATTCCACATCGCAATGCTGCCGGGCAAAAAGGCCGGGCAATAGCTGCAGGGTTTCGTTCTTCACGAGCTCGGCTCCAAGCTCGTTGCGGCCCTGGAACTGGATTCTGTAATCGGCTGTAACGGCGGCATGAACCATCTCGGAAAAGAAAAGAGTGGAGAGCAGGGAGAGGTTCATGACGTTGTTCATTCCATGCCTTATAGCAAAAAATGACGCACCCAGCAAATTTGCCGTGGGGCCGGCTTTGGTAAACCAAGAGAATGCACGTGAGCCCTCTGGAGACGCAGTTTGAGGATAGTTTTCACCGGATCTGCCTGGAGGAGCTGGTGCATTTTCTGGAGAAGGAATGCGAGGCCCTGGAGGTGAGGGGCCGGGGGCAGGGGGTGTGGGAAGCCCGTCTTTGGATAGAGGAGTTTCCGGGCACTACCTGGCCTTTGGTGCTTTATCGGGGGCAGGCGGGTACGGCCACTTGTGCTTTGCTCGAGGCGTGGAGGCAAACGCCCCGGAGCCAAAAAGGATTCTTGAACGGTGCGCAGGCAGCGGGAGAGAAGGCGATCAATAAAAAGCAATTTGTATGATCGCCAACGCAAAAGGGCCCGGAATCCTTTCGAATTCCGGGCCCCTGCCCATCGTTCACCCTTGCCTGTTCCCCGTCCCTGGAGTCTTCTCCGCCATCCTGGCAGAGAGCCCTAAAAAGCTTTTGTTTGTAGAAGGTGGTTTCAGTGGAGCTGAGCCACGATCTCCTGCGTCTCCATCGCTGCCAGTTTTCCCTGGCCCTTGAGCACCTCGGCGCTCATGCCGTCGAAAACCCAACCCTTTACGGAAGAGTTCTTCACGGATTCCACTTCCACCCAAACTTCGAGGCCGAATACGGTGAGGTGTTGCTTGGCGCTGATCACCTTTACGGCTTCTCCCTGCTGAATCCAGCCGATTTTTTCTCCCTTGGTGCCGAAGCTCGCATCAGGGCTTGAGGCCCGGAGGGTGAGCTGGCCAGTGGCTTCCAGCTTCTGGTTGGCTTCAGGGAAGGAGTCTTCCGCGAAAGCAGTGGCCGAAGCAAAGAGCGAGGCGATCATCATGGCGGTGGTTAGCAGTTTCATACGTTACTCCTATCGTGGAGCGGCCTCTTGGCCGCTCGTGCCGTACACAAGAGCAGGGGATGTGCCAATGTAAGGTATTGAAGTTAAAGGATGAAAAAAGCGAGCCCGGTGTCGAACTAGGAAAAGGGATCAAAATGACACCATGCGTTAGTGTCGAGGTGTCCTGCCCGCCTAGCCCGGGCTGTGCTGCCCTTTCCACTCTTCTGGCCCAAT
This sequence comes from uncultured Bdellovibrionales bacterium, assembly GCA_964612065.1. Taxonomy (GTDB): domain Bacteria; phylum Bdellovibrionota; class UBA1018; order CAIPTA01; family CAIPTA01; genus JAKFYM01. The sequence continues at coordinate 10,448 of CAZTCD010000100.1, read as the reverse complement.
CGGCGAATACACCAGAACCACCTCCCGTTTTTCCGCGGCCAGGATGCGCTCCCTGTGGCTTCTGTAGGTGGCTAGAGCGCAGAGGAAGCCCATAGAGGCACCAAGATAATGAGCCATATGGCTCACATTGGGCCGAAGCACATCCGGCACAAAAATCACTCCACCCACCATCAGCGCTTTGCCGAGCCGGAGGGCGGCCGAATCTCTTTTCTCGATCAGCCAATAGAAAGTGATCCAGGCGGCCCCCATCCAATACACGAGGCCCGAGGCGCCCACCAAAGTGGCCTCCGGAGGAAGGGTGAGCAGCACCAGGAGATTCGCCAGAGCGGCGCTCAAAATTCCGAGCACGGGATAAAAGATCAGGCCGAAGTGCCGGGAGAGGAAAATCGAAAAGGGGATAAAGAGAAGAGTATTGGAGAGAAGATGCCCCAGATCGCCATGCGCAAGCAGGGTGGAAAACAGGCGCCAATATTCGTGGTTCTGGAAAACTTTTTCGGGAGAGGCCGCCATCCACTCCCGGCCGTGCGCGATATCCATCAGGTAGAAGAAGGCGCCGAGGAAGAGCAGCCCCAAAAGAAAGCAGGTGAGCTCGATCGCGCGAGCGTGCTGCACCTTGGAGAGATAAGTTTCCTTCAGCACCACCTTGGTATCGAAGGTGGCTTCAGGCTCGATGATTTTTTGCTCCTCCCGGTTCAGGGAGTTTTCCGGATTCATGGCTGCAATGATGGGCACGGTTTTCCCATCGGCAAGGCGCCTGTTTCGCTTCGGTTCTGAAAGCTTATGCCAGCCACTGTAAGAGGCGAGCCCAAGTGCTTGCTTTTCCTGCGCGCGGATTTTCTGTGGCTTTGTAAGAGACGATAACAGGTGAGTGTTTCAGCGGAAAGTGGGTAGGATTTCTGCTTGCGCACCGCAACGATACATTAATAATATTTAAATCATTCGCTGATTCAGGAGGAATCAAGATGAACTTTGCCAGGAAGGCACGTGCCGCCCTATTCGTTTCCCTTTTCTTCGTAACCAATCTTTCCCTCGCCGCCACAGAGAAAATTCGCCTGGGCTCAGGAGAGAATTCCGTGCAGAAAACCGAGCGCTTCGATAAGCGCAGCGATTCGAAACGGATCTCCGTGAGCTTTCATCTGCGAGAGCTTCAGCTCGAGGGCAAAAAAAATGGCTTTCAGGAGCTCAGCCTTCCCGGCGTGAATTCCACTTCGGATCTTGGTGATCCCCGCCTTCCTTTTCATGCGGTAACGATTCATGCCGGCCTGGGCGATGTGCAGGTGAAAACCCGCCTAGGCCAAGCCGTGGCCATCGAAGCAGGCAAGCTGTTTCCCGCGCAAAAGGAAGCCTGCCGCTGCCCTGATCTCGATCAGCAAACCTCCGCCTTCGTGGATAACGTGGCCGGATACAAAAGCCCCGAAACTTTCTACCGCCTGGAATCCCTCGGCGATTTCCGTGGCACTCCCGTGAGCCGCCTGATCCTGCTCCCTCACCGCTACGATCCAAAAAAGGGAATGCTCTATCTCTATCCCGACGCGGAATTCGAGATCAGCTATCAGTACCAGGCCAGGGAGGAAGCGCCCCGAGCTTATGACTACCTCGTGATCTCACCTCGGGAGCAGCTCTCCACCCTCGAACCCTGGCTGGCCCATAAACGCGCCCAAGGCTTGAGCTTCCACGTGCAGGCCTATGAGGATATGAACGTGAATTCGGCCGACTCTCTCAAAGCCTGGATTCACGCCGAATACGGCCGCGCCCATTTCCGCTACAGCCTGATCGTGGGCGGCGAGAACCGCATCCCGCAAGCGAGGGTTTCCACCACCACGGATAGTCGCACGCCTTCTGATCTTCCCTATTATGCGATGGGAGGCGCTTCCGACATCATTCCGGAAGTGCTTTCCGGCCGTGTGGTGGCCGACGACAACGCCACCCTGGCCCGCGTGCTCCAGAAATGGATGGCCTACGAGAGCGGGCAGGGCGATGCGGCCGGCTGGAATAACGCCATCGGCATTGCTTCCAACGAGGGCTCGAATCCCTCCGACGCGGAATACGTTCTGAGCATTCAGAACAAGCTGAACGAACAGTACGGCGCACGCTCCGTATACTTCCATCAGAACGCTTCCGACTCCAATCCCAACGGATTCAATGCCGCAATGAATAGCGGCTCGATGTGGGTAACCTATCTGGGCCACGGCAGCGGCACCGATTGGCCCAGCTTCGGCTCAAACTATGGCGTGAGCCATATCTCGCAGATGCGGAATGCATCGGCTGTGAAGCCTGTATGGATCGACGTAGCCTGCCTGAACGGCATTCTCCGGCCCGCAAACGCCGGGGCCCATCTGATGGGCGACGCCGATCCCTCCGGCGCTCCCATCGGAACTGCGGCTTATTTGGGCGGCACGGTGCTGATCTCCTGGCATCCACCTGCCATCTTTGCCCGCGGCGTGGCTTATTCGCTGGCCGCTACTCCGAGCCCTGTGCTCGGCGAAGTGCTGCAGGCGGGGCAGAAGTATCTTAGCGAAAATCATTCGGGCGCGAACGATATCGCCTCGAACCAGCGTTGGTACCACCTGCAGGGTGATCCAAGCATGCGCCTGAGATTGCGTTGAGTTAAAGCGCCGGAACAAAAAGGGCCCTCAGGGGCCCTTTTTTAATTTGTCGTTCCGCCAGGGCCGGTGGAAGAGCTGATGGGAAAGGCAAGCGAGCCCTGTGCCCAGGCAAAGGCCTCCGATCGCATCCGTGGGGTAGTGCACTCCGAGGTAAACGCGGGAAGCGGCGATGGTGCACACGAAGAGCCCCACGTAAGAGAGAAAGAGCGCGCGTTTTTTGTCGCTCTCGAGAAGCGGCAGCAGAAAAAACGCCAGCGTGAGGTAGATGCCGGAGCTAGAAGAGCTATGGCCGCTGGGAAAAGAAAAGCCGCTCACAAAATCGAGCTGATCGGCCACATTCGGACGAGGGCGGCCCACAGTGCGTTTGAGCAATTCCATCAGGCCCCAGCCGCCGAGGCCCACGAACAATAACTGCATTGCGTGCATCCAGCGCCCTGCGGCCCCGAGTAAAACCAGCACACCTAAGCAGACCGTGATCAGCACCGTGGCCGAGCCAAGCGCCGTGATTTCGAGAAAGAAGCGGGTAGCCCCGAAACGCCGCTCGCTTTTCACGGCAGCCATCCAGGCTTCGTCGAAATGGTGTACGGCATGCCCTCCGCCCGTGAGCATCACATTCAGCAGATAGACGAAGATTCCCAGCAGGAGGAAGGAGAACGCGGCCACGGCCCAGTGGCGGTTGAATCGAAAGGCTCTCATTACCCGATCCTAAAACCTTCCAGAGGGCGTGTAAAGGAGAGGTGGCAGTAAAGCCTTTTAAGAACAGTGATTTAGGGGAGGGGATTCTCCTAAATGATTCAGGCCAACAGGGCGATAAGGAAGGAACGAGGGGAAACGCGCAGGAGTTCCGAAATTGAAAACGTTCGTGCTGTTTAGCCTGTTCAGCCTTCCCGGCCTCCTCGCGCAGAGCGCTTTTGCCGGCGGCTACAATCTTCCCGATCCCCCCAATACGGTAAACTTCGATAAGATCCAGCTTCGTGTGGTTACCGCGCCCCGAGGCAAGGTGCCCGAAGGCTGTGAGCCCCGCTATCGCGCCACCATGGAGAACTCTTTCCGCAAGGTTTGGGGGCAGTGCCAGGAAATCGGCCGGGCTGAGCCCAGCGATTGCCAGCGCGCCCTCTTCGATCGCTGTACCCGCCTGGCTACGGAGCTTCAAGCCATGGAAAGCGGAGCCTGCGTGGAGATGATAGGGGAGAAAGACGCGCTCGACCGTATCCGCAATCCCGATTCCCAGAAAAACTCCCAGCTCTCTAATTCCGATTTGCAGCGCAGAGCCGCCGCCGCCTCCCGGAGGGTAGCTGAAATTCTCGAACGCCACGGCAAAGGCCTCGCCGCCCACCGTGTGGGAAATTCGCGCATCCTGGGCGCGGCCTTCTGCGGCACCTCCTCCGCGGCCCCCGTATACCAGAAGACGGAAAAAGTGCTTCTTTCCGAGCTTTCCACGGTGGAAAAATTCGTGGCATCCGAAGTGGCTTCACGAAAAACGGTGTCGGCCGGAATGAGCCAGAGCGCCACTAAATCGGAAAGCAATGCCGCCGGCATGCAAAGCCTGGTGAGTGCACCGAGCACGATCACCAGCAGCACAGCCACGGCCACACAAACAGTGGCTGTGACAGAAACTTCCACTTCCACCTCAACCACTACCACGGTGGTTTCTCTATCCACATCGGTGACTACCACCACCCTTACCGGAACGAGCCCTAGGGTGCCCCTGGTGATCCCGGAAGAAAAAACCTCCATCAACTGGGTGCCCATCCTCGCTGTGGGCATCCCCGCCGCGGCCATACTCGGCGGCATTGCTTATTCCAAGATGAACGGTGGCGGTGGAGACGACAGCGGCGGCGATTCGGGAGGTGGCTCTGATTCCGGGGGAGGGAGCGATCCCGGGCCTGTATCCAATCCCGAGCCCACACCGAATCCCGAACCTGCCCCTCAGCCCCGGCGCGGAAGCGCAGGCAATCCCGCCCAGGACGCCGGCGGGCCTGCCCCGGGAGGAGGAGATCTTCGCTCCCTGAACATCACGGTGGATCCTGCTTTCACCGACAAGGAAAAGGCCGTGATCGCCTATGCTGTGCAGATGGTACCGGCCTGCTACCGGGGCAAGCTGCGTAATGTGCAGGTGAGCCGCTCGAACTTGAGCAACAGGCCCGCCCGCTATACCTGCGTGGCCGGGCTCTATCGCCTCGGCAGCAATCAAGTGAGGCTCGATCCCCGCTGTGCCGGGATTCAGGTGGGCATCACGCTTCACGAGTTCTTTCACGTGATCGGAAACAGGAACGGGAATTCCGTTCACCAGCAGTATCTGAGCCGGGTATACCGGCCGAACGGAAACTGCCCCGTGAGCCGCTACGGTGCCACCCACTGGATGGAAGATTTCGCCGAAGCGGGCCGGATCCTGTACTTCCCTCGGAGCGGGCAGAGAAACCGGCAGGCCTGCGTGGAGAAAAAGCTGCAGGGACTGCGGCAGATGATGTCTACCTGCAGGCAATAAGAAAAGAGCCGGTGCGAGACCGGCCCTTTTCCGTCTTAGGCTTCCTGCTCGCGCTTATTTGCGGAGAGGAGCGAACCAGATGTCTTCCACGGATCCGGTTTTGGTCGCTTTGCCCTCCTTGAACCAGAACTGGCTCACCTGTCGGGCCTCCGCGGATCCGCTATAAGCGCTATTGATGCGGCGGTAGGCAAGAGAGATCTTGACCACGCGCTTGTGCATAGCGCTCAGCTCGTTCTTCTGGCTCACGCCGTCACCGTTCTTATCCTGCCAGAGCAGAAGCTTTTTGAAGTCCTTGTCTTTAGCGTCGATGATGCCGTCGCTATTGGTGTCGAACTCCGTAAGGCTGTCGAAGCCGTTGGAGTCGTTGGCATCCTGGTCGCCGAAGAGCTCGTCTTTGCCGTCGATCTTTCCGTTTTTATTGCGGTCGATCGCCAGGAAGTAGCCAGGGTGGCCTGCTTCCACCCAGTGAGTATCGCTTCGTGAGCTCAGCTTGAACTGGCTGGAGCCGCTGAAGCTGGGCCGGTTGTTGTCGAAGAACAGCATGAGAGGAGAGAAGAAGCCTCCGCAAAAGCCGTTCTGGCCGGGAAATGCCACTGCGATTTCCATATTGGAGTTGTCGGCCGACACCGCCACGTTCTGGAACTTCGTGGTGAGCTGGCCTGTTTTTGCCATGTAGGCACCGCAGTTATAGGCGGCGGTGGCTCCAGGAAAGCCCCAGGGCGCGAGGCTGAGTGTGGTTCCGCACTTCACTTCCTGACGGAAGGAATAGGAATCCAGCGAAACGGGCGGGATGGGTGTAGGAACCGTATCACCATCCGCTTCGATTTCCACTTCGATCGGCATTGGCACGCTGAGCTCCACGGTATTTCCGTAGATCCGCATCCCCGTGCCGGCAGGGCCCGTGAACTTGGATGGATCCACCGTGCCGGTGGCTTCCGCCGTGATTCCCGCTTTATCGGCCACCTGGCCGGGGAATTTCGCGCTCAGGTTGATTTTGGTGGGCGTGGCGCCTTCCTCGCCTGCCATATTGAGGCTGAGCTTGGCTTCCACCTCAGAGGCAGGAGAGAGCGGGTTCGATACGCTACGCAGGTTGGTGCCGTAGCAGCTCGCGATCAGCCGCACTGTCATGGAACCCGTGCCCGTGCGGGAAATCGTGCTGGCCGCCGGTGCTCCTGGGTTCGAGTTAACGCTCGGATTCACCATCATGGGAGTGCCTGCGAGTGCTGGGCCTGCGATCAGGCTCAAGCCACTCAGCCACCCCCAAATGGCTCTTGAATGGTTACGCTTTACGCTTTTCATACGTTCCCCCTTTTTTACATCAGTAAAAATCAGTTCAGCTCCTGCTTGGACAGATCAAACAACACTGTCTTTTGTGTCACTGAATCCCGCCGGAACTGCACGCTCCGGAGCTTGTCGGCAACCATGAATCTGTTTTTCTTCGGATCCCAGGATCCGGTGTAGACCCAGCGAATCAGGCGAACGAGGCCCTTCTTTTTCGGGTCGGGTTCGTTCGGGTTCATTTCCTCTATGAGGTACTTCACCAGGCGCACCGGCCTCAGGCGCACGATGGGCATGCCTCCGGCCACTGAAGGCAGGTTCCAGAAAAAGGCGTTGGCATCGGTGATGTCGGTGCCGGTCACCGGGTGCTTGTAATTCACGATATTCCGCACTTCGTTGTCGAAGGTAAAGGCGGCGTTGGCGCTGTTGGAGGTTACGCGTCCCACGAAGAATACCGGGCGCGGCGAATAGCGCCCTCGCTCGGCAAGCTGGGCGGGGCTGCGGAAGGCCGCCGGCACATCGAACATCAGGAAGTTGTCTTTGGCCCAGAATCCTCGGCGGCCGGATTGGGCCGGGCGGAGAGTGGAGATCACGGAGCCTTTGTTCACGTGCACAAAGGCGGGAAGGGGCATGTTGGCCATATTGTAGGCCCAGGAAGGAGTGTAGTTCAGGGTGGACACCAGGCTGGCCGAGGGATCGTGCAGGAGCAGGGTGATTTCGGTTCGCCCGCCGGCTTTGAGGGTTACCACTCGTTTCGTGGGATGGAGCGCGTCGTTGGGGTCATTCACCCGCAGAGAGGAATGAATGCCGTCTTCGGGCACGTCGGGCATGATCTCGAAAAACTGCTTCCCGTTATCGTCTTCGAGATTCACCACGCCGAAGCACACGTCAATGGCTTTGAGATCGCGGAGCAGGATTCGCTGGCCGCTTTCGAGGTCCTGGGAGATTTCGATTTCTTCGTTGAGATCACCGAGGTTTTTGGAAAAGGTGGTGTAGAAGGCAAAAGTGGCGGCAACCACCAGACCGGTGATTCCCATGGCCATCACTACCTCCATAAGAGATAGGCCGGCTTCGCTTCGGATGGTTGCTTTCCACTTTCTCATCATTGCACCGTAGCCAGGAATCGGAACTCCCGGTATTTGTCCTTCCAATCAGTATGGGTCATGCGAAGAGTTACTTCGTAAAGGCCCCGGTAATTTTCAATCGGCTGGATAATGAAGCCATATCGGCCAGGAAGGCAGATTTTCTTCACCCGGCAATCGTTGGAAATGGGGCGCTCCACTCCGGCCGACCATTCCATCGGCAGATTGTCCACATCCAAAGCCTCGCTCTTGGAGTCGGCGCTATAGTTGAAATGCACCTGGTACTGCCCGAGGGATGTGCGGATGTTTTCCACGATCATGGCCACCTGCCGATCGGTGGAGCTCATATTCCTGGTCTGTTTCGTCATGTCCTGCATGCTATCCACGCCACGCATCACCATGACCACACCCACGGCGAGGATGCCGATGGCGGTCATCATCTCGATCAGGCTCACGCCTTTCTGGTTGGAGAGGATCCGGAAGAAGCGCTTCACGGGCCACCTCCTCGGGCATGTTCCATCACAAAGAAGTTCACCGGGCGGTTTTTGCACTGCTGAACCGGGCTGGTGGCCGCCATGCCGGGAGGGAGGCCACAGTCCGGATCGAAAGAGGTCCAGGTGTGGTTGTTGGATTTGGCGCGCAGGGATACCACGTTGCAGGCGCGGAAATCCTGAAGCTGGCTTCCCGTGCGATGCTCCTGCGCCCATACAGGGGCGGAGGTGGCGGGAAGGGTATCGCTGCATACCGTGCGGGTTTGCACGGCATTATTGCTCTTCGGGCGGAGCACGAGGGCTTTGCGCAGGATCTGGGTGGCGTCCGGATGGTAGATCGACATCCAGTTAATGCCGGCTTTCAGAGTTTTTTGTGCGTCTCCTTCGAAATCGATCCTGCGCACAACGAAGGTGCCCACGATATAGAGCGGAGTGTCACGTTCTTCGATAATCAGGTTGTGGCAAGTGTAGAAGCCGGTTACGAGCTGGGCCGCAGGTTTGATGCGGCAATCGCCCACGATGGAGGCCACATCGAACTCTTCCCGGCCGATCGTATTATCGGTGGTGTTCCAGTCAAGGGGATCGTTTGGATTGAGTTCCAGGCGCCCAACAGTGGAGTTGCCGCCGAAGATCTTAAAATCCACCAGAGCGTTATCAGCATTCTGGACTTCGACTCCCGGAATGGGCGGATCCTGGTTCAGGCCCCAGGAGAAGTTCCAGGTGCGGAAGGTGCTTGAGGTGGCAAAATCCACGTTCCAGGCGGCCGAGCCGAAGCTCTGGCCGGTGGCCTGGTTGCGGGCGTCCTTACATTTCTGCTCGAGATCGAGCCAGTCCGTCATGTCGTTCTCGGGAGCGGGATCAATAGGAGCTCCAGTGGCGGTGAGGGAGAAGTTGGCGGGTGCCTCAAGAGGGCCGCTTCCATCACGGGTGAAAACGAGGTAGCGGGTTTTCTTGCCCTGCACGTAATCCACCGGCGAAACCATGGTCTCGTTCACGGGGGCATGGTCCACGTGAATGGGGTCGTAACCGAGAATGCGGATCTGGGGGGCCAGGAGCTCGGGGAAGGGGCCCGAGGTTACCGTGCCGCTCCGGAAGCTCCCGTCGTTCTTGATCTGGATCTCGAGCTTCATCTGGTGCTTCTGTTCACCCACGCCATAGGATTCCGGGCGCACCTTCAGGGTGATCTCTCCGGGATTTTTTAGAAGCGTATCGAGCTCGGCGATGCGTGCGTCGGCTTCGGCCTTCTGGTCCACCGTTGCCATAGGATCGGCGTAAACGGCGTCGCGCCTCGATTGCAGTTCCGTGATCCAGGCTTCCGAGGCCACCTGGGCTACCAGTTTTACATCGCTATTTTTGTTCATGCGGATCACATTGGCGGTTTTATCGCCTATGGTTACCTGAACCTCGATCACGGCATTCTGCTCTCCCAGCGAAGTGGTGCGAACCACGGAGGGAGGCGGGTAGTCCGGTGGGGCATGAGAGGCGGGGTTTTCACCCCATTCGGTGGCACTGGCCTGGATGGCGCCATGAGGGGCCGCTTGCGGATAAAAGCTGTTTCCACCGCTGAAGCCGATGCGATAGGTCCAATCGCCCGGGATCGATCCAGGCTCGAGGTTGCCGTAGAATTCGTTGTTCTTGATGGCGTTCATGTCGCTCAACATATTGTTGTAGGCGTTACACTGCTGCATCAGCGTGCCATCGGAAGGCACGGAGGATTCGTTTCCGGAAAATACGGCAAGGCCCCGGTCGAAGAAGCCGTCCACGAGAATGCCGGCCTTGAACCCGCCGAACAGTTTGTTGTCGCCCCAGAGAAGGCTGTTGCGCGAGCCCGGCTCATCCGGAATATAGGGCTCTTCTTTTTCTTTCACCATCCCGTTGCCCATCACCACGCGGCCGGCGAAGGTAACCGGGGCATAGGCCAAGTTGCGGGCCTTCTGCCCTCCGGAAATCTTCTCGATCTTGGGAAGATTGATGTCGCGATTCACGAAGATCGGGCTCATGAAGGTGATGCCCTTGCCTCCGTCGGCAAGAAAGTCCTGGTTGAAATAGGGGATCTGTACGTCGCCCTTGCACGTTCCGCAGGTTTCTACACCAGGAGGGCCGTCGAGGCGGAGATCGCGGGGAACCATCAGGGCGAAGGAGCCGAGCTCTCGCTGAAACAGGGTGCCGTAGCTCATCACCTCAAGTGGGGTATTGTTCACCGAAAGCACTTTTTGGTTTTTGTCTTCGAGCGCCACCACGATCTGGAAGTAAACTTCGTTGCCCGTGCGGTTTACGGAAGAGCTCCAGTCGCGTTCGATATAAACCCGGATGGTGAGATCGAGCTTGCGGAACTCCTCGTCGTTCTTCATCTCCCGCATCATTGCCTTTTTCAGGGGATCCACCACAGGATAGAGCGGGTGAGACGCAGCCACATCCTTCACCTTCATGCGCACGAGCAGCCGATCCACGGTGAGGATGTCGGCGATGTTATTAACGTGGCTGGTTAAGGGCGACTCGAGGC
>CAZTCD010000099.1:0-14316 GCA_964612065.1 uncultured Bdellovibrionales bacterium | reverse complement strand
GCCGGTCGGCGGCGTGTAGCTGATGGTGTAGCTGCCCGGGGTGCCGTCGGTGATGAAACTGTACTGGCCTGTGCTGCCGTCGAGCAGGATCGTGACCGCGCCCGGCCCGCTCACGCCGATGGATCCGCCCCCGATGATCTGCCCCGTCACCACGTCGTAGATGTATCCGGCCGGATCAACGGCATCGAGCTCTCGGACCTTCCTTTCACGGAGAAGAAGCAAGCTGCGGCGCACTTGCTCGATAGCATCGAGCGGCACCTGCGGCACCGGGAGTCCACCCACCCCGTCTACGTGGTGCTGGATGAGTGCTGGAATTTCTTGCGAGACGAGCCCGTGCTTGTACAGCGCGCCTTTCGCGAGTACCGAAAGCTCAATGGCGCAGTGGTAGCCATTACGCAGAGTCTTTCTGATTTTCTGGCCACGGAAAACGGGCAGAGCATCTTTCAAAATGCTCCGGTGCGGATCCTGCTCCGCCAAGGCGAGGATCTCACGGCGCTGCGCGGGCATCTTGGGTTCAACGACGTGGAGCTGCGCCTATCGCGCCAGCTTAAGCAGGTCAAAGGCACCTATTCCGAGTGCCTCATTAAGACGCCCTTTCTTTCGCGGCTCGGGCGCCTGCACCCCACCTCGGCGGAACATGAGCTGTTGCGAACCGACAATATCCGCGAAGAGCTACTTCGCGAGAACCGAACGGGAGGTCTGCGATGCGTATCTCCGTAGTGATTCTGCTTTTTATTCCCCTCCAAAGCCACGCCTCGATCTTCGGAGAAGAGAATATCCCGCTTTATAAGCTGGTGATGGGTCAAATCGTAGAGCTGCAGCGGCTGGCAGAGGCAGTAGGCCTCGCCAAAGATCAAATGGAGCTGCTCGTAAGGATCAACCAGGGAGTGGAGCGGGCCACGGCTCAGATTAACGCGATGGAATCCATTATTCAGAGAGCTAAGGGACTCGATCCTAGCTCCGTTCGGAGAATATCCGACCTTACTGACCAGCTTAATGAATTGAAGTCGATCAAGGCTGATGTGGAAGATCTGATCGCCCTGAAGCTGATCCTATCGGACCACGCGGTGGCGCAAAGTGCTGTGCAATCAGAAACGGCCTACAAGATGGGCCAGGAGATGATCGGCACTGGCACCGTGCTGGCAGCGGATGCCAGGAGCGCATCGCCGGGCCGTGCGGCCCAGATTTCTGCCTCCGCCCAATCCGCCGGAATGCTTTCGCAGGGCGTTTTGCTGCAGACAATGGCGCAGATGACCCAGCTCCAGGCCATGAGCCTCGAGCTCCAGAAGACGGAAATGGAGAAGAACCTCAACGTGGAACGCGCGCGCCGGCGCTTCCTGGGTAACGCGCTCAAGAAGAAAGGAGGCCTCCGATGAACGGTTTGCCTTTGGCCCGCGATATTCTCTCGCGGCCCGCGCAGCTGATCTTGCTGGCTACCTTTGCCATCTCCCTCGTGATGGCGGCTCGAAAGGGCGAAGGCCTTGGCGGTGCCTTCGAGCGGTACGCGGTAGGCTTCCTCGCGATCCTATTCTACCCCACCCTGCTCCCAGGACTCTTTAGCCTCGGCCAGCAGCTCGATTCTTTTCTCGCTCAGCTCGGGGAGCGCGATGGGCTATTAAATTTCATTACACAATCGCTCTTTCAGTCCGCCACGAAGTTTGGTCCGGGGCTCGATAAGAGCATGCCCAATCTCGGCACCTATCTCCTTCAAATTTTCCGCTCGGGCGTTTGGGGCGTAGTTTCGTCTCTTACGGAGCTGGTCTTCCTGCTGGCGCGCTTCATCCTGGAGGTTTCGCGAGACGCGCTCTGGCAGATCCTCTATCTGTTTTTCCCGCTCGGGGCTGCCTTCTTCCCGATCTTTCCTCGAGCCTTGCTCAACATGAGCCTGCTCGCGCTCGAACTGGTGCTCTGGATTCCCGTGCTCACGGTCGTTAACGTGGCCACGAGTCTCCTGGCGCGGCAGTACTCCACCGTCACCTTCGATCCCGGCTTCTACGTTCTGGCGTGTGAGCTGGTGGCGATCCTGCTTACGCTCGCCATTCCAGGCTTTGTTCATAAGCTCGTAGGCGGTTCTCTAGCGGGCGATACCCTTAACTCCTGGGCGAAGACTCTCGCGCTCGTGAGCATTATTGCAACGAAAGGCGCGGCGGCGAAGAAGAAGGGAATGGATGCTGCTCGAAGCGGAGTACGGATGGCGCGCCGCTCGGGCAAGGCCAGCGTGCTCGTGCTCGGGGCGCTTTCCTTTTCGGTAAAGGCATCTGCGGCGGAGAGCGTAAACCTTCCCTTCGGCTACGTGACCAAGCTCACCTGCAAGGGGCGCCTCCTAATCTCGGCCATCGGGGATGAGCGGTTGCTCGATCTCTCGGCTCTGCCCAAAGAAATCGGCTGCGGCGTGCTGCTCCGTCCTCGGGCGAGCTCCGGCCGCACCAACCTAATCCTTGAAACCTCCGGGGGCACTATCCACCGGCTGCTCACGATTTCAAAGCAGGCCGGGAAGACGGAAATCGAATTGGAGAAATGAAATGCTGCTTTACCTGCTGATGCCATTGATCGCCTTCGCGAGCTACGAGGGCGACCTTAAAAGAATAAACCGCCTGGGCGACCAGGCCGACTCGATCCTTTCGAAGTTCGGCTTCGATCCTCCCCCGAGCTCCATCCCGGGCACCTCTTCCGAAGAGCGGAAGCCAAAGGAGCTCTTTCGGGTTCACGGCGAGCTTTCGAATACTAAAGTGCAATCGGGCTTGCTGGCCTTCGGCGTGCTCACGAATCGCCTGGTAGTGGGCGGCGAAGAGAGCCCGGTGATCCTCGATCTGAAGGATTCCAAGGTGGGCTTGCTGCGCGGGCTTCGATTGATGGGTAAGGCCAGGCAAAGCGCCACCGCGGGCCGTGTAAACCTCGAGTTCGATCGCCTGATTCTGAAAAGCGGGAAGAGTGCGCGTATCGATGCCGTGGGGCTCGATACCAGCGGCGCTTTGGGGCTCGAGGCCGAGGTGTTTAGCGGCAAGGCGCTAATGCTCGCGGGCAGCATGATCGGCAGCTTCCTGTCCGGCTACGCCGCGAGCCAACAGACGAGCTCCACCAATGCCTTCGGCTTCTCCCAGACCCAAACTACGGGACGAAACTCGCTGCTCCAGGGCGTGGCCCAAACGGCGGCGGACCAGTCCAAGCGCCTGGTGGAAGACGCCACTCAGGAGAAGCCTGTGCTCGTGGTCGGGCCCGGCACCAAGGTCTCCATTCTCTTCCGGGAGGACAGCACCCTATGAAGTACCCGATCATGATCGGCCTGATTGTGGCCCTAACGGGCTGCGCCACCACGCCCCGGAAGCGGGCGATTTACGGGGCCGGAATCGGCGCCGGAGTGGGCGCGCTGGGCGGCGTTGTGCTGTCGCCGAACGACGAAAGTAAAGGCGTCAATGCCCTGGTGTTCGGACTCACGGGCGCCGTGCTGGGCGGGATTGTCGGGCTCTTTATGCATGACGACGCCGAGCTTCCGAAGGCCGGGGACACGCTAGAAGGCCGGGAGCTCGGACAGGAGTTCGTGGTGCCCCAGGAGACCGGGAGCCTTCCGACTTACGTAAAGGAACGCCTGCAGCCGGTCGTGATCGAGGAGTACGTGGAAAAGGATTCGGTGGGCGACGACGGAGGCCTGCGGGAGCCGCATCGCGTTTGGCGGATCAAGCGGCCCGCGGAATTGGCGCCACAACCGATCGTGAAGAAGAGGCCTGCGCAATGAAGGTGGCCGTCTACCTGGCCGCCCAGGTGGCACCCAGTCGGGTTGCAACCGGGTGCCACCCGCACGAGGAAAAAGCCGCGAAATACGGGGATTTCTCTCCACCGTCTTTGCTGGCGCATTTCCAGACCTCCCCCCCACAACGAGTTGTGAGAGGGAGGTCTGGAAACCAGACGGTTACGAGAAATCCCAAGACGGAGAGGAAATCGTGCGGGTGGCAAAGGAGGAACAAATGGGTGTGAGGGGGGAACATAAAACGGAAAAAATGGTCAGCTTACAGGACAGAGACAAGCGGCTTTTGAAGCTCTGCTATGAGCAGCAGTTCTTGCTGAGTGACGTGGTGGCTGACCATTTTTTTACCACGTATAAAGAGGCAACGCGGCGCATGCGTGAGCTCACCAACGGCGGCTACTTTGAGTCCATCCCCCATCCTGCGCATGCCCAACGGAGAGTCTACCGACTCTCTAAACTGGGTGCCCGCCTGGCGGCCGATCTTTCCAGCGTGCCGGAGAACGTTCAGTGGAGCCCGGTCTTCCTGGAGCACGACACGGCGGTTACGGCGGTCAGGCTTTTCCTGGAAAAGCGATGGGACGGGCTCTGGATTCCGGAGCGCGCCATCCGGGGGTTCAATCCCGGCGAAGTGCCGGACGGGCTCTTCGTGTTTCCGGACGGTGGAAAGGTGGCCATCGAGGTCGAGAACTCCCTAAAGGGCCGGGCCCGCTTTGAAGACCGGCTTTTGAGGTGGAAGGACATCAAGGTGAAGGTGGTGCTCTACGTGAGCACCAAGCCCGAGGTGCACGAGCGGTTGCAGGTGTTTCTGGAAAGGGCACCTCGCCCTCCCCTCTTCTGCCTGGTTCGTCTCGAGGAGCTGTTCAAGACAGACCCCGAGGTATGGTCGCCGCTCGGCGAGGTGGATCTCTTTTCGGAGCGGACGCTCTGATGCGCCTCAACTCGCCACAAACCGCGCTCGCCTTAGGCTGTGCAGGCATGCTGGTTGTTGCCTTCGGCGTGCCCGTACTGGCCTGGGCTTGGAAGAAGCTCGCCGCGCTGGCTCGGAGCTTACGGCTGTTTTCGTTCTCCGCCGAGCCTGCAATCGAGATCGCGGGCCAGCGGCTCCGCGACTCCGACCGGCTCCGTCATACGCACATTCTCGGAGCCACCGGCTCCGGGAAGACGGTGCTCATGGAGAGCCTAATCTTCGAAGACCTCGCCCGAGGCTACGGGATGGTCATCATCGACCCCAAGGGCGACCGCGAGCTCTACGACCGCGTGCGCCGCTTCTGCGCGAGCATCGGGCGTGAGAGCGACCTGCATCTCCTTTCCGCCAACTACCGCGAGGAAAGCGTGCGCTGGAACCCCTGCCGCCTGGGAAGCGCGAGCGAGATCCAATCGAAGTTCATTAACTCCTGGGAGTTCTCGGAGGTCTACTACGCCAAGGCCTGCGAGGCGGCGCTATTGGACGCCCTGAACGCCTTCGGAAAGAGCGGTTTTTCGCTCGCAGACCTGGCCAAAGCGCTCGAGGCCGCCGCTAAGGAGCGGAAGGACGACGCGACAAACGCCCTCTCGCTCGACCTTTTCAACACGACTGAAGGCGAATGGGGCGAGCTCCTCTGCAGCAAGCCTTCGGCTATGCACGAAATTCACTTTCTGGACGTGCTCCGGAAGAACGAGATTCTGTTCGTGGACCTGCCCACGGAGGGGAAATCGGTGCAGTCCTCCAGGATCGGAAAGCTGCTCCTCCAGGAAATCATGTTGATCTCAGGGATGCGGAAAACCTTTCCGCATCTAAGAACAAAAACGCCTTACGCCATTTACGTGGATGAGTTCGACGCCTTTGCTACCCCGAGCTTCGCCACCTTCCTGAACAAAGGGCGTTCCTCTGGCTTCATGATCCATATCTGCCACCAGACCCTCTCGGACTTGAAGCGGGTAGACAACGGCGTGGGGAGCTTCCTGGGGCAGATCCAGGGGAATATCAATAACCGCTTCTTCTTCCGAGTGGACGATCCCGCAGACGCGGAAACGATAGCCGCGTTCTTCGGGACCGCTCTGGTGAAGAAAACCACCTCGCGAGTGGCGGAGGGTTCAGAAACCGCCGATGGCTCCGTTCGCGAGGCCCATGAGTTCCGGATTCATCCGGACGTGATCAAGTCACTGGGAGTCGGCCGCTGCATTTTCAACAGCAAGACGAATGGAAAGCTTCTAGAGCTCCAGATTCCCCTACCTGATCTGGCTCGATACCAGAGCCGCCGCCCCTTGCTTCGTAGTTCTGTTGAGTCTGCGGCAACGGCCGCCCTGAGCCCAGGCGAAGCCATCGACCGCGAATTTGTTCCCAAGATCAAGAAACCAAAACGAAAGGAAACCGACGTATGCGCTACATGATGATTGCTCTATTGCTTGGAGGATGCGCTTTCAAACCAGACGACGCCGCGAAAGAGGCCGCCTCAGCTATCAATGCCCAAGGCTCGAGAATGGCCGAGGTAAACTGGGACGACGCTTCGGGAGGCATGAGTCGCAACGTGGTGGGCTCGAAAAACTTCTCGATCCCTGATCCGGTGACGATCCCCGCTGAGATTCCGGATAAGATGCGGATCTCTTTCAATGCGCCATTGGTGAGCGGCAAACTGCTCCAAGAACCCCGAGCCTTCATTTCGGACGCGACTGATGACAAATCGGTCGGGCCGCCGGTTCGCCTTAAGGGGCTGCTGGAGCCCTCGGGCCTCTCGATTTCGGGGCTCAAGACGTTCTTCGCCGTGAATAAGCAGCAGAAAGGCGTGCTGCGAGTCTCGTTGATGAACGCGGTCACGGGCGACGAGGAAGCTTCGCTCGGCCTGACCCTGGTCACGGCCCCTACATCGGTCAGCGTTGCGTACATTGAAAAAGGGACCGTACAGGAGCCTGAACTCCGAAAGCTGACGGCTCCGGAGATGCGGCTCGATCTCGTTGTAGCGCTGAAGATAAAGAACACGAACGCAACTCGCGTGGAGTACCTGCTGCCGAATGAGCTGAAGGGATCACTTCGAAAGTTCTACAAGCGATACGATTTCGCCGAGCGCCACTGCCATACCGATACCGGCACGGTGGAATGGACGGATACCTACTCGTCCCGCTACTTTGTGTTTCCCTTGGACGAAGGGGTATCGAGGAATTGGGTTTCCTATCTCGCCGACACGGAACGGGCACTCACTCTCGAGCCGGGGGAAGAGCGGGTTTTGGGCATTTATGGCTCAGGACCGCAGATCGCTGCGTTTTCGGACAGCGGAGCTCCGTTTCTGCGGCCCGGCACGGCCCAGGCGGTGCAGCGGTGCAATCGGGTCTGCGAGCCTTTGATCGCGAAGCGTGAGCCAGGAGAGCCGGGCGGCCCCGGTGATCGGCCGCAATGCCGATCTGAGCCGGTGTACGGGCCAGTACCCTCGGGCTTGGAATCTACTGGCGCATATTGGGCGCTTGAAGACTCGTCTACCCGGCTGAGGGTACGGAATGCCTTTCTGTCCCGCCAAGATGATCCGGCCTTCCGAGAGGTGCCGTTTCTGGAATCTCAAAGATACGTTTTCTAGGGGGAGTTATGAACGAACGTGATCAGGACAATAAGCCGGCGCCGCGCCGTCGTGGGTATGAGCATAAACTTTTGCTGGACACTTGGGAGGCGGCAGATCTTCTGGGACTGCGAGAGTCTCGCATCCGGATGGCGGTTTTTCGTGAGGAGATTCCCTATAGGAAGATTGGAGGGCTGGTGCGATTCGTTCCACATGAGCTAAAGGACTGGATAGATTCTGGAGCGATATCAAGAAGGCCTGTGAGCGTGCAGCGGAAGGTGCGATAGGCCGTTAGGCGAAAATGAACTTAGCTTCAGACCGTACGCTCTATTCTGTTTCGATACCAATCGCAGTCCAAGGGAAGACTGCATTTCGAGCCCGACCGTCGAGTTTTTCTGTCATTATGCTTCGAATGATCTCTAACTCGGCTCTCTTAATGGCTTCGCTAGCATCGCTGGCCAGTTTGGGGCGCCTAAGAAACGACGGGCTAGGCAGGATGTCCCGTAAGAGAGATGAGAACTCTTTATCTTTCAATTCTCTGACCTGGCTGCCGTCAGATGCATTCAGAAGATAGGTTCTAAGCTTTGTTCCTTCCTCTTCATAACCGCCGACTACTCCTGGATTTGAACGGATTTTTAGGCAAATGAAGCTAAGCAGAATGCATGGGCTTTTTAGTGCTGGAATTAGTTCTTGATAAGAGCTCAAATTTTGCCCAGTCTTGAATCGCAAGAACCCAGCGGAAGACCCATTACTGATTAGATCACGCAGAAAGTTTATGAAGATCTTGTCATTCAAACCGATAACCGGGGCCTCTTCCGCAGCGCTGTTTCGAGCCTTAAAACCTCCGCAGTCACCGATGCTGCGGCATGAACCCTTGAACGAATAGGCTGGAACGAAGGTGCTAGTTGATACAGTCTTTCCGTCTAAGCGGGAGAATCTTGGGATGGTGAATCCATCGACTTTCAATGCACCTAAAGCGCTTGCCGCAAAAGACTCAACATCCGTCCATGTGGCCTCACCTGGCTTAGAGTTATGCCTTAGGATATTGGCGTATTCTTCATGGAAACTACGCCAGGCCTTAAATCCAGTATCGATTAGACTAAACAAGCTGGTCGTATCGTCGTCATCAAAGGGGCCATATGGCTGGCTGAGAATTACTTTGTTCA
Organism: uncultured Bdellovibrionales bacterium; assembly: GCA_964612065.1. GTDB lineage: Bacteria > Bdellovibrionota > UBA1018 > CAIPTA01 > CAIPTA01 > JAKFYM01. The sequence continues at coordinate 5,884 of CAZTCD010000099.1, read as the reverse complement.
AGTCCACGGGGGGGATCAGTGCCATTACCCTGCCGAAAATTGTTTCGGCTCGTGGTCCGCCGCCAAGGGTGCTGGCAATCAAAGATAGTTTCTCTCGGGCTGCCTTATACATATGGGCTTCCCGGCTATCTTTGGCAACAAGCGTGTCGACCAAAATCGTCTCCGTAGATCCAAATCGATGAACACGGCCGACCCTTTGCTCCATCTCCATGGGATTCCAAGGAACGTCCAAATGAATGAGCCTTCGGGCATTTTGAAGATTGATCCCCTCGCCGCCCGCCTTTGAGGACACTAAGAACTGGTAGGCAGAGTTCTCTCGGAAATGATCAATTTCTTGCTCACGGGTTCTAATATCCTGGCCTCCAACGATGATTGCGCACTTCTTTCCAGTGAGTTGTTCGGCGTAGTTCTTAAAGGCAAGCACCGTTTCAATTGGCTGCGCGAAGAGAACGGCCTTTTCGTTCCCAATGTCGGCCATGACCGTTTCGAACAAAAACTCCCACTTCTTCTTTGCCTGCGGGCCTTTTGCCAACTTGATTCCTAATTTTAACGCATCTTCAAATGCGGCTCTGTTCGGAGAGAATTTCTCCGCGTAAATTTCGTTTTCGTCCTCATCATCTTCGAATTCCAGGCTCTCAAAATCTTTGACGCCAATCTGCTGTTTAATGCGGGCAAACAGATCGTTGATGCTCTCCTGGGGGCTTCCTCCCCTGTACGGCCGAATTGCGGCAAGTGATTCGGCAAACACGGAATCTCTGGTGGTCATTCCCGCTCTTACGCCTTGTCTAACCAAATACGCCAGCCCAGCCTCTACGCTGCTTGCGGCCCATTGCATGGCTTGGGCTTGGCGCCAAGTCTGGGCGCGATGAGTTTGATCCCAATCGCTGTCTCCCTCTTCGGAGTCAGGAGCAAATGCGGCAAAAATCATCCGAAACCACTCTTGAAGCTCCGGACCAAGATCGATTACTGAAGGAGTCCTTACTTCGCGAGAGGGAAACAGTGGCTGATCGTCCCAATTCTTAATGTCTTCTTTCAATCGGTAAACGACCTTGCCTTTAATCTTCTCAGGATTTTTCTTGAAATCCTGATCCAGTAAGCGCAGCAGGTTATCGAACCGGTGAACGTTACCCTGGTGAGGAGTTCCTGACAGCAGAATCACTCTTCGAGGTTCCTCTAGTTTGGAGATAATCTCTTCCACTAGCTTGTACTTCTGTGTTGGCTTTCCTCCGTCTGCTTCCCACGCGGACAAGTGATGGCACTCATCTACTATGAGCATCTGCCATCGTTCGGATGCGATCGAATCGATGTACTGATCTAGGCTCGCCCTGTGAATACTTGCCACCAGCAGCCCGTCCTTCGGGGTTCCGGGAAGTATGTCTTCGGGACGTTTCAAATCACTCATCCATGCCCGGAACCGCCGCCCCAGGCGATTTAACTCCCGCGTCGCACCTGGAACAAGGCGAGCAGGTGTCAGGTAAAGCACTTTTGCGCCTTGGAGTGAGCTAAGAAAGTGCTCGATGATTAAGGCGGCCTCAATCGTCTTTCCTAGGCCTACTTCGTCTGCAATCAGCACTCGTGAAAGATCCGGCTGATTCTTTTTGATATGTTCAATTAGCGATACCTGGTGGGCGAGAGGCTGAATATCGCCTTGGTCGAGGCGTCGATGCGGATCTTCGGCTAATAGAAAGGCTTGGAAGAGCTTCTTTAGCGCGTCATCGGTCACCTTCGGCCCAATGTCCTCTCGCGAAGCGAGCGATGATAACTCTGATGCAGGTGACGGAACGAATTCTAGTTCTGCTTCGTCCACGTCACGCTCAATGAGGTGTTCTTCGAATGCTGGATTGGCGTCAGCCTTCTCTCCTCTGAATCTTTTTGGCAGTGAACACAGTGTCAGAGAAGGAAACGGAAAATCGGCTCTATCTAGTATAGATCTAGGAATGCCGCCTGGTTTTTTTGCCAAAGGAGATTTCATTTTGCGCCTGTTTCAGATAATTCGGTTTCCAGTATTTTCACCCAGGCTCTAATGGGTTCTAGCTCAGCTTGTTTCGCCTGCACCTGCCTTTCATTAGTCTTTAGAGCTTTATCTTGCAGACTCTTGGAGGCAGTCTCAAAGATCTCTTCGATCTCCTTCACTAAGTCTCTTTGGTAGACCTTGAGACTTTTTTCCACGATCTTAGTGAAGACCTCGTTGAATTTTACGCGGAGAACATCCTTTGCTACATCTCCGGCAGTATCGATGGCCTCATTGCCCGCCTCTTTAGCCAGTTCGAGCATTCTGCTCTTTACTCCTATTCCGGAAGCTTTTCCGGAACGCATAAAGCCGTCGCATGCGTCTTGGATGGAGTCCCGCAAACAATCGCCAATTTCGCTTTTGACTGTATTCCGGAGGTCGCGCAAGGCGTCTTCTCCGGCATCTTTTAGCGCCTCAGCATCGTTCTTTAGGCGCTTACCGACTACCTCGATGTCTTTTTTGATTCGGACGGAAACTTTCTTAGCTTCTACCCACTCAATGGCCCTCTCGGTCAGTTGAATGTGGGAATTAATTAGCGCTTGAGCTTCCTTCCTCGTTGGCGCGATGACGCACTTCGGAAAATTGACAGCGATCAACTCTGATAGAATGGAGCAGATCTTATCTTGTAAATCGATTCGTGTTCGTCCGGAGAACGTTCCGCCTCGGCGAATAGCAGCTTTTATTGTGGCCCAGTTAGCATCTGCTAGTTCATTCGAGCAATAGCGCTGATAAGATCTAATCGCTTCAACTCTTGCTTCGGCAGTCATCGAGCTAATCGATTCGGGAACGGTCCTTCGGACATAATTGTGAAATGCACCTTGTCGCCCGCTAGATTCGACTTTCAAACCGCGAGCGAGCTCTTGAAATTCTGTCCTTATCTGATCGCTGACGCCTCCCGTTTCAAGAAGCAAGTCAAGCCGGCTCGAAATCTGATCTACGGCTAGTTTCACTTGCTGGGCGAGGTGAAGCGCCCTCCGTTGAACCCGGTTCGATCGTTCTTCGAAGTACTGCTGGGCCTGGCCGGAAATTAGTCCAATTAGTTTGGGAACCTGAGACGTTTCAGCTTCATCAAAGAGCGCTCTTCGGCTTTTTAGTCTCGTATTGATGAACTCGTGAGCTGAGACAGGCACGATGTGCGTGCGATCCAAGACTGTCTGAGCCACCTGCATTTTCTTTTCCCGAACGTCTTCGTTTGTTTCAGCCATAACGTAGTTGTTCAATAGCTGGCCAAGCTGCCCATATATGGTTTTGTGGATGTCGTTGACCTTCTTCAAAAAAGCCTGCTTCGCTTCACCTGGGTCTTCGATTCCATTCACCAGTCTGTCCATTTGAGTCGCTACAATTGTCAAGGAGATCGGATCTTCGGAAAGATTATCCACGGAGAACAAAAGTCTTTGGACAAATTGGGACTCGATCAGAGTGCGCTCGCTAGACTCGTCGATCCCGGAGTTGTCGGTAACTAGTATGACTGAGCGCCCTTTTTTCATAATCCATGACTTCGTCACTTCCGGAAATTTGTCTCCTACAACGCCCACGCCGGGCAGGTCAGTGATGATGATCCCAGACCTAAGAAGCTCGCAAGGCCAGTTCAGCTTCATGGACTTGACAAGAGGAGCCAAGCAGCCTGCGGCATGGTCGCGAATTGCAGTATCAAAGTCGGACTGATCTTCGGTGAAGACCTGACGAGAGCTGTCGAGTGCGAGTGTCTTTATGACCTTTTGGTAGCAAGCTCGGTCGTCTGGAAACTCCGAGAAGAGAGTTGTCGATTCCTCGACGGGCTTTTTTCCAATCAGAGAACTCACCACCGCCACTAGATACTCTTCAGGTCGGTTAGAGTACTGATTTCCAGACACGAGGGTATTTAGCTCCGACAGTACCTCCTTCTTTCTCTTTTCCGCGTCCTGTCGATTCGTAACTATGTCTCCAATTTCAACTTCGCTCTCGGCTGGATTGATTTCCTCGAGTTTTCGCTTTACGCGCAATGGAAGAATCATTTGGTTCAGCTGCTGAATGCCGTGATATTCAACATCCAGGCTTCGACGCTCTCCGAAGGAAACGGACATGGAATTAGCGGTAAGAGGGCCTAGGCCGCCTGTGGGGAGAATCCGTGGAAACTTGTCGTCGGCTAAGATCGCATTGATCAGGCTGCTCTTTCCAATCTGAGCGCGGCCAATGAATCCCACTTCGAATTGAAGGGGCCGATCTAGCTCCTCCAAAAGATCGGATGCCATCTGGTTCGCGCCGTCAAGTTGTGAGGCTTGATCACCCGCAACTTTAATCCAGCACTTTCTTAGGTTGGATTGATAGTCGCTGAGTAAACCTTTCAGCTTTGACTTGGAAACTGACACCGGAACTCCTTCGCACAAAACGGGCAAAAATACCCAGAACGTTCAATACTTATCGGCAGATATCCATCTCCCGATAAATAGCTCGTTTTGACCTCTGGCTGGCGTGTAATTTGTCCTACAACTCGTCTTCTTCGATCTGATCCACTGCCTCAACCGGGGCCAATTGTTCTACGGTCTCGGCAATCTCAGCTACAACGGCGCTTGGCAGCTCCTGCACTCCGCGCAACTTCCGCTCGATAGTGCGGGTCTTCGTCGCAGCATCGCCTATTGTTTTTTGCGCGGTCTGGAGTTGCTTCCCTACTTTGTCCAAGATCGTGCCAAATTTGCCGAACTCGGACTTTACTCCAGATAGAAGGTCCCAAACCTCACTGGTCCGCTTTTGAACGGCCAGTGTCCGGAATCCCATCTGCAGGCTTGTTAACAAAGCGCACAGAGTAGTTGGGCCGGCGATGATCACGCGATACTCGGTCTGAAGTTCAGAGGCGAGGCCAGGCACTCTCTGAACTTCAAAGAATAGGCTCTCCACCGGTAAGAACATGATGGCGAAGTCGGTCGAGTCGGGAGGAGAAATGTACTTGTCGCGAATGTCTTTGGCGCACTTTTTAACTTGCGCCATAAGAGCTGCGGAGGCCATTTCTGCTTCCGCCGGGGTCCCCGTGTCGCGAGCGGCCTGGAGGCGTTCGTAGTCCTCTTTCGGAAACTTGGAATCGATCGGTAGGTAGAGTGGCCTTCCAGCCTCCTCGCTGCCAGGAAGGCGAATGGCAAACTCCACAGACTCTTGGCTTCTTGGTTTGATTTTTACATTCTTTTCGTACTGCTCAGGAGTAAGCATGTCTTCAAGAATTAGTTCCAACTGCAATTCGCCCCATGTGCCTCGCGCTTTGACATTTGTGAGGACCTTTTTGAGATCTCCCACCCCTATTGCCAAATTCTGCATTTCTCCGAGACCTTTTTGCACGTTCTCCAGGCGGTCGCTCACGAGCTTAAAAGATTCGCCGAGCCTCTTTTCCAAAGTCCCATGCAGTTTTTCGTCGACGGTCATGCGCATTTCATCGAGTTTTTGGACGTTTTTTTCCTGAAGTTCTTTTAGCTTTTTCTCTACTCCGTCCCTCAGAAGGTCATGTTTCTCGGAATTAGTCGCGGTCAAATTGTTAATGCTCTTTGAAAATTCGTCCAAGCGCTCCTTTTGAAGTTCGGAAATGCTTTTCAGCGTTTCGGAAGATCCTTTGCTGGCGTTTGCCAGAGAGATTGAGACCTCTTCCTTGAGCTCTTTGGCCGAATTCTGAAGCGCTGTCTTTTGGTCAACGAGTTTGGCGGAGACTTCGGTTTGAAGAGCCGAAACCCTCTCAGAAACGAGCTCTTTATTCTCTTTAATTGAGTCAGCGTGTTCCTTTCGCATCTGATCAAGTTGCTTTTCAAATCCGGCGAGCTGCGCCTTCTGCAGTTCTGCCATCGTTTTCATTTGCTCGCGTACAGCATCACCTAGGCCTACAACCGATTTGCTAATTTCCGTTCTGGAATCAGC
>CAZTCD010000098.1:0-14881 GCA_964612065.1 uncultured Bdellovibrionales bacterium | reverse complement strand
ACCATCGTGATAGGAGCGTTCGCCGGTCCTTTATAAGCGCGATCGGCGGCGAGCTCAGGCGTAAGCGGATTCTTCATTTCGTTTTCTACGCGCTCACGCTCTTCTTTCTCTGCGTCTTCCTGGCTCTTGCGCTGGGCGATCTGCGCAGCTTGCTGCACAGTATCCATGAATTTTTCCGGATTCTTCTGGATCGCATTGAAAAGAATGTCAGGGTTCTTTTCGATCGTGCTGCGGATTTGGCTTTCCGAAGCGCAAGAGGCGAGAGTGAAAGAAAGAAGTACGAGAGAAAGCTTAGACTTCATGGGATACCTCAAGGTTCAAAATTCGGTTTTCAGTATACGGCAATCCTAAAAGAGTAGGAAAAATCTTCGCGCTTCAGGCCCAACTACCGCTTCCGCCAACAGGTAAGCCATTGCGCCGGACCCAAAGATCAGCTCCAAACTGCGTCAAATTGATACATATCCCGGGGATATTCATACCAGGCCACCGGCTGGCCGCTTTCAAAGCGCCACACGTGCACGGTGCGAAGCTGCACCTTATCGCCATTTTTCGTCACGGTATTCGTGCAGAGCGCCACTCCATGACGATCAGAGGCGAAGAGCTCGTGCACCTCCATCTGCAAAGTGCCTTCAGAGAGCTCCTGAAGCTTCTTAAAAAATAAAGGGCCCACATTCTCCTTCGTGAACTTACCGGCGAGCTTGCTCTTTCCGGCGAGATTGAAGGTCATCTTCTCAGCACAGGCTCCCAGCAAGGCCGGCAAATCCCCCTTGGTGAAATCCGCATAAATTTTTTCCATTACGGCCACGTTTGCATGTTGCATCTTCTTTTCCTCCGAGCGCGAATGGTAGCGAGGGCCCCCTCTCTCTACAAGGAATATTGGCCGATCCTGAAATGACTATGCGCGCGTTCTGCTCAATTCTTGATGAAGCGCCCATACACACCTAACCTTGAGGGCTCCGGAATCTGTTTCCATTTTCTCCGAAGGCTTTCCAGGGAGGATCCATGCCGATAAACCGACGAACGTTCCTGAAATCCAGTGCGGCCCTAGGAGCAGGGCTGGCTTTTCCGCTTCCCCTCTTTGCTCAAACGCCTCTCCCGCCAGGCATACGCATCAAAAGAAAAACGCTCTCGGTGGTTCAAGGCGCTACCGACGAAAGCAGAGCCCATTTTTCGGTGATGCACGAAGCCTCCCGGCCTCTCGAAGCCGTGATCTCAGGCCCGGGCGAAACCAGATTCTCTCCCGATAGAATCGAAACCTTCACCTACCCCGGCCGCCCCACCGCGATCAGCCACGTTTATGCCTCCGGCCTGGTGCCCGGGGTAGATCACACTCTTTCTCTGCGTTCAGGCGAGATCGCGGACAACCGCGTGTTTCGCGCCCTCGATCCCACGCCGTCCAGCCTGCGCTTCGCGATCTGTTCCTGCATGCACGACCGCCACCACGATCCCGCCATCTGGAACGATCTGGCCTCCCAGGCCCCCGATCTGATTCTCTTCATCGGCGATTCCGTTTACTGCGACCAGGAAAACGCTCCGGCCGGCGAGGCAAGCCCCGCCACTCTCTGGAGAAGATTTTCCGAAGCCCGGGAAACGCTGGAGATCTACCACCAAAGGCGCCTGATCCCGATCTTCGCCGTATGGGACGATCACGATTTCGGAAACAACGACTCCAACTCCCAGAACTATCCCTTCGTGAGGGAGTCGCAGAAAAACTTCCTCACCTTCTTCCCCCTGGACCCGGCCTACAGCCGCTTCCTGCAGCGGGGCCCCGGCGTATCCAGCGCCGTCCAGTTCCGCGGCCAGAATCTCCTGCTCCTCGACGACCGCAGCTTCCGCATGCCGAGCGGCCACCAGGGCATCCACGCTCACTGGGGCGAGGAGCAGGAAAACTGGGCCATGAACCTTGTGCGCCGGCACCCCTCCGCCTCCTGGCTGATGAACGGGAGCCAGTTTTTCCCCTCCGTGATCTGGAAGGAAAGCGTTTCCCGTAATCACCCCAAGCAGCTGGAGAGCCTCGTGAACCAGCTGCGGCAGATCGGCAGACCGGTGGTTTTCGCCTCGGGCGACGTGCACTACAGCGAAATCTCCCGCCTCGAACCCGAGCTCCTGGGCTACGAAACCTTCGAGATCACCTCGAGCTCGATCCACTCCCAGTCCTTTCCCGGCGTTCCCGGCATCATTCCCAACAAACGAAGGATCATGAGCACGGGCGACAGGAATTACGTGATCGTTACGGCGAGCCCCGGCTCCGGCGGAATGCAGTTCTCGGTGGAAAGCCGTGCGCCAGGCACCCGCCAATTGTTCCGCAAGGATTTCCGGCTCTGATTTTTTCTCTCCTCCTGTTGTAGCCAGGGACGGCATGGCATGCCCCAAGGAAGGGGCCGAACCAAGACAGATCCGGAACGCAAAACCACCGCCCTGTGGTAATACCCTATCCATGGCCATTCTGATCGGCGCCCAGGAAATTTCGAAAACCTTCTCGGAGCGCTTTCTTTTCAAACGGATTTCCTTTTCCCTCGAGAGCGGCGAACGCGTGGGCCTGATCGGCCCCAATGGAGCGGGCAAATCCACCCTCCTTTCGATCCTTGCCGGGCTCACTGAGCCCGACGAGGGCAAGCTCTCCCTGCAGCGTGGCCTCAAGGTGGCTTATCTTGAGCAGGTTCCGAAATTCCGCGAAGGGCAAACCGTGCAGGAAGCGGCAATGGACGGCGCCCACGATCCCCACGACTGGGAAGAGATCGCCAGGGCGCAAGCCCTGATGAGCAAGCTCGAGCTCTCGGAGAAGTCCGAATCGAAAGTGGAAACCTTGAGTGGTGGATGGAAAAAACGGGTGGCCATCGTGAGGGAGCTGATGAAGCAACCCGATCTTTTCCTGCTCGATGAGCCTACCAACCACCTCGACGTGGAAAGCATTCTCTGGCTGGAGGATTTCCTCGCCTCCGCGAAATTCGCCACTCTCACCATCACGCACGATCGGGTGTTCCTGCAGCGGGTTTCGAACCGCATCCTGGAGCTGAACCGCAAATACCCGCAAGGCCTGCTCTCGGTGAAAGGCGATTACCTCACCTATCTCGCTGCCCAGGAATCCCTGATCGCGGCCCAGGCCTCCACCGAGCTGAAGCTCCGCAATACGCTGCGAAGAGAAACCGAGTGGCTGCGCCGGGGCGCGAAAGCGCGCACCACCAAACAGCAGGCCAGAATCCAAAGGCACGGGGAGCTCTCGGCCGAAGTGGAAGAGATCGGCTACCGCAACCAGGAGAGTTCCGCCCGCCTCGAGTTCCAGGGGCTCGACCGGAACCCCAAGCGCCTGGTGAGCGCCGAGGGAATCTCAAAGTCTTATGGCGATCGCCTGGTGATCCCCGAGCTCGATCTTCTGGTTACCCCGAAAAGCCGGATCGGCCTGCTGGGCGCGAACGGCTGCGGAAAGTCCACGCTCATCCGTTTATTGATCGGGCAGGAGCAGCCTGATACCGGCTCGGTAACAAGAGCTGAAGGCCTCAAGGTGGCCTATTTCGAGCAGAACCGCGACAGCCTCGATCCCGAAGCCTCCGTTCTCCGCACGGTATGCCCGAGAGGCGATTATGTGGACGTGGCCGGCACAAAAATTCACGTGCGCTCCTATCTCGACCGTTTTCTCTTCTCCGGCAATATGGTGGAGATGGCGGTGGGCAAGCTATCGGGCGGGGAGCAAAGCCGCCTCCTGCTGGCGCTTCTGATGATGCAGGAGAGCAACCTTCTCGTGCTCGACGAACCCACCAACGATCTCGACATCACCACCCTCGATCTCCTGCAAGAGGTGCTTCAGGAGTTCAACGGCGCCGTAGTGATCGCCACCCACGATCGTTATTTCATGGATCAGGTGGCCAACCAGATCCTCGGCTTCGGCCACAACGCCAAAGGAGAGCGGAGCATCGAAAAATTCGCCAACCTCGCCCAGTGGGAACGCTGGCACGAAGGGCAGGAAGAGCTGGCGAGAAAAGCTGCTTCTTCCAAAAGCGAGAACAAAAAAGGCTCGGCAACGGAGAGCGCGGCCCCTTCCTCCGCCATCCCCGCCTCCAAACGCAAGCTCTCCTTCAAAGAGCAGCGCGAGCTGGACTCCATGGAGGAAAATATCGAAAAAGCGGAAAGCCGCTTGAGCACGCTTACGCAGGAGAGCGCTCTGCCTTCGGTGGCTTCCAATGCCACCAAGCTGCTCGAGATCACGGAAGAGATGGGAAAGCTCGAGCGCGAAATCGCTCGGCTCTACCAGCGCTGGCAGGAGCTGGGCGGTTAAGAGCCCGGTCCAGGAAATACCATGTGGAACTGGATTCGGAACAGCAGGCGGCAGGCCATTCTGGAAAAACCTTTCCCCCCGGAATGGGCCGGGATCATGCGGCAGAACGTGGCTCATTATGGTGTTCTCAGCGCGGAAAAACAGCAGCATCTTCGCCACCTCGTGCAGGTATTCATCGAGGAAAAGAAATGGGAAGGCTGCGGAGGCCTGGTGATCACCGATGAAATCCGGGTTACCGTGGCTTGCGAGGCCTGCTTCCTGGTGCTCGAAATCCCGCACAATCTCTTTGAAAACGTAGAGTCTATTTTTGTATATCCCACCACCACCTGGCGCCCCAGCCCCAAGCCGGGCTTTTTCGAGGTGAGGCAGGCCCCTCTGCCGGAGGGCCAGGCGATTCTGGGAGAGGCCTGGCGGGGAGGCCCGGTGGTACTCGCCTGGGACGAGGCAAAGAGATCAGCGAGGCATCCGGAAAGCGGCCGCAATCTCATCTATCATGAGTTCGCGCATAAGCTCGATATGCAGGAAGGCAGAGCCAATGGAGCACCGGTTCTGGAAGACGCCGGGCTGCAAAAGCGGTGGGCGGAGGTTTGCTCACGTGAGTTTCAGGAATTGAGAACATCTGCCGCCAAGGGAAAGCACACCACGATCGATCCCTATGGAGCCACCAATGAAGCGGAATTCTTCGCCGTGGTCACCGAGAAATTTTTCGACCAGCCGGCTTCGCTGAAGAAACACTCTCCGGAACTCTACGATGTATTCCGGCTATTCTACCGCCAGGACCCCGCCGCCTACCGGCTTACGCGCTCTTGAGCCGAAGCGCCGTCCAGCGAATGAACTCTCTCGTGTCTTCCATGGAGAGGCTGGGATCCCGATCGAGCGCGTTCTGCACCAGCTTCACCCATCGTGGTTCGAGGTTTTTCTCCGCCCAGCGGCCCGCCTCCCTCTTTGTAACGATTTTCCCGAGATCAAAAGTGGCCAGCATGCGGGCCATCGTGAGCACGGTATAGTAGCGGTAACCGCAGGAAACGAGCTTTTCCGGATCTTCGGAAATCGGAAACCACCAGATCTCCATCAGATCACGGATGGCCTGTTTGAGGTGAGTGAGAGTGATCTCGGGCAACAGAGAGGAGAACGGGGGGCCCGCTATGGCTTCGCCTCCCTGGCGGATAGCGAAAAAATTCACGAACCAGTCGGCCTGTAACGCGTCGGCCCGGAGCTTTGGGCTGCCCCGGTCCACTCTGTAGCCCAGGCTTTTTCCCGGGGAAAAATCATTCAGGGCCTCGCGGGCCAGATAGGTAACTTCCACCTCTTTCGCGAGTGAATCCGATCCGGCAAAGAGCTTCTCATGGGCCTTCTGCAGGCAATCGAGCTCTCCCTCTTTCAAGCGCCCTTCCGTTACCACCAGCAGATCGATATCACTGGATTCCGGATCGAAATCTCCGAGCGCAAGCGATCCGAAAAGATAAACTCCCGCCAGCGAAGCACCGAGACAGCTCTTCGCGTTCTCCGCCGCGAGCCGCACCAAAGTCCGGGCCGAGTTCTCCGTCGCCTTCGTTTTTCTCACTCCCATCCCCGCCTAACCCTCCTTGCTCGCCGCACGCAGAATCTCCTTGGAGAGCGATCCAGGCACAAGGCGTGCCAGCAGCACGGCCCCTACCGCCTGCGAAACGATCCGCAAAGCCTCCTCCCGCTCCATGCCTCCGCTCTCAAACAACTTCGCCCAGCGGTCAATATGCCCGCCGATGATCTCTTTGCCCCGTTTGGAGTGGCGGCCAATCTCGGAGGCGATCGAAGGAATCGCGCAGCCCAACTCGGGATGGTCCCGGTGCTGCTCGGAAACATAACGTTCCAGAATTTCCCGGGCCGCCTTTTTGCGGTCGGTCAGCTGAACACCTTTTGTCAAGCGCTCCACCGAGCCCTTCAACATATGAGTCAAGGTTTCATCCAGGAGATCCCGCTTCGAATCAAAGTGCGCATAAAAGGCTCCCGCCGTCAGGCCAGCCTGGCTCATCAGCTCGTCCACGCCGGTGGCGGTGAATCCTTGTGTCCGGAAAAGCGCGGCCGCAGCGTCGAGGATGCGCACCCTGCTTTCGGCGGCTTTTTCAGCTCTGGTAGGCATCCAGCAGCTCCTTCAGATAAGCCCTTCCCTGGTCGTCTATGGTGTGGGTCATGCCCGGCACGAGCGTGAAAGTGCCGCCTTTGTTTGCGCTGCCCAGCTGAGCGAATTCCTCCTGGCTGCGCAGGGCCGGCACCACTTCATCGGCTGCGCCGTGAAGGGCGAAAACGGGAAGCTCCAAACCGAATTGGGAGAAATCCTCGGCCCGGAATCCGGAGCCGATCATGATCATCTTCTCCACATACTGCAGCTCTTTCGCAAGATAGGGCAGAAACCATCCGCCCTGCGAAAATCCAAGGAGAACCTTGGGCCTGTTTTCCAAACCCAGCTTGCGCACGAGAGAAGCCAGCGCCCGGGCGGATACATCCGGATGCACATAAAATTTCCGGGCAGCCAGATCGGCGAAATACCACGCGTAGGCTTCCTTCCATCGATCCTCATGCTTCACCGGCTGGGGAAAAAGACCATTGGGCGCCAAAAGCTCGAAGCGTTCGCTCAGAATGGGCGCCACGCGCCGGAGGAATCCAGGCCCTGAATCCGCAAATCCATGAACCAGCAGAAGCAAGGGCTTCCCCTCCCCCTGCTGCAGATGAAGGTATTTGTGGGGCACCGTAATCTGGTGCTCGGTTTCGGCGGGCTGATGGTCTGCCGGCGGTTTGCTGGTTTTGTTGGTGCTCATAAGGGCGCGCTTTCCACGGGCAGAAGCCCACTCTTGATCTCTTTTTCAGATTATATTACGATCGTAATATGAAAACAAGCGCAACCTCGACCTTCGCTCCGCCTATTCCCCTGGCTCCTCCAGGCGCCGGGATTCCTTTGCCTCACAGGCTGTTTCTGCGCCTTTTCGTGAAACCCTTTCGAGCGAACCGTTCGAGCTACGAACAGAGTGCGGCCCTCTTTGAAAAAAGCGTGAGGAGAATCCGCCGCGAGCTCGAAGGCCTCAGTGAAGCAGAACTGACCCAACCCGTGCTGGTGAAGCCCCTCCGCGGCCTGGAAGACAGCTCCCGCTTCTGGAGTATCGCCATGGCACTCGAACACATGGTGATCGAGGGCCGGCAGATTTCCATCGTGATCCGAGCCCTCGACGCTGACCGCGCCGAATGGCTGGAAGGAAGGAAAGCCGATACTGCGACGGTAAAACCCACCGGAGAGCGCTTCGCCCGAGAAGCCCTGGCCGATTTCAGGAAGTTTGCCGAGCAGGAGGCGCCCGGGATGTGGAGAGGGCTGAATGGCCCCCAAAGCGACGCTCTCTTCCTTCACCCCTGGTTCGGCAAAATGAACTCCCGGGCCTGGTTTTGGCTCCTCGGAGCCCATAACCTGATCCACCTCCAGCAGATCCGGGAGATCAAAAAGGGCCTGAAGGCCAAAAAACCTCTTTAAAGCGGGGGCTTGGCCCAGAGCTCTCCGTCACTGAAGCAGAAAACCGAAAATCGGCGATATTTCAGGAATATCCCTCCGACTATAACGCTCCGCATGCTATTAATAGCCCCCTCATGACCACCCCTATTTCTTTCTCCAACCTGAACCTCAGCCAGGAATTGATGCGCGCTCTCGAAGCGATGGATTTCACTTCCCCCACCCCGATTCAATCCGAAACCCTTCCGCTCCTGCTCGAAGGTGACACTGATTTTCTCGGCCTCGCCGCCACCGGCACTGGAAAAACCGCCGCGTTTTCGATTCCGCTCCTCGAGCGCCTCGATGCCTCTCGCCGCGAAGTGCAGGCCCTCGTACTTTGCCCCACCCGCGAACTCGCCATTCAAGTGGCCGGGCAGATCGATCTCCTGGGAAAGTATAAAGGCGTTCGATCTCTCCCGATTTATGGCGGCACCGGTTATGGTGAGCAGCTCGCCGGCCTGCGCGCCGGTGTGCAGATCGTGGTGGGCACCCCGGGCCGCGTAGTGGACCATATCGAAAAAGGAACCCTCCGCCTCGAATCTCTTCGCACTCTGGTTCTCGACGAAGCCGATGAAATGATCTCGATGGGCTTCCAGGAAGATCTCGAAGCCGTGCTGAAAGCCGCCACCGTAAACGAAAGCCGGCGCCCCAGCATCTGGCTCTTCTCCGCCACCATGGGCCACGATGTGAAGCATGTGGCAGACTCCTACCTCACCGACCCCAAAAAAGTTCAGGTGAACCGCACCGAGATGCTCCCCGACACCGTGGAGCAGGTGTTTTACAAAATCCACGAATACGACAAGCCGGATCTCCTCTCGAAGGTGATCGACATCGCCGACGATTTCTACGGCATCGTTTTCTGCCAGACCAAAGCCCTCGTAACCGACGTGCACGCCTTCCTGCTCAGCAAGGGCTATAAGGCCGACGCCCTTCACGGCGATCTCGACCAGAAACAGCGCGACCGCGTGATGGCGAGCTTCCGCGACCGAAAAATCTCCGTGCTCGTAGCCACCGACGTGGCCTGCCGCGGCCTCGACGTAAAGGACGTTACCCACGTGGTGAACTACTCGCTTCCCCGTGAGCTCGATAACTACGTGCACCGCATCGGCCGCACGGCCCGCTCCGGAAAAACCGGCACCGCGATCTCCTTCGTTACCTTTTCCCACCGGGATCTTGTGGGCAAAATCGAGCGGATGACCAAGAAGAGGATGACGGAAGCGCAGCCTCCTACAATGAAAGACATCGCCCAGAAGCGGGTGGAAAAAACCCACGCCAGCTTTACCTCTCAGGGCGCTCAGGGCCGGGCCACCGCCATGGTGAGCGAGGAATGGAAGACGGAGCTCGAAAGCCTTTCCAGAGAAGAAATCGTGGGCCGTTTCCTCAATCTGATGATGCCCGAAGCTTTCGTGAAGGAAGAGAAGGTTTATGGAAAGCGCCTTCCCGACGGCCGCGACCGCCCTGCTCAGCAGCGCCTCGACCGCAGAGGGGCCAGCAGAGAAGACAACAGAGGCGAGGAAAGATCCGGTGGAGCCGGAAAGCCGTTTCGCAAATTCCAGAACAGCAAGTTCCAGGACCGAAAGTTCCAGGATCGCCCCTCCTTCAAGGGCGGCAAGAAACCCTGGAAGAAGGCCGAACGCGAAGAAAGCAGCTTCGAGAGAGAGCCGGAATGGCACTCAGGAAAGCACTCAGAAGAGCGCCCGCAAAAGCGATCCCGAAAATCCTCAGAGGGGAATTTCGAGCGCCCGCAGGCAGCCCCTGGATCCCGCTGGAAGAACAACTTCAAAGCAAAGCCTTTCGGTGGCCGCCCTGCTTTCGAGCAGGCGCCCGATAAGCCGCTGAAAAAGAAAAAATATAAAAAATTGTTCGGAAAGTGGAAAGAAAGAGCGGAGCGATCCAAGCACTCCGCCTCCTCGAACTGAACTTTTAACGGGCTGAACCGAAGCGCCTACTGCCATGCCTGAAAACCGCACGAGCCTTTTTCAATCCTTCGCTCTGAGAGAAGAGCTCAGTTCCGTGCTGAAGGAGCTCGGCTTTGAAAGCCCCACGGAGATTCAGGCCAAATCCATTCCCGTACTCCTTCAGGGCCGGGATCTGATCGGCCAGAGCAAAACCGGAAGCGGCAAAACCCTGGCGTTCTCCCTTCCGATCCTGGAGAAGATTCAGCTCAGCCAGCGAAGGCCGCAGGCGCTCGTTCTCTGCCCCACGCGCGAACTCGCCGTGCAGGTGGCGAGAGAGATCAGGCGGTTGGGCCGAAAGCTTCCGGGCTTGGGCGTTTCGGTGCTCACAGGAGGCCAGCCAATGGGATCCCAGATTCCCGCACTCCGCATGGGCTCGCATATAGCCGTGGGCACTCCAGGCCGGGTGCTCGATCACATCCAGCGCGGCACCCTCGATCTTTCCCGCTCTGCCACCCTGGTGCTCGACGAGGCCGATCGCATGCTGGATATGGGCTTCGAAGAACAAATGCAGGAAATCATCGCTCAGCTCCCGGAGCGCCGCCAAACCCTGCTCTTCTCGGCCACTTTTCCACCGGAGATCGAGGAAGTTTCCTCCCACGCCCAGGTGAATCCGGTGCGCATCACTGTCGCGCATGAAGCGGAGAACGCGAAGATCCTGGAAGAAGCGATCGAAGTTCCGGAAGAAGACAAGCTATCGGCCCTGCTCTGGGTGCTCGGCGGAAAAAAGCCCGAGCAGGCGATCATATTCTGCAATCTGAAAGCAACCGTGCGCGAGCTCGCCGGCTGCCTCAGAGAATCCGGAATATCCGCCTCCGCCCTCGAAGGCGATATGGAGCAAAGCGAGCGCGACCGCGAAATGGCCAAATTCCGCAACAAGAGCACCCGCATCCTCGTAGCCACGGATGTGGCGGCCCGGGGGATTCACGTGGACGCCCTCGATCTGGTGGTGAACTTCGACATGCCCAAACCCGATGTGTACCGGCACCGCATCGGGCGCACCGGCCGCGCGGGAAAAGACGGACAGGCGGTTTCTTTTTTTCTTCCCAGGGAATCCTATAAGATCAAAGAGCTCGGAAGCTCTCCCGTTCGTCTTTCGCTTCCCGCGGATCTCGTTCTGGCGGAAAGCGCTGAGGAAAACGCACAGGAAGCCGAAATGGCCACCTTGTTCATCAGCGGCGGGCGCAAAGACAAACTCCGCCCCGGCGATATCCTGGGAGCCTTAACCGGGGAAGCGGGAGGCTTTCGCGGAGAAGATGTGGGGAAAATCGAGATCCACGATCGCTTTGCTTATGTGGCCGTGAGCCGCCGGGTGGCGGAGCCCGCCATGCACCGGTTGCGTGAAGGCAAAATCAAGGGGCGGAAGTTTCGGATCGAGCTGGTGCGCTGAAAAGCGGAAGGGGCTTCGCTCCGCCGCCTCCGGGATGAAGTTCTCTTTGGGGCTCGCCGGCCAGCTTTCCGTGATCCATCCGCAGCTGATAAAGCACCTCATGGGCAGGATGATCTGAAAGCCTCATCCCATCCACCGCTTCCCGATAGGTTCTCTCCACGTGAACAGGCGTTAGGGTTGCCGAGCCTTTGGCCTGGAAAAACTGGTGGTCCACCGCTCTTTCCCAAAGTCCATGCCAGCCGTCGTCGTTGCCCTTCGCGCATCCACGGCTCATGCAGTATCTGGCTGCATGCTGCAGCCCCAAGGCTCGGTCAAAATCCTCATAGCTCTTCTGGTTCATGCCCGGCCGGAAATTGAAGTCGCCGGCGAACACCACGGCAGCGCCTGGCCTATGCTCCTTCCGGAAAAACTCCACGAGGATCTCCACCTGCCTTTGCCGGGTTCCGGAGTCTGTTCGTCCGGCTTGCAGATGGGTATTGAATATCTCCACGGGCTCGGAAATCCCCGGCACTTCGATCCGCGCCATCTGCACGCCCTTATTGGAGAAACAATCCCAGCTCAGGCAGTTCTTCAGGCCGAAAGTTCGGGAGGCCTCATGGAGAATTTTGTACCTGCTGAGAATAAAAAGCCCGGAACTCACGCCGAGCACGGAAGCCGGGCCCGGCCCCGCCGCAATATGGGAATACCCGCTATTCCGCAGTATCTTCAGCGAGCCTTCCGAAAATGCTTCCTGCAGCATCACCACATCCGGCCCATTCCCCTCTTTTAGGCGGCCGGAAAGGATGGAGGAAATTTTATCATACCTCTCCGGGCTCCAGCTCGAGGAGAGGAGGATCGAAGGAAGGCCTTTCACATTGAAGCTCATCACGTGAAAATTCGCAGGAAGAGCATTCGGGGAACCGGCCGCCGCATGAAGAGGAAGCAGGAGCGACATTAAAATCTTTTCATAAAAACGCATTTCGCACTCCTGGAGGCCCTGGTTGAAACTTCATTTTATCATTCTGCTGGCGGAGCTGAAGCCCCTGATACAAAATATCAGCCTCATGCTCCCAAAAATCTTCAGAAGCAGTTTTATCGTCTATCTTGGCATTGCCTTTCTTCCCTCTTTATCGGCCTTGGCCGAAAAGCAGCTCACCATCCTCGGGGATTCCGTTACCGAGGGTTATGGAATCGCGAAAACGGATGCCTATCCGAGCCTGCTGGAAAAAGAGCTGAAAGGATGGAAGGTGGTGAATAGCGGCATCAGCGGCTCCACTTCGGCTTCGGCGCCCGGCCGGATGAAATGGGCGCTGAAAGCCAAGCCTTCAGCAGTGCTGCTGGCGCTCGGAGGAAACGATGGCCTTCGCGCCCTGAACGTGAAGGAAATGAAAAAGAACCTGGCCGAGGCCATCGATCTGGCCAAAAAGGCCGAAGTGCAGGTGCTGCTGGCCGGCTACGAAGCGCCCCCGAATTACGGTGGCTCTTATACCAGGAGTTTCCGGGAGGTTTTCCGAGAGCTCGCCAAGGAAAAGAAGGTGCCTCTTTACCCCTTCATTCTTGAAGGCGTGGCCGGGGAATCCAAACTCAATCTCGCCGATGGCATCCACCCGAACGTGGAAGGGCATAAGAAGATCGCCGGAAAAATCCTGCCCTTCCTGAAAAAGGAGCTCTCCCCATGAGCGTGAGAGTCGAGGAACTCCGCAAGGTTTATCAACAGGGGGAATCCACGGTGGAGGCCCTGAAAGGAATCAATGCCCATGCTGAAACAGGGGAGCTCGTGGCGATACTCGGAGCTTCGGGCTCGGGAAAATCCACTTTGCTCGGCCTCCTGGCCGGCCTCGACCAGCCTTCCGCCGGGCGGATACTGGTGGACGGCACCGACCTCTACTCCCTCTCTGACCGCGAGCGCACCCGCTTCCGCTCCGGAAAGATCTCGCTCGTTTTCCAGCAGTTCCATCTTCTCCCTCACCTGACCGCTCTTGAAAACGTGGAGCTTCCGCTCGAAATTCTCGGCCAGGAAAATACGGAAAAGGCACGCAGCCTGCTCGAAGGAGTGGGGCTCGGAGCAAGAATGCACCATCTTCCCTCCGCTCTTTCCGGAGGGGAATGCCAGAGAGTGGCTATCGCGAGAGCTCTCATCACCGAACCCAAACTTCTTTTGGCTGATGAACCCAGCGGGAATCTGGATTCCGAAACCGCGGCCTCCGTGATGGATCTGTTTTTCCGCACCGTGCGCGAGAAAAAGATCACCTGCTTTCTCGTCACCCACAACCAGGAGCTTGCGAGCCGCTGCGACCGGGTGCTGCGCCTGCAGGGAGGGCGCCTTTGAGCGCGGGATACCTTCCGATAAAAGGCGCCTTCCGCGATTTGCGCCGGCAGCCCCGTTTCGCGCTCTTGTTCGTGATCATCCTCGGGCTCGGGCTCTCGGGATTCCTCCTGGTCGAAAGCCTGAGGGATTCCGTGAAACGATCCCTGGAATCCAGCGCGCGCAATACGCTCTCGGCCGACCTCGCCGTAACCCTCCGACGCCCCTTCACCGGCGAAGAGCGCGCCAAGCTCGAGGCCTTTTTCGGCCAGCACCCGTTTTCCCGCTCCGTGGAGTTTTTTTCCATGGTCAGCCGCAGCCCCTCTTCCCAGCTGCTGCTGGTGAAGGCGGTGGAAAGCACCTATCCGTTTTACGGTGAGCTCAAAACCGAAACCCCGAGCCATGACATTCTGGGGAAACGGCTGAACACCACGGCCCCCGCGATCGCCTTGAGCCCGGAAGCCAAAGAGGTTCTCGGCGCGAAAACAGGCGATACGGTTCGCCTGGGTGGCTCTGATTTTCGGGTGCTCGATTTCATTCTTGAGGATCCAACCCAGAGCTTCCGAACCTTTGCGCTCGGCGGCCGTGCCTATATGCACTTCCGGCACCTCGAAGACACCGGCCTCCTCCGGGCCGGAAGCACCGCCACCTGGGCCTATTATCTGAAAACCTCGGGAGAGGCCGAAGCCGAAAGGCTGCAAAACGAACTGAAGAAGCTATTCCCTGGGCCGGAATGGAGGTTCACGACCTCCAGAGAAGCGGGAGAAAGCGCGCTCCGAGCGCTGTCATATCTGGGGGATTTTCTGGGCCTCGTGAGCCTGATCGCCCTTCTCCTGTCTTCGCTCGGCGCGGCCTACCTCTATAGAAATCATCTCGAGAAGCGGAACCTGGAAATCGCCATCCAGCGGGCACTTGGTTTTCCCCTGGAAGAGCTGCAGGCCCGGGCGGTGCTTCAAACCGTGATCCTGGCGTTTTTCTCCCTCTTGCCGGCATTGGCTCTCGCGGCGGCACTCCTTCCCGTGCTGGAAGGGATGATCGCCCGCTTCAGTTCCTCTCGCCTGGATCTCGCCATACATCCGGAAAGCCTGATTCCGCTCTTCGCGCTCTGCCTCCTGGGCACCCCGCTTCTCCTCCTCCCGGAGCTCCTGGTTCTGAGAAAAATCACGCCCCTGGCTCTCTTCCGGGAGCAGGAGAAAGAAAGCGTGCGCAGGCCGCTCCTCCACTATCTGCCCGCCTTGCTTCTCTTTGCGAGCCTTGCGCCTCTCGTGGCCCGCTCCTTCCGCACCGCGGGTATATTCCTCGGCATGCTGGCTCTGCTGGTGCTGGTGCTCGGCCTGGCTTTCCTGGCCTTTTCCCGTTTTCTCGCCGCCTGGCGGGGTGCCTGGACCACCAAGCACGCCTTCCTCCTTCTCTCACGGCGGCGGCTCGCAGCCTCCGTGGTTTTCCTTACGCTTTCGCTGGGCTCCCT
>CAZTCD010000097.1:0-14972 GCA_964612065.1 uncultured Bdellovibrionales bacterium | reverse complement strand
GCCACTTGGGTATTCCTTTATGCAGATTTTAGAAAGAGGCCGGGGCGTGCGATTCGGAGATCTCTCTGATGGCGATGTCGATTTCTCCGGTGCCAATTTCTTCTTTTTCCCAAAAGAGCGAGCCGCAGAATTTCGTACCTATTCCTGAGTGCGTGCGTGAGCCTCCTCGCTCAATCTTCGATCTTTCATCGCTGCCTGGTAAATCTCGAGAAGCATCTTCAGATTTGCTTTCGGTGTATATCGCTCGGCATAGTCGGCCCGTGCACCTTCAGAGAGCCGCTCTACTAATTTGTTGTCTTTTGACATTTTCGTAGCCAAGGCTCTCAGATTTTCACTATTACCCGCCTCAAACAGCAGCCCGTTCTTTTCATGCCGCACGATTTCCGCCAAGGCGCCCAGACGAGAAGCCACCACCGGGAGGCCCAAAGAAAAAGCTTCCGCCACCACCACGGGGAAGTTTTCGTAGCATTCAGAAGGCACGATCAAGAATTCGGATTTGCTCATAATTCGCATTACGCTCTGGGAAGGCATCACACCAAGCACACGTATCCATCGACTCTTCTTTGCTTCCACCTCTGCTCGCAGAGGGCCATCTCCCACGATCCAAAGTGGAATTTCCAATCCCTCCCACGCCTTTAATAAAGTACGAATTCCTTTTTCTTCGCTAAGTCTTCCCACGAAAAGGGCATATTGATCAGAAGCTCGGAGTGCCTCCGGAGGGGCAGGAAACGCGAAGTTCGGCTTCACATGTATCTTCGAGCGCTCCAGGCCGCCTTCAGCCATCTTTGCCGCGGAGAACCTGGAGAGTGCAATAAAGGCATTCACCTTCGAATTCCAGGTGTTCCTGGCTCGATGCAAATTGATCATGCGCGTGAGCGCGAAGGTGGAGAGGCGGGAGTCCTGGTAACAGGCATATCTGAGAGCGGGAAAAGTGGATCCGCCCAGGCAAAGTTCACAAGGTTTTCCCTCTCGTGAGAGCACTCCCGAGGCGCAGAAAATTCGGAAGTTGTGAAGGGTTTGCACTACCGGCACTTTGGCGGCTACACATGCGTCATAAATAGATGGTGTGAACGTCGGGAAAAAATTATGCACATGCACAAGGCGAGGTTTAAAGCTTTCAATCATCCTCGCCATTTCATCCCGGCTTTGCTCGGAATAGGGGATCTCTCTGGCAGCATGCACTTTTGCAAGGTAGCCCACGATTTCCTTGGAGTCTCTCTCCCAGAGCTCCACCTCCACGCCGGCCTCTCGGAGGAGAGCCACCTCGCGGTCCACGGCTTGGTCTTCACCGCCACGCACCCTATATCGATGGTGGACTACCAAGATCCGCATTTGCTATTTCACCCACCGATTCTGCATGGCCCTATTGTATGTTAGGTTGCAACCTTGGAGACGACAAAAATGAACCGGGAAAACGTACTGGAAGCCGCCAGGGCCTATTTTCGTACGCAGTTTCAGCCCAAGCCTTTTGTTCCAGGAGAAACCTATATTCCGCCCAGCGGCAAAATGCTCGGCGAGAACGATCTTGCCGCTTTAGTGGATGCTTCTTTGGACTTATGGCTAACTGCAGGCCGCTTTAGTAAGGACTTCGAGGCTGAGCTTCCCAAATGGTTTGGCCGCAAGATTTCCGCGTTGTTTGTGAATAGTGGATCCTCCGCCAATCTGGTTGCCATTTCATCTCTCACCGCTCCGATGATGGAAAAAGTGGGTAAGGCGCGCCTAAAGCCAGGAGATGAAGTGATCACGGTGGCTGCCGGTTTTCCCACGACAGTAAATCCTATCGTGCAGCAGGGCCTCCGCCCAGTATTCGTGGATGTGGATTTCAACACGCTCGATGCCACGCCTGATCTTGTTCAGAGTGCTTTCGTGAAAGGAAAGACCAAGGCAGTGGTGCTGGCCCATACGCTGGGCAATCCCTATCGCGCAGATCAGCTCGCGAAGTGGTGCGCTTCGGAAGGACTATATCTCGTAGAAGACTGCTGTGACGCACTCGGGGCCGAGATTGAAACTGAAAACGGCAGGGCCTTCGCGGGATCGTTCGGGGATTTCGCCACCCTTTCATTTTATCCTGCTCATCACATCACCACCGGTGAGGGGGGGGCAGTATTTCCTAAGGATGGACGCCTGAAAAAAGTGGCGGAAAGCATGCGAGATTGGGGCCGAGATTGCTGGTGTGAGCCGGGTAAAGACAACACCTGCCATAAGAGATTTGGGCATCAGCTAGGTGACCTTCCGGAAGGCTACGACCACAAGTATACCTACTCAAATATCGGATATAATCTCAAAGCCACCGATATGCAGGCCGCTATTGGACTGTCGCAACTAAAGCGTGTTTCCGAGTTTATTGAGGCAAGGCGCAAGAACTGGCAAGCTCTCTACAACGGAGTAAAAGCTTCCCCGATACTTAGCGATAAACTTGTTCCGGTCGAACCCACCGAAGGCACGCGACCTTCATGGTTTGGCTTTGCTCTTCATTGCGCTCCCGGACTCGATCGAGAAAAGCTCGTAGCGCATCTAGAAGAAAAAAAGGTTGGTACTCGGCTGATGTTCGCCGGCAATCTTGTCCGGCAGCCGGCATATAGAGGCGTAGATTACAGAGTGGTGGGAGAATTGAAGAATACAGATGAAGTGATGAAGCGCACGTTCTGGATCGGCGTACATCCCCAGATCGACAGCTCGAAAAGTGCCTATATGCTCGAAACACTCGAGCAATGCGTGAAGGCAATTTGAGCTCTGGCATGAGAGAGGGCCTTCGCGATTCGAACACCCGAGCCAAAGGAATCCTCGACCTGTTTAACTCATGGGCTTATCGCGCCTCCTATTTGCTGGCTGCGATCATCCCGATTCTAATCCTGGCAGTTATAGTTTGGCTGCGCCCTTTTTGGGGGCCTATGGACGATTCCGTGCACGTGCTTGAGTTTGTGCCGAAATTGTTAGCAGATGGGCTGGTCTCTACCTCCTGGGAGTATGCTCGCAACGATTTGAGCTGGGGAATGTTTCGTCCACTTTATCCTGCGATGGCGGCTCTGGTCTATTTGCCGGGAATCTGGCTGGGATCCACAGCGTCGTATTTATGGAATGCTTGCTTGGTTTTTGCCATCATTGGGCTCTATTGCGCTCTGCTTAGTCGTATACTCCGACTGCCTACGGCGCTTATTCTCCTAGCCTGTGCTTCCTTTTTTTATGCCTGGGATCTGCTGCAGCATTTGAGTTTGCAAGAAAAGCTCGTTCTTACTTTTGGTGGATTGCAGCTGTGGTGGGCATGGAGCCGACCGCAGCTAAGTGCTTTGAAATTCTGGTCGATCTTTCTTCTTCTTGTGCTTATGGGCTTTGCCTCGAAAGCTAGCATCGTTATTCATTTTTCGGCAGCAATTGTGGCGTTTGGGGCGGCAAATTGGGAGAAGTTAAAAAAACTGCGCATTCGCATTGAGCTCGCCGTTCTTTTCTTTTTGCTCGCTCTCCAGGTTTTTCTATTTCGCCAGATTTCTGCCGGCGGCTCATATACGAAACAGTATGATTTTGCGAAGGTGATTCCGAACCTAATTTCTCCTCAGGGTTTGATGTTGGAGATTCCTCTGCTTCTCTGTTTGGGGATGCTACTGATTCGCTGGAGAGAGGCTCGTGACAACCCGGCGATCCTGATTCCGGCGGCCGGGGTTTCTGCCTTTTTGGTGCTTTTTCTCCCCTGGGGCATTCAGGCCTATGTGCAGTCCGTGATGGCGCCTTTTTTTGCTGCCATGCTGATTCAGCTCGCGGAGTGGTATCTGCGCCCCATACCCCGCTTTGTATGGGTTTTGCCTCTTTGCCTGATTGCGTTGGCTGTAGCTTCCTATCGAGGCCTGACGATGTTTGGCCGTTTGAGCGATCTGGGAACCATCACGCGCATGGGGCCGGAGCTTCGTAAAATGGGAATTGAGGAAGTGCAAATGCCTTGCGAAGAGGGTAGTGGCGCCATGCAGCAGTTCTGGAAAGCTCTGCCAGATCCCACTCCGGTGACCAAGCAATGGGACGAAAAAGCATCAATCGGCGATCATTGGATGATCTATGATCGAGCCCTCTGCCCTTTGCCCGGACGGGCGGAAATGCCCCCAAATTGCGTAGGAGAGGTCTTTTGGAAAGGAGCTTGGCCGAAGTCCTATCGCCTGGTGAAGGTTAACTGCAGCTAATTTTGGCGCGTCCTTCCTTTTCTGGACGATTTCTGCCATGCACGGTGGGAAGTATCCCTTTTAGCCGCATTGCCCTCTGGCCCCCTCCTGCATTATGTTTAGCCCATGCAAACTGTGATTCTCTGCGGCGGAAAAGGCACTCGCCTTTCGGAAGAAACCAGCCTTCGGCCCAAGCCCATGGTGCCTGTGGGGCGCCATCCCATTCTTTGGCACATCATGAAGTACTACGGGTCCTACGGATTTAAGGACTTCACCCTGGCCACCGGCCATATGGGCGATTACATCAAGAATTACTTCCTGCACTATGCGGAGCTGAATAGCGATTTCGAAGTGGATCTTTCTAGCGGGAAAGTCACTCCTTTGTCGCGTGGATCCAAAGAAGACTGGAAGGTGCGCCTGATCGATACTGGTCCGGAAACCCTTACCGGAGGCCGTCTGAAACGCCTTGAATCCCACCTCAAAGATACGTTCTTTTTCACGTATGGTGATGGCGTATGCGACGTGGATCTAAACGCCCTGCTAAGCTTCCACAAAAAGCACGGCAAGCTCGTTACCATGACAGCCGTTCGCCCGACGGCGCGATTTGGTGGCCTCGAGATCAGTGATAATGGAAGCATCAAGGTGTTCCGCGAAAAGCTTCCGAGTGATGAGCAGTTCATTAACGGCGGCTATATGGTGATGGAGCCCGGAGTATTTTCCTACCTTCAGAACGATTCCTCCATTCTGGAGCGTGAGCCCATGGAGCAGCTGGCGAAAGACGGGCAATTGATGGCTTTTCAGCATCAGGGATTCTGGCAGTGCATGGACACTGTGCGTGACCGCGACCTTCTCGATGAACACTGGAGCTCCGGCAAGGCCCCCTGGAAGCGCTGGGAAGAATGAGTTTTCTTCAGACCTACAAAGGCAAAAAGGTATTTGTTACTGGTCATACCGGCTTCAAAGGTGCCTGGCTTTGCGAGTGGCTTCTCGGCCTCGGCGCCCAGGTAACTGGATTCTCTCTCGATATTCCTACCCAGCCATCGCTTTTCGAAAGTCTTGGTCTTGCGGATCGTCTTAACGACCTTCGCGGGGACGTGCGCGAACTAGGCTCGCTATCCAAGGCTATGAATGAAGCCTCGCCTGAAATAGTATTCCATCTCGCGGCACAGGCCTTGGTTCGTGAAAGTTACGATGATCCTATCGGAACTTTCGCCACCAATATCATGGGCACAGCCAATGTCCTCGAGGCCGCGCGTTTTGTAGATTCCGTCAAAGCGATTGTGGTCGTTACCACGGACAAGGTTTACGAGAACGAAAACCAGGGGGTGCCTTTCCGTGAAACCGATCCTTTGGGCGGTCATGACCCTTATTCGGCCTCTAAAGCAGGAGCGGAAATCGTTTTTTCCTCTTATACGCGCTCCTTTCTTCGCGGCACCTTCCTGCACGCTTCCTCGGCGCGTGCAGGAAATGTGATTGGCGGGGGAGATTGGGCCGCCGATCGCCTGGCACCTGATTGTGTGCGTGCTTGGGCCGCTCAGGAAAAAGTGATCGTACGCAATCCCGCCTCGGTGCGACCCTGGCAGCATGTACTGGAGCCTTTGAGTGGTTATTTGATGATCGGGCAGCGCTTGCTGGAGCGCTCGGAGAGAGTTTCCGGCGAGGCCTTCAACTTCGGTCCCAATGCGGAGTCTACGAAAACTGCCTTGGAGCTGGTTCAGCAGATGGCTTCCCATTGGCCAGGCGCAACCCATCAAGTTCAAGCAAGCGAAGACAAAAAGAAAGAGGCTGCGCTCTTGAGTCTCGATCCCTCCAAGGCAAAGCAGGAATTGGGATGGGTGCCTCGTTTGAGCTTTTCGGAAACAGCGGCGTGGACCGCCGAGTGGTATCGTGCCGGGGTAAATCCGGAGGAGCACCTACGTATGACTCAGGAGCAGATCCGCCGCTATGAAGAGAGGCTTTCCCAGTCTTAGCCAGGCCCCATCTTGATCCTGAAGAATCCGATCACTGTCATCTTGAGCAATACCCATCCGTCGCGAAAACGGCTGATGTTCGTGGTCCCATAGGTACGAGCGCAATACCGTACTGGTATATCCCTGATTCCGAGTCCCAGCACTGCGGCAGGAAACAGAAGCTCAAAGTCTCCAAATGGATCAAAGTTTCCGAAGTGCTCCCTCCACTCCACCATCCTCCGGTAATCCTGGCGGGAAAACAGCTTGGTTCCACAGAGGGAGTCCCCAATGCTGATGTCGAGAACCTGCGACAGGGCCTTTGCAAAGAAACCGTTTCCGATGCGATTCAGAAACTTCATCTCCTCGCCTTCGATCGGATAAACCAGCCGCGTACCATTGATAAAATCGCCTTTCCCCTCTTTCCAGGCGTTGTAAAAGCGAGGAAGTAGTTCCGGCGGCATTGTGAGATCTGCATCCAAGATAGCAAGAAGGTCTCCCTTTGCCCTGGAAAGGCCTAAGCGAGCGGCATCCCCCTTTCCCTTTCCGGTCTGTCGTAGGGCAACAATTTCCAGCCCTTCTTTGCCCTCACGCTTCACCTTCTCGATTTCCTCCCAGGTACCGTCGGTTGAATCCCCTTCTACGAAAATCACCTCGGTGCGAGGCGAGAACCTCGGGATTCGTTTTATGGCGTTCTCGATATTCCCTTTCTCGTTGCGGGCAGGCACCACGATGGATAGCGAAGGCATTTCTTTTTCAGGCTTAATGGGCCTGAGAAGAATCACACTCGAGAAACCCAGCCAGCGAACCACGGGAATTGCGGGAATCAGTCTGTTCAGCAAGGGGCCCATCCCGAATAGCCAGAACGGTATATGACAGGTGGAGCGGATTCTGGTGAGCTCAAAGCCGGAAAGGGCCGCAAGATTTCGAAGATCTGTTCGAGTGAGATATGTGGAGGGCAATTCACCCTCACGAAAACCGAAAAATGTGGCCAGGGAGAAGGCCCAGCGCAAGTAGGGATTGTAGGCTACTACCAGAACTCTGGCGGAGCGTGGTAGAAATGGATGGATTTTCTGAAGCAGGCCCTGAATATCCAAATGGAAATTGAAAATCCCATTCATTACAAGAAGAGCGGCTTTATCTGCGTTCAGCTGTAGATCTTCAATTTGCCTTTCACTCTGCAGTTCCCGCTTTTCTTTGGCTTCCACCAAGGAATGCAAGTCACGGGTTTCTGTGGGGTGCTTTGGCCAGAAAATCACCTGGTCGAAATAACGAGAAATTGCGGATATCTCTCGGGCGTTCCAAATGTCTCTAAACTTTACTCTGGCTGGCATCCTCTGTTTATTTTAACGCAGTTCATGGCCAGTGTTTAGTTCTTGCTTTTGTCGGAGCAAGGTATGGCTTACACGGTGAAGCGCGAATTATAAGCGCTCTGCCAGGAGCCTGGGATAGAATTTCCCAAATGGCCCACCACTATACTTTGGGAATTGGAGCATACGCTCATGACTCCTCCTGCGCCCTTCTCAGGGACGGGATGGTAGTGGCTATGGCTGAAGAAGAGCGCTTCAATCGTGAGAAGCACTCGATGAAATTCCCGGAAAAGGCCATTCGCTTTTGCCTGGAAAAAGAAGGGATTTCGATCGAGGAGATTTCCGACTTTTCCTTCTTCTGGAACCCGTGGGCAGAGATCAGAGGAAATGTGGCCCATGTGCTGAAACACTTGCCTCAAAGCATGAATCTCTTCCGCGCTCCATCCGGCGGGGATTTGAAATTGCTCGAAAGAGTGAAGGGGATGCAATTTGTCGGAAGGGAAATCCAGCGTGTTTTTGGTATGGAGAAAGCTCCCAAATTTCAATTTATAGAGCATCATCTCTGCCACGCTGCCTCGGCATTTTACCCTTCGCCCTTTCAGGACGCAGCAATCCTAACTATTGATGGAAGAGGTGAAAGCACTTCGACGATGCTCGCATCTGGCAAAGGAAACGAGATAGAAAAAATCCTTGAGATCGCTGTGCCGCACTCCCTTGGGCACTTTTATGCAGCCATCACTCACTATCTTGGCTTTCGGCCGTTTTTCGATGAGTGGAAGGTGATGGGCATGAGTGCCTACGGATCCGATCGTTATGTAAAAGATTTTGAGCGGCTCGTGCATCTTCGAGCCGATGGAACTTATAGGCTGAATCTCGACTATTTTCGCTTTCACACGCATGGGCAGGGCTCATGGCTTAGCTCCCACTTCTTACGAAAATTTGGAGAGAAACGGGGGAGGGGCAAGGCCTACAGTCAGGACGACTATGACATTGCTTTTGCTCTGCAGCGAACCATCGAGCGCATCGGCGTATCCCTTGCAAAACAGCTTCGAGAGATTTCCGGTCAGAAGAATCTTTGCATGGCAGGAGGAGTAGTTCTCAACTGCTTGATGAATCGGGAAATCATCGAAAAGTCAGGATTTGAGGATTTTTTCTTTCAGCCGGTAGCCAATGATGCAGGCACCTCATGGGGGGCCGCTCTTTATTCTTACTATCGAGATCGAAATTCCGTTCCACGGCAAAGGCTGGAAAATCTCTATTTCGGGCCTGAGTTCAGTGAGTCCGAAGTAGAACTCGCATTAAAGAAAGCTGACGTTGCCTACGAACGAAGCCAGAATATTTGCCGCGATACCGCCGTGAAAATCGCTGAGGGAAAAATTGTAGGTTGGTTTCAAGGGCGCATGGAAAGCGGACCCAGGGCTCTTGGAAACCGCAGCATTGTAGTGGATCCTACCCGTCCGGAAATGAAAGATAAACTCAACGCAAGAGTAAAGAGAAGGGAAGGTTTTCGTCCCTTTGCACCTTCTGTGCTCGCACACCGGGCGAAAGACTTCTTCTGTCTCCCAAAAGGAGTGGATTCCCCCTATATGATGCTCATTGGCGATGTGCTTCCAGCGGTACGCCAAAGAATTCCTGCCGTCACCCATGCAGATGGTACTGCCCGCATCCAAACCGTAACGGAAGAGGCGAATGCCAAGTATTTTCAATTGATTCAGGAGTTCGAGAGGATCAAAGGGGTGCCTTTGCTCCTCAATACTTCTTTCAATGAGAACGAGCCGATCGTTTGCTCTCCGGAAGATGCCATTTCCTGCTTTCTGCGCACGGATTTCGATGTCCTGGCGATAGGCAACTTCCTTGTGGAAAAGAAGGCCTGATCGCTCGCTTCGCCTGTGCTAGCATGAGCCTGCAATGAAGATTCTTCTGATTGGAAAATCAGGCCAACTTGGCAGCCAGCTGTGCCCCGTGCTTGAAAAACAGGGGTATATTGTAGTTGCTCCAGATCGGTCGGAGCTGGATCTGGCCCATCTACCCGCAGCCTTAGAAGTGCTTAAGCGCAATGCACCTGATCTGGTAATAAATACTGCTGCTTTTCATAATGTAACTCTCTGTGAAACCGAGGGAAAACAGGCCTTCGATATCAATGCCCTTGCCGTGAAAGCATTGGCCGAAACCTGCGCGGATATCGGTTCCAGGTTTCTCACCTTTTCCACTGACTATGTCTTCGACGGCGAAAAGAGATCTCCTTACGAAGAGAGTGATTTAGCTCGGCCACTTCAGGTATACGGCGCATCAAAGCTGGCGGGAGAATGCCTTGCTCTCGCGGCTCACTCCACGGGTACTTACGTGGTGCGAACTTGTGGCGTTTACGGTGCACGAATTTCAAGGCAAAAGGGTGGAAACTTCATTGAGCAAAGGATTGCCGAAGGTGCCAATGCCGCATCTATCGAGATTGGTGCAGACCAGACAGTTTCTCCCACCTGCGTTCTTGATCTCTCCGACGCTTTGGCGGATCTCATTAGTTTGGGGGATCGTTGGCCACCTGGAATTTATCATCTGGTGAATGAAAGCCAATGCACTTGGCACGAACTTACCCAAGAGGCTTTTCGGCTACTGAATCTGCAGACCAAAGTTATACCTGTGGACCGAGGCGGAAGAACCGGCAGGATGAGGCGACCACTTTTTTCTGCTTTAACTAACACTAGGGCGTCGAAACTGGGAATCCGCCTTCCCCATTGGAAGCAAGGGCTGGCTCGTTACCTCTCAGAAACCAGAGGCAATTTGGGCGGGATATAGCTCAAAACTCTTCCTACGAAAACCCCGATATCATTCCAACGCTTTTGCCGGGCGAACTTAGCCAGTCTGCGTGAAAATCGATAGGTCCAGATCCATAGAAAGACGGGCAACATCAACGCTCTCAGTAAAACGGGGAGTCGTCTCAGGCACTCTTTTCGCAATGCCTGCACTTCCAGGAAGTCGTTGCCTGATTCCACGTGCTTTAAAGTGAGGTTTGTAGGGTGCAAGCGGAAGCAAGCTCCAGGCTCTGCTAAAAAGGCAAAACTGCCAGCATCGGCAAGCTGCACCCAGGCCGCCCAATCGATCGCATAGCTGAAGTTCGACGGAAATCCGCCGAACGCGCTTTTTCGAAAGGTTACATTGCTCGGAGATCCAACTACGTTCTCGAAGATCAGCATCGAGAGTAACAATCTTTCACGGGGAACTTGCACATCATTGGAAGAGTATTGCCTGAATGCCAGACGGTTGAGGCCTGTGCTATCGACCTCATAATAGGCGGAAACGGCGAGGGTGACTGCGGGTTCTTTTTCCAGGGCTTCCACTTCCCGCATTAGAGCGCCTGGAAGAACCCAGTCGTCATCGCAGAGAATCTTCACATACTTTCCCTTGGCTTCAGATACGCAAAGATTGAAATGGTCCGTCTGAGAAAGAAGTTCATTTCTTCGAACATAACGGACTGCGGGATACAAAGCCGCGATATCGGCAGTATCATCGGAGCCGGCATTGTCGCTCAGAATGATTTCCACTTCGAAGGGAAGGGGGTCAAGCGCGCTTTGTAGAGCTACAAGAGCCATTTCCTTGCGATTGCGAGTGGGAATCACAACGCTCAACAATGGCCCAGGCATGTTCAATAAACTCGCAGTTCCGGAATGGCTACAACGAAGCGCCCGCCCCACTCCTTTACATAGGACAGCTGTTCCATGATCTCCTGGCTGATGTTCCAAGGAAGGATCACGATGTAGTCCGGCTTCTCCTTGCGAAGAAATGCAGAGTCTACAACGGGAACATGAGACCCGGGCAGGAAGCGTCCCTGTTTATGTGGGGAAGCATCCACTACGAATTGCAGCAGATCTTTCTTTACGCCGCAGGCATTTAACAAGGTATTTCCCTTGGCAGCGGCCCCATAGGCCGCGACTTTTTTTCCGGAATCTGCGGCGTCCAGAAGAAATTTCAGGAACTGATGCTTGATCCGGTTGGTCACGTCCTGGAAGCCGGAATAGAAGGCGAGATTATGCATATTCGCTTCCCGCTCTTTTTTCTGCATTTCAGCCACAGCTGGAGAGAGTGCATGAGCGGCACCGTGGTCGGCATAAATTCTCAAAGATCCACCATGGGTCGGAAGCTCTTCGACATCGAAAATCCGGAGGCCGTGATGCTCGAAGATCTTGCTGATCGTGCCAAAAGAAAAATAAGAAAAGTGCTCGTGATAGATCGTATCGAATTGGCCTTGCTTTACCAATTGCAGCAGGTGGGGAAACTCTCCAGTGAATACGCCGTTTTCTCCGAGCAGAATCTTGATACCACCCACAAAATCATTGATGTCGGGAACGTGAGCAAGCACGTTGTTGGCGGCCATCAGATCTGCAGGTCCCTGCAATGCCGATACGTCCGAGGCACAAGCTTTTCCGAAAAATCTAACCAGCGTTGGAATTCCTTTAGTGATCGCGACCTGGGCTGTGCTTCCGGCCGGTTCGATTCCGAGCACGGAGATTCCTTTCTTCTGAAAAAACTGAAGGAGGTAGCCATCGTTGGAGGCGAGTTCCACCACGCGAGAGCTGGCTCCCAGTTTGAATCGGTCGGTCACCTGGTCTGCGTATTTCCGGCAATGCTCCAGCCAGCTTTTGGAAAAGGACGAAAAGTAGACGTAGTCCGAGCTGAAGATGTTTTCAGCCCGTTCATGCTCATCAATCTGCACCAGGAAGCATTTTTCGCATACATAGAGGTTTAACGGGAAATAGAGCTCTGGCTTATGCAACTGATCTGCGCGGAGAAAGGAGTTTGAGGGGGGGGCATGTGCTAGATCCACAAACTCATGGGTCAAAGGATTCTGGCAAAATCGGCACTTCATCATATTTCGATTCCTTCAAAATCAGGTGATAGGAGCGGATGGGATCGATCACGGTCCGAAATCACTCGAATAGTTCCCGGAAGCTTAAATGCGATTTTCGGATCATCATATCGCACTCCCCGGTCGAGGCTTTTGTCATATTCATGGCTATGGTGGTAGATCACATCTGTATTATCTACCTGGGTCAAAAATGCGTGTGCTACTCCCGGAGGGATCAGAATCATCCGCATATTTTCGGATGAAAGATCCACGGCCATTGTCTGCAGGAATGTCTTCGATCCGTGCCGAAGATCTAGCACGAAGTCCGTAATCGCTCCGTTCAAACAGCGAATCAGCTTGGTCTCTCGGCCGGGAGTCTGAAAGTAGTGAAAGCCCCGAAAGGTGCCAGCCGCAATATTGTGGGAATGGTTGATCTGCACCCAGTCGCCCTGGAAGCCTGTAGGGGCGAATTCTTTCTTGCAGTAGACCCTCGCAAAATAGCCACGCTCGTCGGAAATGGGCTCGGCTTCGGCGAGGAAAACTCCCTTTATGAAAGTAGGTTCAATTTTCATGGCTGTGACTAGGGACTTTATATTCAAGGTGCTGGCTTAGCAAGCGTACTTAGCGCATTGCGGCAAAATGTCGGTATGGTCCGGCCACCGCTCCTCGGCTATAGTGGCTGCAAATGACAGCCAAGATCCCTCTGATCGATGTACAGGCCCAGAATCAACCGCTGCAGGCAGAGATGCTTCGCGCTATCGCGGGAGTGCTGGAATCCGGCGCTTTTATACTGGGACCCGAAGTTAAATCCTTCGAAGAAGAGTTTCGCTCCTATACCAAGGTTCCCCACGCCATCGCCTGTGCCTCGGGATCGGATGCCTTGCTCTTGCCCTTGATGGCTCATGGCATTGGCCCGGGGGATGAAGTTCTGGTGCCCTCCTTTACCTTCTATGCCACCGCGGGAGCTGTGGCGCGGCTGGGGGCCACTCCTGTGTTTGTAGACAGCGACGACACCTATAATCTCTCGCTCTCCGATATGGAGTCGAAGATCGGCCCGAAAACAAAGGCCATCATCCCCGTGCACCTCTTTGGGCAGATGGTGGATATGGAAGCGGTGATGAAGATCGCTCGAGAGAAAAATCTGATTGTGATCGAAGACTGCGCTCAGAGTATCGGCGCTGAGTTTAAGGCGCGCCCTGCTGGTGGTTGGGGTGATTATGGTGCCTTCAGCTTCTATCCCACGAAGAATCTAGGTGCCGTGGGTGACGCAGGGATGGTGTCGGCTATTGACGAGAAGAAGGCCGAAGGGATCCAGATGGTAAGGGTGCACGGATCCAAGCAGCGCTATTATCACGAGCTGATCGGCGTGAATTCCCGCTTGGATAGCATTCAAGCCGCTGTGCTTCGGATCAAGCTAAGGCATCTGAGGGGTTATGAGCAGGCCCGAGAACGGATCGCAGCCCTTTACACCAAGCTATTCCGCGAGGCAGGCCTGGAAGCTCGAGTGAGCCTGCCAATGATAGGGCCGAATCGGAAGCATGTTTGGAATCAGTATACGATTCGGGTTCAAAAGCGAGATGGTCTGCGTGCGTATCTCGCCGACAAAGGCATTGGCACCGAGGTCTATTATCCACTGGCGATGCACAAACAGGAGGCATTTAAGAAGTTCCTTCCCCCTGGAGTCAAGCTTCCAGTATGTGAAGCGCTTGAAGACGAAGTGCTTTCCCTGCCTATGTATCCGGAGCTTACGGATCAGCAAGTGGAGCGCGTGGTGGGGGCGGTGCAATCCTTCTGTAAGGAGAATTGATTTATGATGATCATGGTTAAAAGCTTTGTCAGAGATTTTTGGCAGTTTCTATGGGCCCGGAAGCTTTGGTGGATGGTGCCAATGATACTGGTATTCCTGGTGTTCGGGGCGCTGGTATTTCTTGCGCAGAGCTCTTCCGTGGCCCCCTTTATCTACGTGCTGTTCTAGGGGGCAACTATTTTTTCTTCAGGCGTGAAGCCTCAATCAGGAGGCTTTCCGCTTCACGGGTGATCCTTAGTCGCATCTCTTTGTTCGCTGAGCCTGCCAGCTTTTGAGAGCTGAAGCGATGACGGTCTATTTCGTCTAGAACCGCGATCATTCTTTGAAAGAGGGGGGCAGGCAAATTCCTGCTCCTCCAGTTGCCTTCCAAGTCCTGCCTGGTAAGTCCCCGCGGATTGGTCTCCAGGAGAACTTGAATGGTCATAAGAAGCACTTCCTCAAGCCCTGCTTGCCACTCGGAATCTCTGATACCCTTGGCTTGAAGCAAGGCGATACGGGCTTCGGAGAAGCGATCTACCTTTCTTACGATCTGAAAGATCCCGCGCCACTTGCCTCTAAGACGAAGCAGGATTAGAGCCAGATTCAAAGCAATGAATGCTAGAATTGTCCATTTCATCCATCCTGATGCGGCTTTTGCCTCCGGAACATTCTTCCAGGGCTTCCAGTCACTGGGATTCTTGGAATTTGAAGTTTGCGGGCCTTGGTCAAGGTAGGAATTGGTGTTTTGTCCCTGACCGAGGCTGCTCTCGCTAACCTCTATAGTGAGAGAATTCGTGGTCAAAGTCTCGTAGCTGTTTCTATCTGGATCAAAATAGCTCCAGGAAATAGCAGGAATTTGAAAAACACCGGCCTTTCGCGGAATTGCCGTTACCTGGAAAGTCTTTTTCGACTCAAGCTCCTGCCTCGTGCCGATGGGCGCGGTTA
>CAZTCD010000096.1:0-15029 GCA_964612065.1 uncultured Bdellovibrionales bacterium | reverse complement strand
TGCCGATCGGTAAGGGCTCTTTGACTTTCAGTACCCGTGTCAACGTTACGGACCTTTAATTTTTAGGGGAGGGTTAGTGATGATGAGCCTGCGATTTCTTTTGGTAGCCTTGGTTTTCAGCCTGGGTGCGCCTGCTTTTGCCAAAGAAGAATTTATCACCGTGGAAGGCCGGAAGGTTTGGACGGATTATGAGCCGGCCAAAAACGGGCAGCCTACTCTGGTGCTTCTGAACGGCCTTACCTACCAATTCGGCTATTGGGATAAGTACGTAAACGCCCTCCGCCGCCGCAGCAAGGAAATCGGTATCCTCCGTTTCGATATGATCGGAATGGGCGGAACTCTGCTGAGCGGCAAGGTTCCGGTTCGGGATCCTATCTCTTATAAGGATCAAGTGGAGCTCACCCGGCAGCTGATGGACAAGCTCGGGATCAGGAAGGCCTATATGGTAGGCCTTTCCTACGGAGGCGGGATCGCGGTTGCTTTCGCCACCACCCACCCCACCCGCGTAGAGCAGATCATCCTGATGGCTCCTTTTACCGAGCCGCTCAAGCAGATGGACCAGTGGATCAAGGGACAGATCGCGGCCAACCGGATCGCGTTCCCCTTCAATCCCGCTACCGATGATGAGCTCTATGACTATTTCCTCAAGAACTTCATCTATGCCACCTACCCTTCCCTCGAGCCGGCTGTTTTGGACAACCCCTACAAGCTCGAAGCGGTATTCCGCATGATTCAGGGCATTCGCAAATACGACACCCTGAGAGACGCCCGCTACCTTCCCGCCAACTCCGTACAATTGATGGTGGCCCGGCAGGACCAGTACCTTCAGCGGGATGTAATGGATCGTTTCTGGGACGCCGTGCCCCGCTCGGCGCGAGCAAGCCGGATCGATATCTCGGTAACCGAGCATAAGATTCCCGAAGCCATCCCCGACTACGCTTCCGCTTGGACCATGGAAATCCTCAGCCGCCGCCCCGAACTCAACCGGGGATTGGAATGGGACGGCAGCACCTGGCGCTTCAACGCCACCGTAGGCAAACGCACGATTGAAATGAAAAAGATGAGGGATTAATCCCTCTCACGCCCAAAAGGAGAGTTTCTTATGCCGTTTTTCGAACGTCAGAACATCCGAATGCACTATGAAGTATACGAGGGCTTAGTGGACCGCGACACCGTGTCCTTCCACGGCAACCTTGCCTCGAACGCCTGGTGGTCGCCGGCCGTAGAGGTGCTTAGCCGGGAAAAGAGCGCTTCCAAAAAAGGCCGATTGGTTCTTGCCGAGTGGCGCGGATGCGGAAAGAGCACCGGCCTTTCCGAGGAAAGCCAGCTGAACCTGGAGGAGATGGCGAAGGACTATAACGAGATGGTTCGCCACCTCGGCCTGAAAGACGTCTGCGCGCTTGGCCATAGCACGGGCTGCCTGATCGCACTGATCGCTATGCGCCGGGAGCCTGCGCTTTGGTCTCGTGGGCTCTTTCTCGATCCCGTGGCTGCAACCGGCGTGCAGTTCGGGCCGGAGATGTACCAAGCGTTTACCGCAATGAGTCAAGACAGGAATATGTGTGCAGCTGTGATGGCCGGAACCATCCAAGGCACTCCTGCGCCGGAATTGATGAAGCAGATCGTAGACGATGCCTTCGGCGTTCATCCGTTGGTGTGGCATGGCGTGGCTAAAATGCTCCATGTAGCGGACTATCGTTCGGAGCTCCCGATGATCACCCAGCCCGTATTGGTGATGCATGGCGAGCTCGATACGCTTCTTAAAAAGGAAGATTCCATCGCCTTGGCGAATGGACTGCCCAACGGAAAATTCCTGGAACTTCCTGGCCGAGGCCACTCC
Organism: uncultured Bdellovibrionales bacterium; assembly: GCA_964612065.1. Lineage (GTDB taxonomy): Bacteria > Bdellovibrionota > UBA1018 > CAIPTA01 > CAIPTA01 > JAKFYM01. The sequence goes on along the minus strand of CAZTCD010000096.1, from coordinate 13,189 downwards.
TGCAATGTGGAAGAACCGGAACTCTTCGTGAAACAAATGAGAAGCTTTCTTTACGGCTGATAGTTCAGAAGCAAAAAACTCAACAAAGCCGCCAGTTCCAAACTGAAACTGGTCCCAATCTCCAAACGGCCGCCCTCCCAAACTGGAACCAGGGCGGCTGTTCTTTTTGCCGCACCATCAAATAACGCAAAGCAAACTCTTTAACATTAAAAGAAACACTCTGCCGCAACTCGAACCACACCACCTTGCACTTACACGATAAGGTGGCACGACGATTGCTTTATTCACCACATAGAGCCAAAACGAGTTTGGCTAAATAAATAGTCGTTTTTCCCGGGGCGTCTCTTCATTCCTTGCCACCTAAGGAATATTCCCCTCCATAGAAAGATTCTTGTTCCGGGAAAAGCGACTTTTTATTTTCTCCGGCAGCGATCGCTGCCTCAAGACCCAGCCAGCAGACTCAAGCCAATCAATCCGAGCAACAGCAGAGCCACTCCTCCGAGAGCCAGCATCAATGCAAAAAATTCCCGGGAACGATGAAAGTTCCGCAAAGAAAACTTCCTCTCGTATACGAGCTGAATCCAGGACTGCGAAAGACGCATCAGCTCGGCCCCGGTGGCCGCATCTGGCGCATAGTCAGGAATCTGAGAGCTCACGAGATAGAGATCACGCTTGAGCTCGGCCACGCTTTCCCGCATCACCGCGCTCGACGCGAGCAAATGAAGAATCCTGCGCTGCACTTCCTTATCCTGCCCTGCCGCGCCCTCCACATAGTCCAGAAGATCGTCCCTATCCGGAAGCCTCATCAGAAATCCTCCTCGCTCCAGCTTGCTTCCCGAACTCTGCGGCCAAGCAGGAACTCCCGGGCCCTTTCCACTTCGGCCCGAATCACCCCTTCTGCGCTCCCCAGAATGAGAGAGACGCTGGAATAGGAAAAATGCTTTTTCGTGCGCAGATAAAGGGCGGCCCGCGAAATCTGAGGCAATTGGTAAAACGCCATTTCGTCGTGGCCGAGCGGCACATCGGTGCCGATCTTTACGGGAGCTGTTTTATCCCTGCTCTTTTCCCAGATCGTTTTGAAAAGCTCTTCCCGGAATTCGTGATGAGAAAGACGACCGTCCTGCTTTTCGTTGAACCAGTAATTTTCCAGCCCGAGAAGCAGCGAATCAAACAAAACGGGCTCCGCCATCCAAGTGGCGCCGCCATGGCAGATCACCGAAAAACCATAGAGGTCCACGGCCGCGTCCTCCAGGGCATGATAAATCGATTTTATTGGCGGTAAGCTCGCCTGCTGCATCCCATTCAGTTTAAGCCATAAAGCCGCAGCGAATCCAGGAAGGTCTCGGGAAGGGGGGCGCTCAAACTTTCGGGAAAAGAGGGAAAGGCCTTCGTTTCCAATAACTTCAACCGGCTGGCATGAAGCTGGTGGAAAGGCACCCTCTCTTCTCCTCCATAGAGAGCGTCGCCCGCCAAGGGCGCCCCCAGCGATGCCATACCGGCGCGCACGATATGCCTGGCCCCTTGCCGGGTGACCACCTCTATGTGGGCAGCCTTGCCCTTTCGGGACAGAATCCTCACCTGGAAATGGCAAAGCTCTCCGCCGGCCTTGGGCTCCTCTCTATAGGCCTGCACTTTCGCTCCGCTGGAAGGCTTCAGCCAGAACTCCCGCGCACCCTCCAGCCCTTCCAACTCTCCCACCACTACGGCCTCATAGGTTTTTTCGAGCTGAGAGCGGGAGATGAGGTCCCGAAAGCTCGCCTTGGTGCCCGCGTCCAAGGCCACCAGCATGAGGCCGGAAGTATCGCGGTCGAGGCGCTGCAGAAGCCCTCCCTCCAGCTTGGGAGGATCGGCCAGAACGGCAAAAAAAACAGGAGTGCACCGGCCCGATTGGGAAAGGCGGGCGCTCACCTGATTGGCGAAAGCGTTCCGGTCCCAGGGAAAGAGCGGAACCGAATCCGTTCCACAAGTCTTCGAAAATGCCGCCAAGCCAGAGCCCTCCCAGACCAGCTCCGCTGGATGAGCGGCCGGCAACAGCCCCAGTTCCGGATCAGGCAAAGACAGGCCTATACTGGCCCCTTCGGCCACCTGAGCTCCTGATTTCAGGCATTTACGCCCATCCAGGCTTACGCAACCATTCTCGATCAGCCAATCCCATGCCTGCCGGCTCAGCCATTCGGAACCGGAAAAAACCTGTTCCCGCAGTAGCCGGTCCAAGCGGTCTGTCTTTTTAGCCTGAAATTCCATCCTTCCCATTTCATACCCGTACTTTCCCCCCTATAATAGAAGAAACGGGCTCGCCGCCCGAACCGGCAGGATGCTGGAAAACGAAACGGCTAAACGGGGGACTAGGATGGAAACCCAGCGCACGAACAATCAATCGGAAGCGGACCGGCTCGCCCAGGAGCACTCCTACAAAATCCGAGAAATCCGCAAAAGACAGCAGGAAGAGATCCAGGCGCTCGAGGAAAAGCACCAGCGCGATATGAGCTCCTTAGGCAAAGCCTATCAGGTGGAGTTCACCTCCTCTAAAGACGATTTCGAGCGGAAGCTGGCGGAACAGAATGCTTCCCAGAGCCAGCGCCTTACCTCTCTCGCCAAGCAGGGTGAGATGAATGTGAAGCAGGCCCAGGAAACCTATCGGGTGCAGGCCGAGGAAATGGCCTCCCGCGGGGAGAAGAAGCTCAATGCAATCCGGGAACAGCAAGCAATGGCCGAAGAAGGCATCAACCGCAAAGCAAGGAAGGGCGAAGCATGAACAAGAGAGAGGGCATTCCCTTTAACGGATTTCAAAGCGTGATCGAGATGCTGCAACACGCAGACGCCGCCTTCCGCGAGCGCTTGCTGAACAACGTGCGACGCAAGGATCCCGTTCTCGCCCGCCGCCTCGAGGCAGAACTCGGTGCCCGCTTCGCCCATGAATCGGCCCAGGACTCGCGTGCGGCACTGGATCGATCCCAGCGCGCGGCTCACACCCGGAACTACGGGCACTAAAACAGACCGCCGAATCAGCTGAGCACAGCTCCGTACCGAAGGCCGCGCACCGAAGCCGTAAGCTTGGTGAATCCCGCGGCCTTCATCGTTTCTTCCAGAATCAGCGCGCCTGCCACGATCACATCGGCCCGGCCTTTGTCCATTCCGCCGATGCCAAGTCGTTCCGCCGCTGCAAGGCACGCGAACTTCGCTCCCAAGGATTCCACCTCATTCAACCGCAGCCCGGATCCGTGCACCCGAGCGGGATCAAAACGATCGAGGCCGAGCGCCGAGGAGGCCAGATACGTGGCCGTTCCCGCCACTCCGATCAGCTCCCGCCCTCTGAGCCCATCCAAAAGAGCCTTTTGGCCCAACAGCTCGGCTCGAACGAACTTTCTCAGGCTCTCAAGCTGTGAGACCTCTGGAGGATCGGAAGAGAGAAAGCGCTCGGTCAATCGCACGCAGCCCATATCGAAACTGAAGCGAAAAAGCTCGCTGCTGCCTTGCGCGCGAAGCCCCACGATCTCGGTGCTGCCCCCCCCGATATCGATCACAGCCAAAGAAGCAGGCGCCGTGGCTCCATCCGGCAAGGCGCCGAGGAAGCTCATGCGAGCCTCCTCTTCGCCGCTGATCACGCGGATACGGATGCCGGTTTCCTTCTCGATCTCCGCAAAGAATTCCGCAGAGTTCCTGGCGTCGCGAGATCCCGAGGTGGCCACGGCGCGAACGTCGATGCCGGGGTATTTCCTCAGGATCTCCGCATATTCACGGAAACATTCTCGCGCTCTCGTGATGGCATCAGGATGAAACGCGCGGTTTTTGTCCACGCCTTGCCCGAGGCGAACCACTTTCACGTGATCTTCGAGCACCTTACTCACCTTGCCGTCTTCCACTTCGGCGATCAGAAGCAGGATGGTATTGGTTCCGATGTCGATGCCAGCGCGCAACATCAGAAACCGAACTTCTTTCTGAGGGCGTCGGCTGCGTCTTTGAGCTTGTCCGAATCGCTCTTTCCGGGATCATTCGTTACCCCGAGGGCCTTCAGGGCCTGGTCTTTGAGAACGTTTTTTCCGGCGCTGGCAGCCACTCTCTTTAAGGTATAATCAAAATCTGTTTTAGGAGCCGTGATGGGCCCGAAGATCCGGAGAGGGATAGCGGGCTTGCCGGGGTTCTGCAGCTCCTTCGGGAGCTGCCCCTGCGGATCGAACACATCCAGAAAGGTCTCCTGCTCGAGCGATTCCTGAATGGTGGATTTTCCTTTCACCACGAAGCCCTGGTTTCTCGGATAAACCTCGATCGGTTCCGCCCGGATCGTGCCATTTTCGAAACGGAGATCGGCGGTGAGGGTTTTGAACCCGTTGTCCACCTTGATAGGCTTTTGATTCTTGAGGAAGGGAATCTTCTGCATGGCGGAATTGATCGACTCCTGGAAATCCACCGATTTTACCGCGCCGTCCTTCGCCATCAGCTTGGCTCCGCCCTTGAGGGAACGGATCCGAGTGGCAGCGGGATAGGCGGCACCAGAAACGTTCCAGCTGGCGTCCACCAGGCCTTCGAGAGTGTTCTCGTACTTGGGAAAATAGGTTTTGAACGCGCTCTGCGCATTGATCCCGGCGGCCTGCCCCTGGGAGGAAAAACCCAGGGCGGGGCTCTTCAGATCTACATCAGCCTGGCCTTTTACGGAACCTCCGAAGGTTCGGAAAGAGGCCTCCGAAACCCGCAACGCCATACGATTGAGGCTCGCTCGCGCCATCACCTGCTCGAGAACCGCGCCATAGGCCGTGAGCTTCTGAATTTTGGCCGTGAAGGTTCCGCCAGCGGCAGCCACCACGGGATTTTTGGCCAGATCGAGGAGCGGGTTTTGATCAGCGGAAGGCGCCGCCACAGCCACAGGGAAAAGGGAAAAACCGCTCGCGGCGCTCTTTCCCCCGCTGGGCAGCACAACGGCTTTATCGATATTGAGGCTCTTTCCAGACAGCGCGAAGGAAAACGCGGGTGCCAGGAAATTCTTCACGGTACCTGTAAGCTCGAGCTCCGTTTCAGGCCCAGAAACGGCGGCCCGGGTAAGGTTCAGCGTGTTTTCCGTGAAACCCGCTTGCAGGCGGAACTGCATGGGTTCCCGGATCATGCCCTTCAGAAAGAAACCGCCATCATGCACTTTGAGATTACCGCTCGCCTTCACGGCCTCGGGGCGCCAATCCACATCAGCATTGAAATCCGCGATCCCTTTCAGCTGGTAGGCCTCCACCATGGGCACGAAGGCATGCACCTTATCGAGACGAATGGTGCCCGGATCGGTGGTGATGTCCAGCTTCACGGACAGGGGCGAGGCAACCAGGCGGCCTTTGCCGTGCATTTTGAAATCCGCCAGCACGAGATCGAAAGCGCGCAGAAGAGTCTCGGTTTCAGAGCCGTTCAGCTGAAGGCTTGCCTTGAACGCCATGCCGGAAGGTTTTCGGAAAGCTCCGCTCTTGAGCTCGAGGGAGAGATCCGTGGCGTCGATACTCAGGCTGCCGCTCGCGCTCTTCACCTGATTGCCGATCAACAAAGGTTTCAGCCGGGCTTCCGCAGAAACAGGGCCGCTGAAGGCCAGAGAAGCGCTCGACCCCTTGAGGGGCGCGCGGAGCCTCACCTCCATATCGGAACCGAGACCAAGGTTTTTTGCGTCGAGATCGAGGCCTGTCACCTGGTATTCCGCTTTGCCGGATTTATCCAGATAGCGAAGATCTCCCTCTTGAATACGAAGGCCGAGCCTGGCTCCAGCGATCAGAGCAGGCACCTTGTAGCTTTCCCCTTCGGTGGCGGGAGCTTCGGTAGGCGTGGCGGAGGCGGACGACTTCTCTTCGGTGGAAGAAGCAGGAACAGGTCCAGGCTTGGTTTCAGGCTCCGCGCGCCGGCGGGCCGCTTTTTCCGGAGCCGCGCTCACCAGCGTGGTTTCTTCGCTTACCACTTCCGGAGCCACCTGCGCGGTTTCGGTTTTCAAAAGCTCCGTGGCGTTCATTCTGCCGTCGGCCTCTTTCACTACCCGGATCTCAGGCTTCTCCAGCACGACGGTTACCGTGGGCGAACCACTGAGCAGGCTGGTAAAGGGAATCTCGAGATGCACCTGCTTGGTGTTCAGCAAGGGTTCGGGGAATCCGTTCACCCGGAGCACGATCGACTCGGCATGGATCTTCACCGCGCCCCACAGCCCCAGCTTCAAAGCGCCGAGCTCGAGCTTGCCGTTCATCTTTTTATTGGCTTCCGCTACGATATAGGGCCGGTACTGGTCCACGTTCACGAAAAGCGGAACGCTCACGATCGCCACCAACGCAGCCACGAAGAGGCCGCCCAGGATCCATAGCAGCTTTTTCATTCTTACTCTTTCTCTCCCTTGAGGAAGGCCATCACGATTTCGTTCAATAGCGCAGGATTCGCCTTGCCTTGCGTTTCCTTCATGGTTTGCCCCACGAAGAACCCGAAAAGCTTTTCTTTACCGGAACGGAACTCGGCGAGCTGCTTCGGATTCGATTGTAGCACCTTGCGCACGGCGGCCTCGATGGCCGAGGGATCGGAAACCTGCACCAGCCCTTTTTCGCGCACAATGGTTGCGGGCTCTTTTCCGCTGGCCCACATCTCCTCGAACACGGTTTTCGCGATCTTGGAGGAGATCTCCCCTTTTTTGATCAGCGCCACCAGATCCCCGAGATGCTCCGCCGGGAACGGGCACTCTTCGATTTCTTTATCGGCTTCTTTCAGCATGCGGAGCACTTCGGTCATCAGCCAGTTGGAAACCAGCTTGGGCTCTCCAGCGCTTTTGGCCACGGCTCTTTCATAGAATTCCGCGAGCGGTTTGGTGGAGGTGATCACTTTCGCGTCGTATTCCGGCAAGCCGAAGGCCGACACAAAACGCTGGGCTTTGGCATCGGGCAATTCGGGAAGCTCGCCTTTCACCCTTTCGATCCATTGGCCGCTCACTACAAGAGGCGGAAGATCAGGCTCCGGGAAATAGCGGTAGTCGTGGGCTTCCTCTTTCGAGCGCATGCTCTGGGTTACGTTGCGGGCGGAATCATATAGGCGGGTTTCCTGCACCACTTTGCCGCCCGAGTTGATCACATTGATCTGCCGCTGGATTTCGTACTCAATCGCTTTCTCCAGAAAGCGGAAGGAGTTGAGGTTTTTCAGCTCCGCTCTGGTGCCGAGCTTGGTCTCCCCCACCCGGCGCACGGAAACGTTGGCGTCGCAACGGAGGTTGCCCTCCTGCATATTGCCATCGCAAACTTCGGTGTACTGGAGAATACCGCGAAGTTTCTTCAGATAGGCGGCCGCCTCGGCCGGAGAGCGGAAATCCGGCTCCGATACGATCTCGATCAGCGGGGTGCCGGCGCGGTTCAGGTCCACAAGGGAAAAACCGGGCATATGCTGGGACTTTCCGGCGTCTTCCTCCATGTGAATTCGGGTAATGCGGATCTTTTTCGTCTCCCTCACGCCCGGCTCGTTTTCGAATTCGATCTCCAGCCAACCGTGCTCGCACAAGGGCTTGTCGAACTGGGAGATCTGGTAGCCCTTCGGCAGATCCGGATAAAAGTAATTCTTCCGGCTGAAGATGCTTACTTCGTTGATCTTGCAATTGGTGGCCAAGGCAGCGCGGATCGCGAACTCCACCGCCTTGCGGTTGAGCACTGGAAGAGCGCCCGGTTGAGCCGTGCAAACCGGATTGATATTCCGGTTCGGGGCATCTCCGAAGTGATTGGGAGAGCTCGAAAACAGCTTGGAGTTGGTGGCGAGCTGCGCATGCACCTCGAGACCGATCACCGTTTCAAAACCATGGTAAGTAGGATGCGGCATCTTAAGCCCCCTTCCCTTCGTCATAGAGGCATTCGAGCGCCGCCACCGTTTCCAGCAGCTTCAGCTCCTGCCAGGGCGCTCCAACGAGCTGCAAGCCCACAGGCAGGCCCTTCTCTCCCTTGCCAAACGGCATACTCACCGCGGGCACACCCGCCAGGTTGATCGGCACGGTATAGATATCGGAAAGGTACATGGAGAGAGGATCACTGGTTTTGGATCCCCGCTCAAAGCTCACGGTGGGAGTGGTGGGCCCGAGGATCACGTCCACCTGCTCGAAGCATTGGGCGAAATCACGGGCGATGAGTGAGCGCACCTGGCAAGCACGCTTATAATAAGCGTCATAATAACCGCTCGAAAGCGCGAAGGTGCCGAGCAGAATACGGCGCTTCACTTCTTTTCCGAAAAGCTGGCCGCGAGTGGCCTCGTACATCTCATCGAGGGTGGTATTGGCGCCATTCGGCAGCACCCGCGGGCCATAACGAACGCCATCGAACCGCTGCAGGTTGGCCGAGGCTTCCGAAACGGCGATCACGTAGTAAACCGCTAGCGAATACTTCGAGTGCGGCAGCGATACCGGCACGATCTTGGCTCCGCTCTTGCGCAAAGCTTCAATCGCCTTTTCCACTTCCGCTCGCACGGTGGCATCCAGGCCTTCGGCGAAAAACTCCTTGGGCACCCCTACCCGCAAATTCTTCAGGAAATCGGCGCGGTGAGCGGCATCCGTGCGCACCTGGCCCACGGCCCTACCGTAACGGGGTACCTCTTTTTCCTGCGTGGTGGAATCAAGGGCATCAAAGCCCGCGATATTTTCGAGCAGATCGGCGCAATCCTGCGCGTCCAGCGTAAGCGGGCCCACCTGATCGAGGGAGGAGGCGAAAGCCACGAGCCCATAACGGCTCACCCGCCCATAGGTGGGCTTCATTCCCACTACCCCACAGAAAGAAGCCGGCTGGCGAACGGATCCACCCGTATCGGAACCCAGGGCCATCACGGCCAGATTCCCGGCCACCGCGGCGGCCGATCCGCCAGAGCTGCCACCCGGCACGCGGGCATGATCCTGCGGCAGCAGTACGGGGCCATAGGCGGAATTCTCGTTGGAAGAGCCCATCGCGAACTCATCGAGATTCGCTTTGCCGATCGGTATCGCTCCCGCTTTGCGAAGCTTCTCCACCACGCTCGCGCTATAAGGCGGCAGGTAGCCTTCCAGGATCTTGGAGGCACAGGTGGTTTGCACTCCAGTGGTCACCAAGTTGTCTTTGATCGCGAGCGGTACCCCTGCCAGGGAACTGTGGTGGTGGAGGTCCTGGTCCACTTCGGCCGCCATGGCTTCCGCCTGGGCATCCATCAGGGTGAGAAAAGCGTTTGTTTTATCGGCCCGGGCGCGGGCAAGAAATTCCTGGGAGATCTCTTTGGCGCTCGTTTTTTTGGCGCGAAGAAGAGCCCGCCATTCCCAGCCTTTTTTATAAAGGTGCCTTGGGTATTCCATCACTCGCCTCCGATCACTTGGGGAACTTTGTATTGCTCATAGAGAGAGGACTCCGAGCAGGACACGATACGTTTCGCCTCTTCCTCGGATAGAGCCACGGCCTCGTCTTCCCGGAAGCGGGCATCGAGCGGGATGCCATGAATGGCGGGCTCCACCCCTTCCACATTCACTTCAGAGAGCTGGGCCACGAAATCCAGGATTTTGGAAAGCTCGGCCGTATAGCGCTCTACTTCGTCTTCCGCCAGCTGCAGGCGGGATAGGTGGGCGATCTTGCGTGTAAGTTCCGGATTCACTGCATCTTTCATAGGAGAAAGACAGTACCAAAAATCCCGGCAAAATACCCTTCTAAGCAAGGCAGCTTGCGATGCGTCAATTATTGAATTCCTAACCGAATTCCACTCATTTCCCTCTCGTGATTCGACGCACTTTGCCGTTACCATTATGGGTAGATGCTCCAAGGATGGATCATAGCTGCGCTACTCGTATCTGCGCTTGCGCCGAGCGCCAGGGGCGGCTCGTTCCCTGAACCCGCCCCTCGCCTTCCGCCCTCCAGCCGCTTACTCCAAAATGCCGCCTATCGTGCTTCTTTCAGCCGCGCCCATAAACAAAGTGACTGGATCTTCTACGGCCTTGGGCGCAACGAACTGCGAGGGTGCGTAAAGAGATCCGGGTCCTTCCGTGAAGACCCCCGCCTCGCACGAGGCGAAGGCCCGGAGCTCTCCGACTATAACGGCTCGGGCTTCGACCGCGGCCACCTCACGCCGGCCGCCGACAACCGGTGGTCTAGGCAGGCGATGAGCGAAAGCTTCCTCCTCACCAACGTGACGCCTCAGCCTTCCCGCTTCAATAGCGGGATCTGGGCCAGGCTCGAAGGCCTGGTGCGAGCCTGGGCGCTCGAGATGGACGGCCTCTGGGTGGCCACCGGCCCCCTTCTCAAGCAGGGCCTGCCCACGATCGGCAGCGGGGTTTCCGTGCCGGAATATTTTTTCAAGGTGCTCGCCGCCAAAGACGGCAGCAAAGCGATCGCCTTCCTGCTTCCCTCCGACGCCAGCGGAGACATCAGCCGCTATGAAATGAGCGTGGATCAGCTCGAGGCAATTTCAGGGCTGGATTTTCTCTCGGGCATGCCGGGCGAAGAGCGGCTGGAAAACAGCTTCGAGAAAACTTCCTGGAGCTTGGGCTCGAAGTTCTCCCCCCTGCCCTGCCATAAAGGCAACCAGGGCCATCAGGAGGCTTTTTCCTTAGCGCCGATGCTCTGGCCCGCAGAAGAAGAAAACTAGCCCATCACCTCAAGCTCTACATGCTTGAGGGAAAACTTTTTCAGAAGCCGGCCGGAAAACTCTATCGTTACTTTCCGATCGCTAACGGAGCCCTCGAGCAACTTCACGGTTCCCTGCCCATAAGTGCCGTGGCGCACCCGGCTGCCCACTTTTATATCCTTGCCACCCGTGGCCTCCGATCCGGACGCGCTTTGCACCTGATAGGAAGGCTCGGCATCGAGGTCATACTCATAGCTACGTCCAGACGACGAGGAGGAAGCCGAAGAGCTTTTCCTGGGATAGCTCGGATAACCCCGGGACTTTTCGCTTTCCCACTGCGTCCTTACCCCGAATCCGCTCGATCCTTCGGCGCGAACCACCTCGGCCTTTACCAGTTCGGCAGGAACCTCATGAAGAAAGCGGGAAGCGGGGCTCACCTGCACCTGGCCGTAAATCCGGCGGATCTGCGCATTCGTCATGAAAAGCTTCTGCTTGGCGCGGGTCATGCCCACATAACAAAGGCGGCGCTCCTCTTCGATCGATTCGTCGTCAAAATGCTCTTCCTCGATGGCGCCCCTTGAGGGAAAAATCCCTTCCTCACAGCCCACCAAAAATACCAGCGGGAATTCGAGGCCCTTGGAGGAATGAAGGGTCATCATCGAAACGGAACCTGTGCTGCTCTCTTCATTATCCTTCTCAAGAAGCGAAGCCTCGAGCGTGACCTGATTCAAAAATCCCTGCAGCATTCCGTCCCCAGGCGGCAGCTCGCGCCTTTTGGCATCTTCCTCGAAGAATTGAATCACCGTATCGAACTCTTCCAGGTTCTGCACGCGGGCGGCGCTCTCATCAGAATTCTCGGCCTTCAGCTCAGCCACATACCCCGTGGCATCGAGAATGCGGTGGTAGGTTTCCGAAACATAGGAACGGGAGGCAAGATCCCGGAAGGAATCCATCAGCTTCACAAACTCCACCAGCTTCTTGGTAGCCGAAGGAGGCAGCGAATCGGCGCCTTCCGAAAGCATCTTTTTGAGGCCGGCGAACAACGAGAGCTTATGAGCGGTGGCATAGGCTTCCACCTTTTCCACGGTGGATTTGCCGATCCCCCTGGCCGGCACGTTGATGATGCGGAGGAGGCTCACGGTATCGTCGGGGTTCACGAGCACGCGGAGGTAGGCGAGAGCGTCTTTGATCTCTTTTCGCTCATAGAAGCCCACTCCCCCCACGATGCGGTAGGGAATTTTATAGCGGCGGAAGATCTCTTCGAGAGCACGGGATTGGGCGTGAGAGCGGTAGAAAACGGCTACATCCTGGAAAGAAAACTCGGGATTTTTATGAAGCCACTTCTGCAGCTCTTTTCCCACAAAATCGGCCTCGCCCCTCTCGTCGGGAAGCTGCGCCCAGTGGATTTTTTCCCCGGCCTCGTTGGCTGTCCAGAGGGTTTTATCGTAGCGCCCTTTGTTGTTTTTGATCACTGCGCTCGCGCCATTGATGATGGTTTGCGTGGAACGGTAATTCTGCTCAAGCTTCAGGATGCGGGCGTCGGGATAGTCTTTCTGGAAATCTAGGATGTTGCGAATGTCGGCTCCCCGCCATTTATAGATCGACTGATCCTCATCCCCCACCACGCAAAGGTGGCGGCGCTTTTTGGCGAGCAGGTTCACCAGCAAGTACTGGGCGCGGTTGGTGTCCTGGTACTCGTCCACCATCAGGTAATGGAAATGCTCCTGGTATTTCTCGAGCACGGCCGGATGATCGCGCAGCAGCTTATAAGCTTCCACAATCAGATCGCCAAAATCGAAAGCCTGCGCGCTTTTGAGCACTTCCTGATAGCGCCGATACACCTTCACCAGCTGCTCGCCAAAGGGGCCTAAATGATCTTTCGGATCGATATCCTCCGGGCCCATCGCCTGGCATTTCGCCTGATCGATCGCGCCCTTGAAGCGCTTGGGAATGGCGTTCTTGGGAGAGATGTCAAACTCTTCGAGTACCTTTTTGAGGAGAGAGAGCTGATCATCGTCGTCATAAATCATGAAGGGGCGGGTATAGCCCAGATGGTGCGCCTCATTGCGAAGAAGCTTCACGCAAAAGGAGTGGAAGGTGGAAACCTCCGGCATATAGGAGGAAAATCCCATCCAAGGCTGCGACCAGCGGATATGAAACGCGCTGTTTCCGGAGCGAAGAATCCCTTCCACCCTATGCTTCATTTCGGCGGCCGCTTTATTGGTGAAGGTAACGGCGAGAATATTAGAAGGGTCCACACCTTTTTGGATCAGATAGGCGATCCTGGTGATCAGGGTTTTGGTTTTTCCAGAACCCGCGCCAGCAAGCACGGTAACTGGCCCTTCCGTGGCGAGCACGGCTTCACGCTGCTTTTCGTTGAGAGAGGCTAATAGATCCATGAGTGTTGATGATGGCGCTAAGTGTTGTGGGTTAAGCGCAAAATCTACCGTTTCCCAACGAGCCTCACAACGGAATTTCTGTCCAAAATTCGGACGCTCAGGGAGGAACGCAGTGCGCCCTCCTGCCCAAATCAATCAGAGGATCAGCTCCCCGCGCCTTTAGCGGCCAAGGGAATCGTGAACACAAAACGGGTGTGCGGGCAGCTTTCGTCCAACCAGATTTGCCCGCCGTGCGCCTCCACGATGGT
>CAZTCD010000095.1:0-15136 GCA_964612065.1 uncultured Bdellovibrionales bacterium | reverse complement strand
ACTAGTTGTTGCGCCATGCGAAAATAGGGGAAAGAGAATCGCCAAAAGAATGGATAATCTGAGGTTTTTCATTCCTTCTCAGGATGTAAGAAACCCTTTTAACCTGCAAGCGTCTAAACTATAGTGAAGGCGAACCCGCCAAGGAGATTTCGATGAAGGTTTCGCTCGTGCTCGCGCTCGGTTTGCTGATGGTTTCCACCTCTTCCCCGCTGGCTTTGGCTGCTCCGGAAATGCCCGCCACCCGCGTGGCCCTGATCCGCATGCAGGAAGCGATCAAAGACACGAAGGACGGCAAAAAAGCCGAAACCACCCTTCGCAAAGAAATTGAAGACCGCCAGAAAAAGCTGCAGGCCGAAGGCCAGAAGATCCAGGCCGCCATGGAAGACCTTCGCAAGCAAGGCATGGTGATGGATGAGAAGAGCCGGGTGGCCAAAGAAGCCGCGATTCAGAAGCAGGTGATGGCTTTCGAAGAGAGCAAGATGCGCAACCAGCAGGAATTTGCCAAGCGCGATCAGGAAATCTCCGAGCCCATCATCAAGAAGCTTCGCGGGATCGTTTCCGAAATCGCCAAGGAAAAGGGCTATACCCTGGTGATCGACACCAATTCCGTTGTTTACGCTGAAACCAGCGACGACATCACCTCCGAAGTGATCAAAAGGTATGACGCCAAAAAATAGGCCACAGCAGGTATTGCTGGGGGACCTTTTCTCCGCGCTCGGCCTGAGTGAAAGCCAAGCCGCCGAGTACGAAGAAATGAAAGCCCTGCCCATACAGCGCATCGCCCTTGTGGATAAGGCCCGCGAGGGCGACCTTGTTTTCGTAAGCGAAGGGCGATTCGTGGAAAAGCTGAAGGAATCCTCCCCCACGGTAGCAGTGGTGGCGGATTCACTTTTCGATGCTGCGGCCGCGCTAGGCCTGAAGTTTCCTCTTGTCCGTGTGAAAGATGCGATGCTGGCTTTCGCCAAAACCTCCTCCTTCTTTCGCACAGAAGCCGATGCCGGAGCGGGCATTCATCCTTCAGCCATCATTCACCCCAAGGCCCGTTTGGGTAAGGGCGTGAGCATTGGCCCCCATGTGGTGGTGCGAGAAGCCGCTGATATCGGGGAAGGGGTTGTGCTGCAGGCCGGAGTTTCCGTGGGCGCGCGCGCGAAAATCGGCGCGGGCTCGGTGCTTTTTCCGAACGTGGTAGTGTACCAGGACTGCAAGATCGGCGAGCGCGTGAGAATTCACGCCAATACCGTGATCGGTGCCGATGGCTTTGGTTATGCCCAGGAAAAGATAGAAACGGACCAGGGGCCAAGCGTTCGCCACGTGAAGATCCACCATATGGGAGCCGTGCAGATCGGCAACGATGTGGAGATCGGCGCTTCCACCACCATTGATCGCGGCACGCTCGGCGATACCGTGATCGAGAACGGCTGCATACTCGATAACCAGGTTCAGATCGGCCACAACTGCCATCTCGAAGAGGGCGTGATCATCTGTGGCTGCACCGGCCTCGCGGGCTCCGTGCACGTGGGCAAATTTGCTGTGCTGGCAGGATTCGTGGGAGTGGCCAATAAGATGAAGATCGGAGCGGGCGCCCGGGTGGCTGCCTATTCCGCGATCCAGGGCCATGTGCCTGCAGGCGTAACCTGGGGAGGAATTCCCGGCATGCCTCATCGCAGTTGGCTGCGCACCCAATTGCTTTTCGAAAAGCTGCCGGATTTGCTGAATCAGAAAAAGAAAGCCGAGAACGTATGAGCGAAGTGAAACGATACGGCCCTTACGATCACCTTCAGGTGATGAACTATCTCCCGCACCGTTATCCTTTCCTGTTTGTGGACAGGATCCTCGAGATGACGGTTCCCTACGGCAGCGATGGCAAGCTCAGCCAGGTAGGCACGAAAGTGATCGGCCTGAAAAACGCCTCGATCAACGAGCCCTATTTCACCGGCCATTTTCCCACTATGCCGATCACCCCCGGTGTGATCATGATCGAGACGATGGCACAGATTTCGAGCTTCGCGATCATGCCTTGGCTCGAAACCGATGATCAGATGCGTATCAAGTCCAGGTTCGACCTTCGCCTCGCCGGTGTGGACAATACCCGTTTCCGCCGTCCTTTTTGCCCGGGCGATGCCTTGACGATCACCGTGGAAGTGGTGAAGCACCGTGGCCCGATCTGGGGCTTCAAGTGCAAGGGAGAGATCGAAGGCCAGCTCGCGATCGAAAGCGATATTCTCGCGAGTGCAATGGTTAATGAAACCACCCCGGACAGAGCTCCGGCAAAGGCGGCCACCAAATGAACGTTCATCCCACCGCCTTCGTGCATCCGGAAGCCAAGCTTGGCGAAGGATGCGAAATCGGTCCTTTCGCCTATGTAGGCGAGCACGCCCGCCTGGGGAATCGTTGCAAACTGCTGCACCACGCCTGCGTGGAGGGCCACACCACGATAGGTGATGATAACGAAATCGGCTCCTTCACCGTGATCGGGGGCAAGCCCCAGGATCTCAAGTACAAGGGCGAGCCTACCCGCGTGGAGATCGGGCACCGCAATCAGTTCCGCGAGTGCGTAACCGTGAACGCGGGCACTGTGAGCGGAGGCGGCCTCACCAAGATCGGTTCGGATTGCCTCGTGATGGCCTATTGCCACGTGGCTCACGATTGCACCATAGGCGATCACGTGATCATGGCGAACTATACGGGCCTGAGCGGGCACGTGAAGATTGAGGATTGGGTGATCCTTTCCGGCATGTGCGGCATCACGCAGTTCCTCACCGTGGGCAAGCATGCCTTCGTGGGCGGCCTCACCGCTATCCGCAAAGACGTTGCCCCTTATGTGATACTGGTGGGCATTCCTTCCGAAGTGAGGGGCGTAAACCGGGTGGGCCTGAAGCGCCGCGGGTTCGAGGGCGAAAGACTGGAATCCGTGCTCGAAGCGTATAAGATTTATTTCGAAAGCGGGCTGGAGAAAGAGAAGGCCTTGGCCGAGCTCGATCGCCGCTTTCCCAATCAGGCCGATGTAACTTATTTCACCGACTTCATCCGCAAGAGCGAGCATGGGATCAGCCGTTAACGGCAAACTTCACGCCATTGTGGTGGGATTCGGGCACCTCGGGAATTTTCACGCCCAGAAATACGCCCAGCTCTCCCAGGCAGGAGAGGGAGTGGAGCTCGTGGCTCTGGTTGATCCCCGGGGCGAAGAGCTGAGAGAGAAAGCCGCCAAAATTCACCCGGGCCTGCCTCTTTACCGGTCTCTCGAGGATTACCTGAAGGCCGTGGAGCAAGGGAAGGTGCCGAGGGCCGAGATCGCCAGCATCGCCACCACCACCGAGCACCACCTCTCGATCGCTGAGCAGCTGATCCAGCAGGGCACGCACCTCCTCGTGGAGAAGCCTCTGGCGTCTTCTGCTTCCGAGGCGAGGAAGCTTGTGGAACTCGCGGATTGGAAAAAAATCACGCTCGCCACCGGCCACGTGCAGCGCCACCTGGTTACCGAATCCCTCAAAGGAATGCGCGGGCAGCCCTATTTCATCGAGTGCCACCGGCTCAGCCCGTTTCCTGCCCGTTCCACCGATATCGACGTAGTGCTCGATCTGATGATTCACGATATCGATCTGATGCTGGCGATGGTGAGCAGCCCCCTGAAAGAGGTGCATAGCGCCGGCTTCCCGGTGCTCACCCCCCAGATCGATATCGCCAACTGCCGCTTCGAATTCGAGAGCGGCTGCGTGGCCAACCTCACCTCCAGCCGGATTTCCATGCAGCGCACGCGAAAGTTCCGGATCTTCTGCGCGGATTCCTACCTCTCTCTCGATCTTGGAGCCGGCACCTTTGAGCGCTATATCCGTCACCCCGGGGAAACCGATCCGGCCAAAGCGATCAGCGTGGAAAACGGGAATTTCGGAGTGGAAGACGCGCTCCTCGAAGAGGTACGTGATTTCGTGCGCTCGGTGCGAGAGGGTAGGCCTCCTCTGGTTTCCGGGCGGGATGGCCTGAGGGCGATCGAGGTGGCCGAGCAGGTAGTGGGAGACGCCCGCCGCCGCCTGGAGAAACTTCAAGGATAGGAGGAGCGCTGAATGATCTGGGTGGGATTCTTGGCTTCGCTTTTGATCTGGGGTGCGTTGTCGGCATTGTCGCTCAAGCTCACCCTTTTCCTCTACCGCGAAAAAGTGGTGTCGGAAAAATGGCTGCTGCTCATTCCTTTCCTGATCACCTCTTTCATCTTCTTCGGGGTTCGCTACAGGTATGGCGAGCATTTTTTCACCTTTGAGCAGATTCACCACTTCTTTGCGATCGGTTCCTATCGCCAGGTGGATTTTCCCGCCTTCCTCGTTTGCCTGCCGCTTTTTTACGTGATCTCCATCCTGCGGCCTGAGTGGGTGGTGCGTTTCTGGGTGAATGTGCCTCTGCTGGTTTTTCTTCCTTTTGCGCTGAAGCTGGCACTTTACCTTTCGGGCATGGCTCATTGGGATCCGAATCCAGGTTCGATGCAACCCACTCGGGTGGAATAGTGAAGCTGCTCGTGGTGGCCGGCGAGGCCTCAGCCGATTTGCATGCCGGGCATCTGGTGGAGCGATTGAAACGCTCCAAGCCTGTTTCTCTCATAGGAATTGGTGGTGATCGCCTCGTGGCCGAAGGCCTGATTCCAGTGAAGCACGCCCGCGATATGGCGGTGGTGGGTTTCACGGAAGCCATCCGGAAGGTGCCTCAAACCCTTCGTTTGCTGAATGAGCTCGAGCAGCTGGCCTCGAAAGAAAAGCCGGATCTTGCTCTTCTTCTGGACCTGCCGGATTTCAATCTGCGCCTGGCTCCACGTTTGAAGAAGCTGGGTATTCCCGTGGTGTATTATATTTCTCCCCAGGTATGGGCCTGGCGCTCGGGAAGAGTGCACCTGATGGCGGAATGCATCGATCTTCTGCTCTCGATTCTTCCATTCGAAAAGCCTTGGTACGAGAAGAACGCGCCGGCCAAGTTGCGGGTGGAGTATGTGGGGCATCCCGCCATCGAGGAAATCCCGGATCTTCCCTATGATCCACTGCCCGATCAGATCGCCTTGCTTCCGGGCTCGCGAGAGAGTGAATGGAGCAAACTATTCGGGCCTATGGTGGGAGCGGCTGCGCTGCTCGGGGCTTCGAACCAGGCCTTGAATTTCCGTCTTCCGCTGGCTGAGCCCTTGAGGGGAAGCGCTTTGGTGCGGGAGTTGTTGTCCGCCTCCGGCCCCTTCGGAAAAGAGCTCGCTGAGCTGGGCAGCCGCTTTCAGGTGGTGGAGTTTCCGGCTCACGAAGTGCTGCGGAAATCGCGGGCGGCCTGGATTGCTTCGGGCACCGCCACTCTTGAGGCCGCGATCGTGGGCACTCCGATGGTGGTGGCCTATAAGGTGAGCGGCACCACGGCCTTTATTTTCCGGCATCTCGTGCGCTACCAGGGCGCGGTGGCGATGGTGAACCTCATCCATTGCGGCCTCGGCAGCAAAGAGCGAGCTGTGGTCGAGGTGTTGCAGGATGATGTGGTTCCCGAACTTCTTGCTACCAGGATGCAGGAAACCCTGGCGGAGCCTCGCTGGGCTCAGCTGAAAGAAAAGCTGGCCGGCACGAGAGGGCTGTTGTCGGGCGCGGGAATGCCGGTAGACAACGCGGCCCGCGCTATTCTTTCTTTCCTGGAGGCCCGGGGCCTATGATCGCCAAGCTGCGGGAGTGGGCCTATCGAAGAAGATTGATGAAGCCGGTGGAGCTTCCTGCCTTTACCCTCAGCGTGGGCAATATCAGCATGGGCGGAACCGGTAAGAGCGCCTTCGTGATGTGGCTCGCGGAATGGGCCGTGGCGAGGCGGATCCCCACCTTGGTTCTGTCCCGCGGATATAAGCGAAAGTCAGGCGCTCTCGAGCTTGTAGCTCCCGGAGCCCGCCTTCCCGGAGCGGAGGAACTGGGCGACGAGCCCTGGATGATCAAGAACCGGGTGCCTTCCATCACTCTCCTCGTGCATCACGATCGGGCCCGGATGGCCAAGCGCCATTGGCAGGAAGTGGCCGAACCCCGCCTGGTGATTCTCGACGATGGTTTCCAGCACTGGCGCTGCGCCAGGAATCTCGATGTGCTGATGGTGGATGCCACGGAATCCCTCGAGCAGAGAGCGATTCCCTTCGGCCGCCTGCGGGAAAGCGTGCTGGCGGCCCGCAGGGCCGATTTGATCGTGATCACTCACAGCGCATCCGTTCCTCCCGAAGCGCTTCAGCGGCTGAAACGCCGTCTGCGGGAATCCGCGCTTCCGAGATCGCAGCCGGTATGGAAGCGCCACACTCTGCCCGAACCCAAACTCGTGGCTGTGAACTACGAGTTCGACGGCTACCGCAACGCGCTCACCGGCGCCCGAACGGAAGCCTCCCCTGAGGCTGAATACCTTGTAGTGGCCGGCATCGCGAAACCCGATCATCTTCGCAAGGTGGTGAAGAATACCGGCCTTGCGGTTCGCGAGGAGATTTATTTTCCCGATCATCATCGCCTCACCGATTCTGATATCAATCAAATCCGCGAATCCCTGGCTGGCCTCAAAAACGGCACTCTCCTGGTTACGGAGAAAGATTGGGGCCGCTGGCACGGCTTGTTTTCAGAATCCGTGCCTGGCCTGGTGCTCACGGTGAAGTTCCAGTTCGAGGAAGAGAGCCGGAAGGAGCTGGATGATTTTCTGGGCGAGCTGGGGAAGGGGGCCGGTTGTTCTACTTTGCCCTGATTTTTCTCAAGCTGCTTGCCCTGCCTTTTTCCCTCCTTCCGCGCCGGCTTTTCATTTTTCTGGGTTACCGGTTGGGAGCACTTCTTCTTCGCGGGGGATTCCGGGTGAAGGTAGCGGCGGATAATCTCCGGCTCGCCTTTCCCGAAAAGAGCGAGGCGGAAAGGGGCGCTCTGCTGCGTGCCTCCTATTCCGAGCTCGGGGTGCTCTTTCTCGAGTTTCTGCGTTCTTTTTACCGCTTCGATCGTTTCCTCGATCGTTACTGCGATGTGGAAGGCGCAGAGAATCTGAAGCAGGCCCGTAGCCTGGGCAAAGGATGCTTCGTGATGACCGCCCATCTCGGCAACTGGGAAGTGATGACGGCCGCCGGCCCGAATCTCGTGAACGCTCCTACGTTAATGGTTACCAAGCGCCTGAAACCGGAATGGCTGAACCGGGTAGCGGAAGTTACCCGCGCCCTTCTGCGCATTCGCATGGCCTTTGAGCCTCGAACCATGCCTGAGATCCTGAGAACACTGAAGCGGAATGAGGTGGTGGGCTTTGTGATGGACCAATACGCGGGTGCCCCGGTGGGCGCGCGCGTGCCTTTTTTCGGGAAGCCGGTGGGTTCCCATACTGCGTTGGCCACACTCTCCCTTCGCCTGGATGTGCCCGTGGTGCCGGCCATCGCCGTCCGGAAGCCGAACGGCCGTTACCTGGTTCGGTTTGAGCCTGCCCTGAAGGCGGAAAGAAGGGATACGCAGGAGCAAACCGTGATCGCCAACACGGCCCTTTATGTACGGCACACGGAGGCTTGGATCCGGAAGTTTCCATCGCAATGGCTGTGGATTCACCGGCGCTGGAAAGGAGATCTTTCCCCTTTGCCTCCCAATGTGGAAGGCGAAATGCTACGCTAAATCCATGCGATTCTTTCCTCATTCCGTGAAGCTGGCATTGGCGCTCGCCGTTCTGGTGGGGCTTCCTGGTTGTGCCGGCAGTTCCTCCCAGGCGCCTTCCGTGCCCACCACGAAAGATTTTGAAGTTCCGGCCAGCCTGGCGGATCAATTTGATGTGAAGGAGACCATTTCCACCCCTCCGGCTCCGCCTGCGCCGCCGCCCCAGCCGGTGCCTGCTTCGAAAAAATCCCAAAAGGGGAAAAAATCCAAATTCGCCAAAGGACAGAAAGTGACGATTGAATCCAGGCTTCCGCCGGGCCCGAAACCTCTGGTGATCCCGAACCGCTGGACGATGCCTCCTTTTCTGCAGGCCGGGGAACGTACCGTTTTCGATATCACCTATTTCGGCGCCACCGCCGGCCAGCTGGAGCTGAAGATCCTTCCCTCCAAGGTGGTGGCCAACCGCCTCAGCTATCATTTCCGCGCCACGGCTACCACCACCTCTGTTTTTGCCCTCTTTTACCGGGTGAACGATGTGGCCGAGAGTTTCATGGACACGGAAGGCCTTTTTTCCCACAAATATTCCCTGAAGATCGATGAAACCCGGCAAGGCAGAGACGTGCTCGAGCTGTACGATTACCAGAAGAAGAAAGCCTATTACTGGAGCAAGTGGGAGCTTCAGGGCAAAGAGCCGAGAAACGAGCAGAGCGAAATCCCTCTCGACACCTTCACCCAGGATGGCCTTTCCTCCTTTTTTTATGTGCGCACTCTCCCGCTGGAGGTGGGCAAGGTGTATGAGTTTCCCGTGGTGAACAACGGAAAGCTCCGTACGGTGAGAGTGATTGTGGTGGCGAAGGAGAATCTGGTCACGAAGATAGGAGAGTTCCCCGCGATCAAGGTGAAGCCCGAGGTTGTGCTCGATGGAGTGCTGCAGAACCAGGGGGATTCTTTCATGTGGATCAGCGACGATGCTCAGCGACGAGTGCTCAAGGTTGATGCCAAGATCAAGGTAGGCAGCGTGATCGCCTATCTGCGGGAGCATTCGTATGGTGAAGAGCCGAAGCCAGAGCAGTGAACCGAAGCGGATCCTGGTGATTCAAACCGCCTTCCTGGGCGATATCATTCTCGCCACCTCCTTTCTCGCGAATCTGAGAAAGCTGGCCCCCGGAGCCGAGATCCGTTTTCTGACTACTCCTGCGGGAGCCAGGCTGCTCGAGGGCAACTCTCAGGGTGTGAAATGCATTGCCTATGACAAGAGAGGAAAGGATGCGGGGGCCGGTGGTTTTATCCGCATGGCGCGGGCTTTGCGCGAATTTCGGCCAGATCTTGTTTTCTGCCTGCACCGTTCACTGCGATCTACTCTGCTCGCAACGCTTTCCGGAGGCCCGGTTTACGGGTTTCAGGAGGGAGCTGGCTCCGTGCTCTTTCACCGCCGGGTGAAACGGCCTGCCAACGCGTTTGAGGCGGAAAAAAACCAGGCTTTGCTCGAACTATGGGCCGGTGAGAACGCTCGCGGCCTTTCTCCGTTTCCGGTGCTCGCCCGGAGCGAGGTCGATCAGCGAGAGGCGGATTCGCTCCTGGCGGGCCTGGACCAGTTCGTGGCCTTGGCCCCGAGCTCCGTCTGGGCCACCAAACGCTGGCCTGCGGAGCGATTCGCCCGGGTGGCGGAGCTTCTCTGGGAGCAAAAGGGCTTGCGAACCGTGATCGTGGGAGGGAGGGAAGCGGCTGATATCGAAGCCGGAGCCGCGATCGAGGAGTTTTTTCGCCAGAGAGGAAGCCCGGTGCCCATGCCTCTCAATCTGGCGGGAAAAACCAGCCTGGGTGCCCTCAAGGCAGTGCTCGGCCGTGCTCGCTTGCTGGTGGCCAATGATACCGCGCCTCTTCATATGGCGATCGCCGTGGGCACCCCTGTAGTGGGGGTGTTCGGGCCCACTACGCGGAGCCTGGGTTTCTTTCCTTTAGCCCCCGAAGGCAAGAGTTCCGTGGCGGAGATCACGGAGCTGGAGTGCCGCCCTTGCGGTTTGCACGGCCACCATGTATGCCCGAGAAAGCACTTTCGCTGCATGCTCGAGCTCGTGCCGGAAGTGGTTTTTAAGGAAGCCGAAAGCCTTTTATGCCCTTGAATCAGGAAACCCCCGAGGAGATCCGCGACCGTCTGGCCGGCGAGCTGCATGTGCTCGTAGTGATGATCTCCAGGGCGTGGGGCGGCCTTGAGCAAACCGCGCTTTCCGATGTTCGTCTTCTCATGCAGCACGGCCTGAAGGTAACGGTGCTCGTGAGGGAAAACAGCCCGATCGATAACGCGATCAAGATGGATAGCCCGCAGATCCGCCGGGTTTACTGTCCTGAGCATGTGCGAAATTATTTCGATGGCGGTCTCTGGAAGCAGCTTCGCCATCTGATTGATCACGACGCCGTGAATCTCGTTCACTGCCACCAAACCTCGCTGCTGGGGGCGGTGGTTCCGGCATTGCTTCGCCGGCCTCACGTGGCCCTTGTGGTGAGCAGGCATATCCTGAATTCGCACAATAAGCGGGATCCGCTCCATGCGGTGATTTACCGCCGTGTGGATTATATGCTGGTTCTTTCCCAGACCATGCGCCGTAACCTCGCCTCCACTTTCCCCGTTCCGGAGAAGAAGCTGAGGATCGTGAATCTGGCGATCGATCTCGACCGTTTCAATCCGAACGTAGTGGACCGCGGTAATCTGAGAGAAGAGTGGGGGATTCCCGGCGACGCTTTCCTCGTGGGCCTCGTGGGCCGTCTTGATCCCATGAAAGGGCAGGATCTGCTCGTGAAGGCGATCGCGCAGGCCAAGAAAACCTACCCGAATATCTACGGTGTGATGGTGGGAAGCGAAACGCCCGGCCTCGATGGCCGCTATCTCCGTGAGCTGGAGGAGGGGATCCGGCAGCTGCATCTTGAGGATTCCATACGCGTGCATCCGGCGCGGAAAGAAGTGCCCGAGGTGATGGCGGCACTCGATCTTTTCGTGATGCCTTCCTGGAGCGAGGCCTTTGGACTGGTGGCATTGGAAGCGATGGCGATGGGCGTGCCCTGTATTCTCGGCAGAGGGGGAAGCGCGGAGGAGATGGCCGCCGGAAGCGGTGCTGAGCTTGTGCGCCCGCAGGATGCCTATGACCTCGCGAGAAAGATCATTCTGCTCCACAACTCTCCGGGTGTGCGTGAGGAAATGAAAACCCGTGGCCGCACCTACGTTCTCGAAAATCATTCCAAACAAGTTCGCCTGCAGAAAACGCTCGAAGTGTACGCGCGCTGTTATCGCCGCAGGATTTTCGGCGATCCTCATTACGATCATTGATCCTCGCCTCACTCCACCGGTTGTAAATTTTTCCTTCTTTCTACCTGCTGCCGTTCGCGCGCGCGCTCTTTCACATACGTTCCTCTGTGACGGGCCAACATCTTCTTTCATCAAGGGATTTTCAGGATTCCGCTTTGACAAACACTTGTCCGAAATCGGAAACTATCTTTGTTTAGCACCGAATCTGATCCAGAAATCACACGTCACTGGATGATTTTTCCTAAGGAGGGGAAATGTTCAGAGTTATCACCGCGCTCGCTCTCAGTACTGTATCCTTCACTGCCGCTCATGCGTCCGATATCCACACCAGAATCGTTGGTGGGGTTGAGGCTGTGCGCGGGGAGTTTCCTTTTATCGTTTCCCTTCAAAGCCGCTGGGGCCATTTCTGCGGTGGATCTCTGATCGCCGAAGATTGGGTAATGACCGCGCACCACTGCGTGGAAGGCGGAGCCCCTGATTCGATCGTGATCGGCCTGCACGATCGCCGCAACACCAGCGGAACGGAAACTTTCCGCCCTGCTCAGGTGATCTCTCACCCGAAAGCGAACACCAACACCATGACCCACGATTTCGCCCTTATCCGTCTCGACGGCAAGAGCAAATACGCTCCGGTGAAGCTGCAGCGGCAGTCGATCGATGGCGACGTGGATTTCATCACGGCAGGATGGGGAGCCACCCGGCAGGGCGGCGGTCTTGCTCAGATGTTGCAGAAGGTAACCGTGCCTTATGTAGACGATGCGAAGTGCATGTCGTCCGGAGCCTATCCCGGCAAGATCGACAGCTCGATGATCTGCGCTGGTTTTGAGTCCGGCGGGAAAGATTCCTGCCAGGGTGATTCCGGAGGCCCCTTGATCATGGGAGAGGGAAGTGACCGCACTCTCGTGGGCGTGGTGAGCTGGGGTGAAGGTTGTGCCCGTCCCAAAAAATACGGCGTATACGGCAAAACCAGCGCCGCCATGGAATGGGTGGATACGATCGTAAAATAAGCGTTCTTATCGGAAGCAGAAAAGCCCGCCTCCCCATGGGAGCGGGCTTTTCCTTTATCCGGGGAGTTACCGGAGCTGTTCGCGGGTGTTGCGGATCCAGTCGAGGTAATAACCCACAGCAGTGGCCATCGACATCACCTCGCAGTTGCGGTCTCCGTGCGAGGTGATTCCCACCACGGTAGGATGCTTGGCGCTGCTGAGGAAGATCGGTCCTCCCGAATCCCCCTGGCAGGTCATCGCGCCGGATTCGAGGCGCAGAAACTGCAGGGATCCGTTGCTGGCCTGGGCCATGCGCCCGCGGCTCTTTCCGATGCGAAGAGTGCCGGCCTTCGACTGTTGGGTTCCGTCGGGCTTGCCGTATCCCACGGGGGTGAGGCCGTACACCAGATCCTCCGGGAGGTTTCGTGTGGGAAGCGCGGCGATCAGGGAGGAGGAATCAGCCGGCTCCGAAAGCTTCACGAGAGCGATGTCGTTCAGCACTACCAGTTCGGATTGCAGGAAGAGGGATTTCAGGGTGCGCATCTGCCGGCCGGTAAAGAGCGGATGAATCACATAGGATTCCACGTTTCTCGGCTTGCGGCCCGAGGGGGTGTTCAAAACCGCTCCTACTTTGATCAAAGTGTGGTTCTGGTTTTTCAGGCAATGGGCGGCGGTGAGCACGATATCGCGGTCGATCAGGGTTCCCGTGCAGATACCCATTCCGATTTTATCCCCGTCCTGGAAGAGCATCGCCAGGCCCACGGTTGCCAGGGCCAGGGGGTTTTTGGATTCCAGAAGCTGGCCCCGATTGATGGCGTCCTCGGCCCAGGCGCTTGCCTCGCTTTCCGCTTTGGCGGGGGGCGGGGAAAGCAGGGAGAAGGCCATTGAACAAAGAAGGGCAGAAAAGATTTGTTTTTTCATGTGTTTATGCCTGGCGCGAGAGGGTGGGTTGAGAACTCTGGGTGGAGGAGTTTTATAATAGTTAACTAAAATAGTCAAGAAGTGGCAGCCGGGCAAAGTAGGGGCTCTAGTTCTTTGATTTCCTTTGGCTTCCGTGGCAAAACCGATGAACCGTTCGAAGCCGGTTCCTTCCTCCTAATATAAGGAGGTCGCTGTAGCCAGCCCACGGGCGGTAATCCAAATGAAAGGCGGGTTTTTAAAAACCTAAGAATGGCAAATACGCAAACCAACAACGAAAACAAAAAAGCCAAAGGAGCCGTGGCTAACAACAAATGGCTCACTGAGTTCGCCGATGTAACGGTGGACGAGAAAGAGCTCGAGCAGCTCGACTCCCAGGAAAACGCAAAAGACCTGGGCGATGAATTGTCCTTCAAGGACATCTTCGAGAAGTCGCAAACCGCAAGCAACGTTCAGGAAGGCGAAGTGGTAAACGGCGCCGTAGTGAGCGTGACGGGCGACTACGTGACCGTGGATATCGGTTACAAAATGGAAGGCCTCGTGCCCCTCGACGAGTTCCGCGATGCCGAAGGCAAAGTAGGCGTGAAAGCCGGGGACCACGTAGTGGTTTACCTCGAGCGCATGGAAAACGAACAAGGCGTGATGATCCTCTCCCGCAACAAAGCGGAAATCATCAAGGCCTGGGATTCGATCGCCGAAGCCTGCGAGCGCGACGAAGTGATCAGCGGCGTGGTAACCAAGAAGGTAAAAGGCGGCCTGGAAGTGGACATCGGCGTGAAGGCATTCCTGCCTGGCTCGCAGATCGATATCCGCCCGGTGCGCAACCTCGACAAATACCTCGGCAAAAAGCTGAACTTCAAAGTGATCAAGTTCAACAAGAAGCGCGGGAACATCGTTCTCAGCCGCAAAGCCCTGCTCCTGAAGGAGCGCGAGAAGCTGCGTGAGGAAACCCTCGAGCAGCTGCAAGAGGGCATGGTGGTGCAAGGCGTGGTGAAGAATATCACCGATTACGGCGCCTTCATCGACCTCGGCGGCATGGACGGCCTTCTCCACATCACCGACATGAGCTGGGGCCGCATCAAGCACCCTTCCGAGCTCTTCCAGGTGGGCGACGAAGTTACCGTGAAGGTGCTCAAGTACGACAAAGAGAAAGAGCGCGTAAGCCTCGGCCTCAAGCAGGTACAAGAGAATCCTTGGGACAAGGTGCCCGAGAAGTACCACGTGGGCGACAAGGTGAAGGGCAAAGTGGTCTCGATCAAGGACTACGGCGCTTTCGTGGAAATCGAAGACGGCGTGGAAGGTCTCATCCACGTGTCCGAGATGAGCTGGACCAACAAGGTAAAGCACCCCTCGAAAGTTCTCGAGCCGGGCTCCGAAGTGGAGTGCCAGGTTCTCGATATCGATACCAAGAACCGCCGCATCAGCCTCGGCTTGAAGCAGCTTGAGAGCAATCCTTGGGATCTGCTCGAGCAGAAGTTCCCGATCGGCAGCACCGTGGAAGGTTCCGTGAAGAACGTGACCGACTTCGGCGTGTTCGTGGACATCGGCGAAGGCATCGACGGCCTGATCCACATCTCCGACCTTTCCTGGTCGAAGAAAGTGGCTCACCCGAGCGAGATGTTCAACAAGGACGACAAAGTGCGCGCTATCGTGCTCTCGATCGACAAGGAGACCGAAAAGTTCTCCCTCGGCATCAAGCAGCTTGAGCGCGATCCTTGGGAAAACATCAAGGCTCGTTACAAGATCGGCCAGGCCATCGAGGGCAAAGTTACGAAGACCGCTGATTTCGGCGCCTTCGTGGAGCTCGAAGAAGGTTTGGAAGGCCTCGTGCACATCTCGGAAATCTCTTCCGAGCAGGTGGGCAAGGTTACCGACGTGCTCAACATCGGCAACGATGTGAAAGCGGAGATCATCTCGATCGATCCTCGCGAGCGCAAAATCGGCCTCTCGATCAAGGCTCTTGTTCGCTCTGAGGAGCGCGCCAATATCGCGCAATACGGCGGCAACAAGAACACCAGCAATACCCTCGGCGACGTGCTCGGCGCGAAGCTGAAGGGCGTGAAGACCGACAAAGAGTAGGCGGCATCCACTCCAAGTTATTGAGTCTTAAGGAAGGGGCTTCCCGGTAAAGGGGGGCCTCTTCTTTTTTCCGTTTCCGTGTAGGCAAGGAAAGGTTGCGCGCTCTCGCGTCCGCGCTCACGCTATTAACAGCCTTTTGTTGCACCAATCGATCTAGGAGGATCAATGAAGTTCCATCTCTTCGCGCTTTCCGCGCTTCTTATCACCGCCACTTCCTGCGCCAGCCACCCAGTTTCCGCCGAGCTTAACCGCGCCCCCGCATCGCAACG
>CAZTCD010000094.1:0-15272 GCA_964612065.1 uncultured Bdellovibrionales bacterium | reverse complement strand
CCTTTGCCCTTCTTATTTTATGCGCAGCATCCCACCACCAACCGTGATGAACCAGCGTTGATCGGTTCACCAAAAGGCGAGGCACAAGAGGTGCCGTATTTCTTGCGAGCCATTCTCTGCCCTCTCTTGACCCAAGAATATCCACTACTTCTGGACCAGTTTTTCTCGGGCGGGTAGGTCAGATCAGTTATCCATAAATATAAGTTATGATAAAGACAAAGATAATTAATTATATTTATTTACAGGTGGTGGTTAAAAGAGGGCTGTCAGTAAAATCAAATTTTGTAGGAGATGCACATGAAAAATTTAATATCTCTCAAGCAGGCAGTTGCCCTCTGTGCCACTTTATTCGTTTCAACCATAGGCTATGCACAAGAGAAAGTTTCTGTTGAAGCCCAGCTTAGCCCTGACGATCATTTCGGAAATCTTTGGGCGGGTGACGCCGGAGACTTTCTCGGTAGTAAGCTCATTATAAACGGCCGCGAGGCCTGTAGGGAGAAAGGGCTCGATCTGAAAATTTTAGAGGCGGTTCAGATGACTATAGAAACAAAAGGGCTCTCCGAAGTGTTTAAAGAAGAAGAAGAATCCTGGAACAGTCCCAAGTTATTTCTAAGCGCTCCCTCCGGTCTCGCGAGAGCGACCGCGATTTGTGAATAGATGGAGCTGGCGCCACTACTCCAGCGATCGTTTGCGCTTTGCGAGCTTCTCATTACCGCGCTTGAAATTGCCCGTCACTCTTGCAAGGGCGTATTGAACGTCGCGCTCTGATCCTGCGGAGTTGATTTCAGATAGGATATCTTCGGCTTCAAGGCCGGCATAAGTTCGCACATGCTTTCCGTGCCAATAGACAAAAAGCTTCCCGTCCTTGGTGGATCTGCAAGTGAACTGGGTTTCTTCCAGGCGGTCTTTCTTCGGCATAGGCTAAGAAGTTCAATGGAGTTTATATAGCGGAAAGCTCCAGGAATGGGCGCTGAAAAGAGAGCGTTCCATTCCTGGATTTCCTTAAAATGCTTTCGAGTATCGGGGCGTGAGCGAATCGCTATTCCGCGCAGATCAGCGTTTGCTTGAATCCGGGCTGCGAGTAGTCCACTTCGTGCAATACAACGGCGCGCTTCGCTTTCTTGCCTCTCTTGAAATCCAAAACAAGATAAGAAGAGCTGCGGCCAGCGGCATGATCATAGCCGATTTGGTACCAGGAGATTCTGGGAAACGGCTTATCATCCCAGTGTTTCGGCAGGAAGCGCTCGTAAGCCTTCTCTTCCGAAAGCTCTTTGCCCGCAACGGTTTGAACGCTGAGCTTGATGGCGTTTCTAAAATAGCCCTGAGTTAGATCGAAAGCCGAAGCCGGGAAAAACTCGTGAACCTCCGGGTTGATCTGATCCAGGCGGCTATCGAGCGCCTGATTGCATCGTGCTGCAGGCTGCGCGTTCGAGGGGGCTGAGGTGAATAGGGTGAATAGAAATGCAGAAAGGGAAAATGCCAGGGTTTTCATTTTGTACTCTCTTAAGGGGATTATGGTTTTTAATAACGCACCGCAATATGCCGAGAGTGGGGCGGGATGTAAAGCTTTGTTTGCTTAATAAAATTGAGCTTTTACTGCATCCGGAAGCCTCTTCCTTCGGTAGCGGAGCACAAAAGAGCTCGGCCCGTCTTCCATTGAGATAAGATTTTCAGGAGCGAGAGTATGGGCCTCGGAGAGCGATTCGTGAAGATCAAACTAAACAGAAAGTTTCTATCGGCAGCTTTTCTGTTCCTCAGAACCTCCGCGTTCGCCGCGGATGAGCAGCCTAAGATCGTGAATTTGGGAACCGACTTTCAGAAGTATTGGTCGGAAGTGAAGCGGCAAAAAGTCGAGAAAGACAACATCCCAAGGCATGCCGATCTCTTCAAGAAATTTGTCATTAAAGAAGATGAGGCTTTTTATCGGAACGTGCTCTTCAACAGGCGGAAAAAGGATGAGGCATTCGATGATTTACTAATGGATGCCCTGAAGAAATCCGTGCCTATCTTTTACGCTTATGAGGATCAGATCAGGGAGAATATCGACCGCTTCGAGGAAAGGGTTCGTGTTCAGCTGAGCCGATTCAAGGAGAAGGTGCCGGATTTCAACTTAGGCGTTCCGATCTATGGAATGGCTTCCTTGAATAAGTTCGAAGGAGGCACGAGGAACCACGACGGCCAGATGATCATGGCGTTGTCGGTGGATAAGATGGCCGCCCGCGGGGCCGATTTCGAGCTGGTGTTTTGCCATGAGGCCTTTCACATCATTCAGGGGCAACTCAACCCCAACTACCAAAAGGACTATAAGGAAACCAAGGACCGCTTCCTGGCCGATATGTTTTATGAGGGGCTTGCGAGCTTCTCTGAAATCTATCTGAATCCTGAGAAGAAAGAGGAAAGAGCAAAAGCCGGCTTGTTCGCCTGGTGCAAGAAAGAAAACTGCTTGAAAGTGGTCAACGAGTTCCTTGCAGACAACGAAAAGCAGGCTACCGCTTCGGAGGAAGAGTTCAGCAAGCTGCGCAAGAAGTGGTTTTCCACCTCCCGGGAAGGTGACTTCGCTTTTCCCACAGAGGTTGCCTACTGCATTGGCGAGCAGGTGGTGGCGGAACTGGCAAAGAAGCATTCCCTTTTCAAGATGGCGGAATGGAAGGCTTCCAAGGCGATCTCAGAGTCGAAAAAGATCCTTCAGAAATGGGACGGGAAATAGAGCCGGATCACATTTTGGGGTTTTGGATCACGCCGCAGGCCACTCGCTTGGACGAGGGCTTCTTCACATCATCCGGGCCCGCATGCACGATGATCGCGCGATTCAGGATATCGCTCGTTTTGCTTAACCCTCCGTGATGCAGCATCACCGTTCCTTCGGCCTCGCCTTTTGCATCGGCCTTGATCTCGGGCATATCGCCGGCGTAGCGATCGGGGTTATCGCTGCTCGTGCCTCCGCCTTCCGCGATCTTCATATAGTGGGGCCCGGCGCTCTTTCCATCGTTCGAGGAGCAATCTCCTTTTTCGTGGATGTGAAAGCCGTGCGTGCTGCTTTTCTGCAGCCCGGAAATCTTATATTGCAGATTCAGGCCTTGGGGGGTTTCCGTGATCTGCACCTTTCCCTTCACTGTCGATCCATTTTTGGGAGCCAGCTGCGCCTCCACGCCGGGGGGAGCCTTCGTGCCTTTGGCAAAGGCGGGAGCCGGAAGAACTACAATGGACAAGGTGACAAGAGCGCGGATGGTGAGGTGAGGCATGGAATTTTCCCTGTATATGCCGCCTTGCAAGAAGGCATGCGTTCGTATCGTTAAAGGATACTACCAGCAAGGCTTGCAAGGAGCATGCAGGATAGCGGAAAAATTCGCCCCCGATCGGGGGCAATGTCCTCTCAGGGGCAGGCTCAGTCTTCTCCGCAGAAGTGAAGTTCGATTTTACGCACGGCCTTACCGGCAAAAATATTGCCTGGAGCAACGGAAACGAAGCGGGCCGGGCCGTCTTCCATAGGGATGATTTCCGTAGCCAGCTCTGCTCTTCCTTGCGCATCCGAGAGCTTCAACAAGCCTTGGTTCAGCTGAAAACGATGCGTTCCGGTTTGGTGGTAAGGGCCGGGGAAGCCGCCGATGGTGCGTTCGATCAGCTCGTTTCTGAGTGCCGCGTCTCTCGGAGAAATGGGCCGGCCTGACCGTTCGTAGGCCGGGCAAAAGGAACTATTCTCGCAGGACCAGTTCAGAGAGAGTTCGGGCGAGTAGTCCACTCTGGAAATGCTCAGGATGCCCGGGCCGCTGAAGCCGCCATCGGTATAAGGCAGGTTCAATCGATAGATCCGGCCGGGGGCCTCTTCGCTGGAAACGCACACTTCATAGTTCGCGTGGGCGCTGGCGGAGACGAGTGCCAATACTGAAAGCAAAATAGAACGCATAAGAGCCTCTAAGGATTGAGTCTGATTGTTATTTTCTAATATCGAAGCGCACGCAGGTAATGGAGTCCTGGATCATGCGTTCTTCTTTCATCGAGTAGGTAAAGGTGAGGCGATCCGCCGCATATACCTTCTTCTTCCAAAAGGATCTGATTTCCTTGTTCATCGAGCAGTCGCGAAGATCGGAGTTGGAAGCGTTGTATTCGCAGTTCATCCAGCGGTGCGTGCCGTTCCAAACCGAGGAAGGGTGTTGCTCGTAGGCAAGGCGGAAGTCTCCTACGGTTTCGTAGCTGTCTCCGCAGTTGGAATGAGCGATCGGCGTTGAGCCGCTGGATCGGAGGACTTTAAGATCGAGTGGATGAAGTACAAGAGCCTGGGCCGAGCCTGCCTGCAGAAGCAGAAGGCATAAGGCGCTGAAACCAATAGAAAATTTCATTGGATGCTTCCTTAAGTTCTGGTTTTCACAGGCAGAGCTCTTTTAGCATATTAAATAAATCAAGTAAAGAACTGTGTGCCAATTGGGGGGAAGTGGGCGGAATCAAAAGCGGTGGAACCATTCCAAAAGGGTAAGGAGGGAATGGCTGCCTTTGTCCTCGTCTCTTTGCAGGGCTGAGCTCACCGCCCACCGGCTGCCGATCCGGCGGCGAATCGCATACTGCCTTTCTCCCTGGAAATCAGAGGCCACCGAAACCGAGGTGCGGCCGTCGAGGCGCACCCGTACGGAATAGGTGTCGGAAACCGGATCGTAGCCTACGCTTTCAATGGGTGTGGAAGAAAGAAAGATCAACGTGAACAGGCCGAAGGCTCCATCCGAGAGAGCCTGGCCCATGCTGGAGGAGCTGGCAGCCTCCTCTTCCGTAAGTTCCTGCACGGATTTGTTGAACAGAAGCAGGGAAACAATCTGGCTTTCGCTGAGAGGCGGTTCGCTCTGCAGCACGATCCGTGGGGCTTCCACGTTTCCAAGGATCAGGATCTTCACCAAAGCTTCAGAATTCCGGTAAATCAGAAGCCCGTCTACCCCGATGGTCTTGGAGGTTTCCCGCAAGGTGAGCTTTACCTTATCCACTTCAGCTCTCTTATGAAAAATTTCCACCGGCACAGGGAGAAGAGTAACGGTTCCGGAGGGCCTTTTGTCGTGGGCGAGGCGGAGGTCAATGGATAGCGGCAGAGGCTCGGGAAGAAGATTGGAGCTGATCCTCACCGGCTTTTCATTGGTCACAGCAAGTTTCCAGCGAAT
This sequence comes from uncultured Bdellovibrionales bacterium, assembly GCA_964612065.1. Classification (GTDB taxonomy): domain Bacteria; phylum Bdellovibrionota; class UBA1018; order CAIPTA01; family CAIPTA01; genus JAKFYM01. The sequence goes on along the minus strand of CAZTCD010000094.1, from coordinate 10,134 downwards.
GGGATGCGGCTTTACGTGGCCCGTTTCTTTTCCGTTGTTCGATTCCAGGTACTCTTTCTCCGATTGGAACCGGGAATCGAGGGTGGCGCGGGGTGGGCTCTGCAGCCGCATGGGCGGGGCTTCGAGAAAAATATCGGAAAGAACCACGTTTGCCTCAACACCAATCTCCGGGCGGGGGGCCAGCGGATTCCGAATCACTATGTTCGCGTTGCCTCGGGTATGCACGTGCTGCTTGCCGCCCTGCAACCGGGTGCTCAGATCCGCCAGGAAACGCAGCTCGCTTTCACCTCCGTGTTCGAGCCTCCCATGAAGCTCAATCTGCCCGTCGAGCGAGTTGGCGGGGGCCGGAACGGCAAAGGGAGTGTTTTCCAGCAGGGCGCGCAGGCGCTCGAAACGGGGAAGCTCAGCATTGATTACAAGGTCGGGCTTGCTCAGGCCTCTCAGCTTCCATTTTTGAGTGAATTCGAGCATCGCTTTTCCGGTGAGATCCGCGTGAAAAAGCTCTTGTTTGGAGCCGGCCTTGAGCTCAGTCATGGCTACGAGATTTTTTCCTGAGCGGTGCAGCCGTGCCACTATAGAAGCGTTGGCGGAGAACTTCGGAATCAGAACGTCCTTCTTTACGGAATCGGCGCTCAGCTCGCATTCCAGCTCGGCTTGCCGTGGGTAGCCTTCGTTTTTGTCCAATTCCGCTTTGATCCGGCAGTTTCTCGCCTGCAGTCGTCTTCCTTTCAAGAGGCCGGGCATCTTTATCTCGCTGAAGCCCAGCTTCAGTTCCCTGGACGCGGCCAGCAGATCGATCTCGGCGCCGTATTGCTGCCGCCCCGAACGCAGGTTGGGCTCTGCTTTGAGCTTGAGCGCCTCGCCCCAGCTTCCGGAAAACGGCAGCAAGAGGGAGGCGCTGTTCTTGCGCGCTTTCGCGATGCCCCTGAAGGCCAGCACTCCTTCGGTGGGCACAGAATCTCGGGTAAGGAGGAAGGTTCCTTCGAGCGGTGATTCTTCCGGTTTGCCGATCCGAAAGCTTTGCACGGCCAGCTCGATCTCTCCTTGAGCCGCGTTTTTCAGGAAAGCGAGGGAGGGCAGCCTGAGATCGGGCAAAGGAAAGGAGGATTCTTCTTCTTCGGTTGGGCTGGCAGGCACGATCTGCAGGTAGGAAACCTGGATCAGCAGTTGATTCAATGCCGCTATTTTCGGTTTGAGTCCCGTGAGAGAAAATTCCAGATCAAGCCGCACTCTGGGCAAGCAGGCATACAGCACAGGATCGTGCCGCACGCAGAGATCGTCCAAGCCGAGGTTCATGCGTTTCCCCAACAGGCCCTGCCTTTGGAATTCCAGCCGGAATCCTGCCCAGTGGATCCGCCACTCAGGCAGGAAGCGGACGATCGCCTCCTTAGCATTCGCCTCGTTCAAAACCCATTCGGGCTGCGCCCAAAGGCCGGCCACGAGGAGAAAGAGCCCGCACGCGAGAAATGAAAGGGCAAACAAGACAGCCAGAAACGCGCGTTTCAGAAAGTGCCGGCTTGCTTTCATCAAAACTCCCTTCCCAGGCTGAAGAAAAACTGCAGACCGCCTTCTGGATCCCCTTGAGCCGGGTTTTTCACGATTCCCCTCCCGAGCGTGGCCCGCATCGATCCGATGAAGCTCTCATATCTCAATCCAACGCCGGGAGCGAGGTAAAGGGACGGAGATAAAGACGCCGGCTCGCGCCCGCCCTTGGCGAGGTCGAAAAACAGAAGTGGCTGCAGCGGAACAGCCCACCATTCTCCTGCCCTCAGCTCGATGCCTTGGTATAGCGCGGTGAGGAAACCGGTTTCGCTTCCAGGCAGCTCTTTTCTTCCGAAGCCGCGGATATCGGAATCGCCGCCAAGAAAGAAGCGTTCGCTGGCGGGAACCGAGTTCAGGGCTCTGCTGTGTTCGGGGAAGATGAAAGTTCCAATACTGCCTCGCCAGCCGAATACGAGAAAGGGCGGATCGAGCCGGCCCAGATTCCACAGAATCTCGTGCCGTAAAAGGATCCGCTGAACCGTTTCCGTTGAAAGCGCTCCTTTGGCTCTTGTGCTCGCATCGAGAGAAGCCGTCCACCCGCTGCGCGGGCGGGTGGCATAGTATTCGAAAAGATGGCTGGTGGCGTGCAAGCGCAGAAGGAGCTGCCCAAGATCCACGATCCTTTCGCCCGGGCCCCGCTGGGTTACCGTATGCTCGAAGGAAGGGCCGATCTCGGCGCCGAGCCTGAACCGGGGCATTTCCCATTCATTCGCAAAGAGCGGAGTGGCGCGGTAGGTGGTGGATTCAAACTTTTCCTCGTCTTTCCGTTCGATCGCAATCTCCGGTGCAAGCCTGAGCGGGGATTCCAGCTTGGAGGTGAAATACCAGTCGAAGCGGCTGGAAATGGATTGTTCTCGGAAAGAGGCAAGAACGGTGGTTTCCCAGGCATGGGATTTTCTTCCGATCCGCACCCGTCGATAGCGGGCACGGAAGAGCGGTCCTCGTTCGGTATCGAAGCCTGCGCCCGCGGTGACCAGGCGCGGAGGAGCGGGAACGAACCTTCGTATGATGCGAAAGTCGCCAGGGCTATCGCATGCGAGCTCGTAGTAAGTGGAAAGGTAGAGATCATGGGCCAGGATCCTCCGTGCGCTCAGCTCCAGCAGGCGGATGTCGAAGTCCTGCCCGGGCACGAAGGCGGTATACCTTTCCACGATCTGGTGAGGGAGATCGGGCCCTCCCTCGGATTCCACGAGGCCGAAGGCATGGCGTTTTCCTGCGTCCACCCGCACTTCCAGCAATCCCCGGTCGTGAACGGCGATCACGCTGGAATCGGGGCAGGGATATCCCATCTGCTGAAGTTCGCGATCCACCCAGTTTCGGGATTCGTCGAGGAGGGCAGGGGTTAAGGTTCGGCCCAGCAGCCTTCTTCTTTTCTTCCAGTTGAGCTCAGGAGGAGCGCCTTCCACCCGAAAGCTTTTCGCGATTTGTTTTTCTCCCGCTTCCACCACGAGAAGATCGCCTTCCACCCGGAATCGAGGCTGGTGGTAGCCGCGCTCCTGGAAAAAGCGCCGGAGGAAGTAGATCTTCTGGGCGGGAGGGATCCGGCTCCAGGCCCTGGATTCCTCCGTGCCGCAGAGCCAGTCTTTCTCGGAGCCGGAAAAATCAGGGGCGGCTCCCTCGAGACGGATCCCGCAGAGGCTGTCTTCGGCCAGGGCCGGGGCGGAATGGGCCGTCGCTAAGAGGGCGAGGGTGAAAAAGAGGGAGAGGGAGGGCATGCGCGCTTGGATTAGCAAGGGGCAGACCATTCGGCCAGTGAAAAACCGGTGAGCGTACGGTATTCACTGGCCGGGAGGTGGGATTGGCTGAAAGCGGATCAGCGGAGCTCTTTCACCTCGTCCTTGGAAACCAGGCAGTTTTCGAGGTCACCATCTGAGATCACGGCGGCCAGGTTCAGGATCTCGTATTCGCCATTGCGGCGGAGCTTTTTGATCTCGATGATGGCGCCGAACTCATTGTCGCCGGGATAGGACGCAACTATCGCGAATTCGCGGTTCAGCGAATTGTGCACGAAATAGGTGATGTAGCCGTCGCTCGAGGAGAAGTCTTCCAGGGTTTCTTTTTCCGGGCGGCTTTCGTCGTGGTTGGCAGCCATGAGGATCATGGTGCGTTCGGCCCGGGACAGACCACCGAGGCGCTCGGTCCTATGAAGAGAGAGGTGTTCGCCTTTATACCAGATCTTGCCGGAGGAGCCGGTGGCCAGCTCGAGATGATCGTTTAGATCTCCCGTGGTTTCACCGAAGGCGCAAGCTTGCGGGGGCACGGGCTGTTGCGCGGCAAACGAGAGGGAAGGGAGGGCGAGAGCCAGGGCTGCAAGGATGGTGTTTTTCATATAGGTCTCCGGGGGGGGCAGGGGTTAGTGGGGGCATTCCGTTTCAGTGCGCGCAATATGCCTCAGGGCATGAACTATAAAAAATGCATAATAAACGATTTAATATTCAATAAATGGATTTTAATTCGGTCTTGTATACTATACCCCCCTAGGGTATTTGAGGGAGAATGAAACCCAAAAAGCAAACTCGCACGAAAGCCGCCTGCCCTTCTCACCAGCACCATGCCAACCATGAGGCCGAGCTGCCCCGCCTGCGCCGGATTCAAGGGCAGGTGGACGCGATCGAGCGCATGATCCTCGAAGGCCGCTACTGCGTGGACATTCTCCACCAGATCAAGGCGGCCAGGGCAGCTCTGCAAAGCCTGGAATCGAACGTGCTCAAAACTCACCTGGAGGGCTGTGTGAAGCAGGCACTAGAGGCTCCCAATTCTTTTGATGCCGAAAAAAAACTGAAGGAGATCTCGGATCTCCTGGGAAGGTAATTTATGGCGCATAGTTGCTGCCCGGTTTCGCACGAGCCGAAGAAAGAATCCGCTGCAGTGGATCCGGTTTGCGGGATGAAAGTGAATCCTGCAGACGCAAAGGGTGGATCTTTTCTTCATGATGGGAAGACCTATTCCTTTTGCAGCACCGGATGCCGCGCCAAGTTTTCGGCCGATCCGCAGAAGTACCTGCGCCCGAAAGAAGCTTCGGTACCAACGCAGGAGGAAATGAAGCAGGAATACACCTGCCCGATGCATCCCGAAGTGAGGCAGCTCGGGCCGGGCTCCTGCCCCAAATGCGGGATGGCCCTCGAGCCCGTGACCATTTCCCTGGATCAGCCTGAGGATACGAGCGAGCTCGACGATTACAGAAGAAAGCTTTGGGTAGGGGCTGCCTTTTCTATTCCCCTGGTGCTCCTCGCTATGGGAAGGCATCTGTTTTCTTCTCTGCACCAGTGGGGGCAGAATCTGCATTGGGCCGAGTTGATCCTGGCCAGTCCTGTCGTGTTTTACTGCGGCCTTCCTTTTTTTCGTCTGTTTCTGGCTTCTCTCAAAAACAAAAGCCCCAATATGTTTACGTTGATCGGGTTGGGGGTGTCGGTGGCTTACCTATACAGCCTCGTGGCCGTGCTCTTTCCCGGGCTTTTCCCGGAGAGCCTCCGGGATCCTCACACTGGTTTGGTGGGGGTGTATTTCGAGGCGGCCGCAGTAATCGTGACTCTCGTGCTCGTGGGGCAGGTGATGGAGCTCAAAGCCCGCTCGCAAACCAGTGGAGCTATCCGGGCTCTGCTGGGCTTGGCGCCGAAAACGGCCCGGCGGGTAGGGGCAGATGGCAGCGAGGAGGAGGTTTCCCTGGAGAGCCTCCATCCGGGAGATCGCATTCGTGTGCGGCCAGGGGAGAAGATTCCCGTGGACGGAGTATTGCTGGAAGGCGGAAGCTCCGTGGATGAAAGCATGATCACCGGCGAGCCGATTCCTGTTCTCAAAACCGCCAACGATAAAGTTACCGGAGGCACGGTGAACGGAACGGGCTCCTTTTTGATGGAAGCCAAAGCGGTGGGGAAAGACACTCTTCTCGCCCAGATCGTTCAGCTCGTAGCCGAAGCGCAGCGGTCGCGCGCACCCATCCAACGGCTCGCAGACCAGGTATCAGCCTGGTTTGTCCCGGGTGTGGTTGGCGTGGCGGTTCTTTCAGCCATTGCCTGGTACCTTTTCGGCCCGGAGCCTAGGCTGGCCTATAGCCTGGTGAGCTTTGTTTCGGTTCTGATCATCGCCTGCCCTTGTGCTCTGGGATTGGCCACGCCGATGTCGATCATGGTGGCGGCCGGCCGGGGCGCGGGCATGGGTATTCTGTTCCGCGATGCCGAGGCGATCGAAACCATGCGCAATGTGGACGCCCTGATCGTGGATAAAACGGGCACCGTTACCGAAGGCAAGCCTCGTTTGATGGAAGTGGTGCCGGTGGCAGGCTTCGATTCCTTCGAGCTCCTTAAGCTGGCGGCCTCTCTCGAGCAGGCCTCCGAGCATCCGTTGGCCCAGGCGATTGTAAAGGGAGCCAAAGAAAAAAATGTGCCCCTTCTCCCACCAAAGAGCTTTCAATCCGTTACCGGCAAAGGGGCCGAAGCGGAAGTAGAAGGGCGCTACGTGCGCGTGGGCAGCCGGGCGCTGATGGAAGCGATCGGGCAGAACGTGGATTCCCTCGAATCCCAGGCCTCCGGCCTCCAGCAGAGCGGGCATACCGTGGTGTTCGTGGCCGTGGACGGAAAGCTCTCAGGTTTGCTTTCGGTAGCCGATCCGATAAAGCCGAGCTCTACCACGGCGCTTCGGGAGCTTGCCAGAAATGGAATCGAAGTGGTCATGGTAACGGGCGATAACCGCCGCACAGCCGAAGCCGTGGCCAGGCAAGTGGGCATTAAAAACGTAGTGGCCGAAGTGCTTCCTGCCCAGAAGGTGGAGGAAGTGAAGAAGCTCAAAGCCAAAGGAAAGTTTGTGGCCATGGCGGGGGACGGTATCAACGATGCACCGGCCCTGGCCGCGGCCGATATCGGCATCGCCATGGGAACCGGCACGGATATCGCGATGAGGAGCTCCGGCGTAACTCTGGTGAAGGGGGATCTGCAGGCTATTTTGCGGGCACGCCATCTGAGCAGGTTGACGATCTCCAATATCCGGCAGAACCTCGCGTTCGCTTTCGGATACAACGCAGTCGGGGTTCCGGTTGCTGCGGGTGTTTTGTTTCCCTTCTTCGGTATCTTGCTGAGCCCGATGATCGCGGCGGCAGCCATGAGCTTCAGCTCGGTAAGTGTGATCTCCAACGCCCTCCGTCTCAGAAAGGCCAAGGTATAAAGTGAATCGATTTTTAGTGGCTTTCGGGCTTTTCTGTTTTTCCTTTTTTTCCCCGCTTTCCTCGGAAGCGAAGCTGGTGAAGTACGAGCTGAGGGTGAGCCGCGGCCAGGTGAATCTCAGCGGAAAAGAATCGGTGGATTGGGCCTTGATGGTGAACGGCTCGATCCCGGCTCCCACCCTGGAGTTCACCGAGGGCGACGAAGCGGAAATCACCGTGGTGAACGGCTTGCAGGAAGAGGTGAGCACGCATTGGCACGGAATCCTGCTGCCTTGGACGGAAGACGGCGTGGCCTATACGAACACCAAACCGATTCTGGCCGGCGAGAGCCATACCTTCCGCTTCCCCGTGCGGCAGCACGGCACCTATTGGTACCACTCGCATACCATGCTGCAGGAACAGAAAGGCCTCTATGGCGCTATCGTGATTCATCCGAGAGCGGAGAAGTTGAAATACGATAAAGAAGCGGTCGCGGTGATTTCCGACTGGAGTGATGAGAACGCAGACAGCATCCTCAGGAATCTGAAAAAAGACGGAGATTATTATCTCTATAAAAAAGATTCGATCCGCTCGTACCTTGGCGCCCTTTCAGCAGGAGGCCTGGGAACCATGCTCAAGAACGAGTGGGACGGAATGGGAGGAATGGACCTTTCCGATGTGGGCTACGACGCCTTCCTGATCAACGGGAAGCGTGACTCCCAGCTCCTCATGGCTCATCCGGGCGAAACGGTGCGCATTCGCTTGATCAATGCAGGCGCCTCTTCTTATTTTTATGTGAGCCTGGGCGGCCTTCCGTTTCAGGTGGTCTCCGCCGACGGAGTAGACGTAAAGCCCATGTGGGCCAAAGAAATCCTGATGGGGATGGCGGAAACTTACGACATTCTTTTCACCATTCCGGAGCACAAAAATTACGAGCTTCGCGCCACCTGCCAGGACGTTACCGGTTTTGCCTCCGGCTGGATTGGAATGGGAGAAAAGGTAAGAGCGCCCGACAAGCCTCAACCCGATCTTTATGCCCCCATGGACCACGGTGCCCATGGCGGCCATTCGATGCACGGGGGAACGGATCATTCCAGTCATGCCGGGATGGATCACTCCGCTCATTCGGGAATGGATCATTCCGGTCACGCCGGGATGGACCACTCCAAGCATCGGGCCACGCATAAGACTAAGCATAAGAAGGCCGTTTCCGGTCCTGGTAAAGCTCCTGTGCTCGAACAGCTCACCGTAGACAATCTTAGGGCGCTCGAGAGCACCGCTTTTCCCGCCTCCACCAAAGTGCACGAGCTGAAGCTCGTTCTCGACGGGGATATGGAGCGCTACGTATGGCACATCAACGGAAAGGCCATCCACGAAGACCGCCTGATCATGGTCGAAGAAGGCGAAGTGGTCCGCTTTGTGTTTGAGAACCAGTCGATGATGCATCATCCAATGCACCTGCACGGCCATTTTTTCCGCGTGCTAAACGAAGGGGGGGCTCTTTCCCCCCTGAAGCATACCGTCGATGTTCCTCCCCACGGTACCAGAACGATCGAGTTCCTGGCCAATGAGCGGGGCCAGTGGATGCTTCATTGCCATAACCTGTATCATATGAAAAACGGCATGGCCCGGGTGGTGCGCTACAATACCCTTCGTTTCACCCCAGAGCAGGCGCATCTCGACCATCAGGATCACCACCAGCACGACCACTTTTACTGGACTGCCAGCGTGCTTGGCGCCTCCAATATGGCGGAAGCCCGCTTCAGGCTCTCCCGCACCTGGGATCAGCTGGAGTTCCGTGGCGAGGCGAAAGAGCATCACAAAGAGTGGGAGCTGGAGGGGGACGCGCTTTACCGCAGGTATTGGGGTAAATGGTTCAGTGTGGCCGGAGGATTCACCGGTTTCGGCGAGCACCAACGGGGCATTTTGGGCGTCGGGTACACTTTCCCCATGCTGGTGGAAGTGCAGGGCTTCGTGGATCACAAAGGAGATTTTCGTTTTGATCTGGAAAGACGATTCCAGTGGTGGAAGCGAATCTATTCTGACCTCGAGTTTCGCTTCCGCACCGGCGAGAAGCCAGAGCTGATGGGCACGCTGATGTACGGTTTTTCCTGGCACTGGGCCGCTGGCCTGGTGTTGACGGAGGAAAAACTGGGCGCCGGGTTCGTGGCCCGATTCTAAATGCCTCGCTCATTCTGTAAGTTTTATTCTGGTGCGGCGGCAAATTGCCTCTGATCAGAATTGGCGAGGTTAGGCCTCGCTCGATTGCACCGCCAATTGCATCCTTCCATGGTTATCTGGTCGCCGTAGCACGGCGATGGAAAGGATGCAGTGAGCCTGAGGATCGCAATCATCATCGTTCTGTTCTCGGCAGTGGTGGCATTGGTGCCTTTGGCCCACGCGGGGCCCCTGACGGAGGAAGTTCGCAGGCTGGAGCAGAAGCTGAAAGATCTGGAAAAAGAGCTCGAAGAGAGCCGCAAGGATTCCAGTTATTCTGATCGTGAAGTGCGCTCCTTTCTAAACACCAGGCTCCGGCTCGGTGGGTTCATGGATTCGTCTTTCACCGGGATATTTCAGGAAAATCGATCGGCGCAGGCCGCGTCCTCAAGCACTTTCCTGGGCATCAACCTCGGCGCTGTCTATAACGAGCGCCTGCGTTTCAACGCCCAATTTGTTTCGGGATTTACAACGCCTATCGGAAATCCCCATGACGATCCCCGATCCGCCTCTCTCGGCAGCCAGAGCAGGCGAGGCTTCGGTTCTTTTTCCTTCACGAACCTCGTTACCCAGGCCTATGGAGAGTGGGAAAGAAGCGATGCCTTTCGTGTGCAGGCAGGGATCGGATATGCTCCCTATGGAATCACCTTTCAGCAGCTCGAGCCTGTGCTTTTCGTAAGGAGGGGAGGCCCCCAGCTTTTACGAACCAATGATGAGCTGGTGCATCCGCTGTGGCAGGGCCTTCAGCTGAAAGGGCAGTTCACCAGAAGGGCTCTGCGCTTTGGCTACCACGCCTACACCTTCACTCCGGCTTCCAATACCCAGAAGCTGGGCCTCGGTTCAAGAATTTGGTTCGAGGGGGGGCTAGGCAGCATCCTGCTCGGCTTTTCCCAGCAAACCGCCAGCAGGGGAGATGAAACGTACACTACCTTGGGCCCTGATCTTCGTATCCGGGCGGGCCGTTTCTCCTTCCAGTCAGAGCTGGCGATAGGCGTGGGAAACGGCACGCAGCCGTGGAGCGTGCACGTGCAGCCGGATTTTGCCGTCTACGGGCAAAGCGTGCTTATTTACCTTTTCGCTGATTATTTCGAGAGTGTTTTCAATAAAACGGTGGTGCTGCCTGATCCCTACAAGAAATGGGAGTACGGGGGAGGCTTGAACTGGCTGCCGACGGTATTCACGAGGCTGCGCCTGGGCCTCACGTTCCATGATTACGTAGGCAGTTATGTGGTGAGCCCGGG
>CAZTCD010000093.1:7499-15494 GCA_964612065.1 uncultured Bdellovibrionales bacterium | reverse complement strand
TGCCACCCCTCAGTAAGGGCCTTCCCTCATGTCCTAGCTTGCCCGTCTTCCATTTGGGGCTTCTAATCCCCTTTAATTACGAGCACATTCCGATCTGAAGCCAATGGGCCCGACAATAAGTCCGTAGGGCAAGGATACCCCTTTCATTCTTGACACTTAGCTTACCGGCCAGTAAAACAGCCAGATATTTCCCGCACATCGCGTGGTGCGCCTTTGGCGCGAAGAAGTGGCACCAGTAGGCGATTTCCTACTGGGAAAATTGAATAGTTCCTTCTGGGAAGAAACAGAACAGTGGAAGGTTTCCGTATGTACGCAGTGATTCAAACCGGTGGCAAACAATACAAAGTAAAGAAGGGTGACACTCTTCAAGTTGAACTTCTTCCACTTGAGCTCGGCGCCACCACGAATTTCTCCGAAGTGCTCCTTGTTACCGGAACCGGTGGCGAAGCCAAGATCGGCCAACCTCATGTTGCTTCCGCTTCTGTAGCCGCTGAAGTTGTGGCCATCGAGAAGGGCCCCAAGGTAATCATCTACAAGAAGAAGCCTTCCAAACAGAATGATAAGAAGACTGGCCATCGTCAGCCTTACACCCGCCTCCTGATCACCGGTATCGATAACGGTTCTGGCGAAAAAGATGCCCTCTCTGCGGAAGATCGCAAGACCATCATGGGCCGCGTAGGTTTCCGCGCTGGCGATGCCTGGGCTCTTGAAACTGAACCCACTGGCTTGGAAGCAAAGGCTGCCGCACCTGCCAAGAAAGCTCCAGCGAAGAAAAGCGCAGCTAAAGCAGCCGCTCCTAAGAAAGCCGCCAAAAAGAGCAAATAAGGTTTAACTACTCAACTGATTCGAAGAGGAATTTACAATGGCATCAAAAAAAGCTGGTGGTAGTACAAAGAACGGACGCGACTCAAATCCGAAAATGCGTGGCATCAAGCGCTTCGGCGGTGAAGCCGTAAAAGCCGGAAGCATCATCGCTCGCCAGGTTGGCACCGTTTGGCATCCTGGAACGAACGTGGGCCTTGGCCGCGATTTCACCCTGTTCTCGCTCATCGATGGCGTGGTGAAGTTCGAGCACAAAGACCGCAAGCGCCAGAAGATCTCTGTTTATCCCGCCGCTGTTTAATCGGCTGGGACGATCAGACCAAATTGGGGGCATGCTCCTGCGGGACGCATGCCCTTTGTTTTTAGACATCTCTTGTTTTTATGAAGTTCGTAGACGAGGCAGAAATTGAATTGAACGCAGGCCACGGTGGGGCCGGCTCTGTCCATTTTCGCCGTGAAACCATGGAGCCCCGAGGTGGGCCGGATGGAGGCGACGGAGGCAAGGGCGGAAGCATCTTTATCCGCCCCGACACCAACCTTTCCACCCTTATGGATTTCCGATTCCGCAAAAAGTACCACGCGGACAATGGCGATCCCGGTTCAGGAAAAAATCGCGCGGGACGAGACGGTGAAGACATCATTATCCGCGTGCCCGTTGGCACCATCATCAGAGACGCCGATACCGGCGAAATTCTTTTCGAAGTGATCCGGGCCGATATGGAGCCCGTTCTGTTGTGCAAGGGCGGCCGCGGTGGCAAAGGCAATACCCACTTCGCCACGTCCACTCACCAAACACCGAAATTTGCCCAACCTGGCGAGCCAGGAGACTCAAGGCGAATCAAACTCGAGCTGAAATTACTCGCCGATGTGGGATTGCTAGGCTTTCCCAATGTGGGAAAATCGAGCTTGATTGCTGCTGTGTCTGCAGCTCGCCCTAAAATCGCCGACTATGCCTTCACCACCCTGGTTCCCAACCTAGGGGTGGTTCGGATGGATGAAAATCGCACCTTCGTTGTGGCTGATGTACCCGGGTTAATAGAGGGAGCCAGCGAAGGAGTGGGTCTTGGAATCCGCTTCCTCAAACACCTGGAACGAACCAAGCTTTATCTCCACATCATCGATGCGGCTTCCGAACGCGATCCTGCCGAGGATTACCGCATTGTACGCAAAGAGCTCGAGAGCTTTAATCCTGAAATGCTTGCGCGTCGTGAGGTGATCGTTTTCAATAAAATGGATTCTGCCCAGGATACCGAGAAGCTCGACGAGTTTTGCGCCAAGTTAGATAGCGAAAAGCGCCTCTACCGGAAGATATCCGTTGCCACCACAGAAGGCGTGAAAGAGCTGGTCCAGCTGGTATCTGACATGCTCTTTACCGACAAATACGGCCTGAGGGCCCGCTAAGATGATCGACTTCAGCCTTCCCACCGCACTTTACGGGGGAAGCTTTGACCCGGTTCACGAAGGGCATCTTCATGTGGCCCGATCCGTTCGCCGCCTGCGGCCCGAGATAAAACAGATCGTATTTGTCCCGGCCTCTGTTAGCCCGGGCAAGCCTGCACCAGTCGCTCCTGGCAAGGATCGGCTTTATTGGCTCAGCCTGGTGGCCTTACCGGAAGGATTTCCTGTCTGGGAGGCGGATATCCAGCGGGGAGGCGATAGTTTTACTATCGAAACCCTAGAAGAGGCCCACCATCTCGGCGCCGAGAAGCATCGATTATTCTGGATTATCGGCGCCGATTCCTATTCCACTTTTTCCGGATGGAAACAGCCGGATCGAATCCGGAATTTAAGCCGGCTGCTTGTAGTAAATCGCCCCGGAACCCCGGTCGCCCGACTGCACGCAGATGATGAAATCCTGGCTATTCCCCCTCACCCCGCCTCAAGCACCGCCCTGAGGGCCGATCTTCGCCAGGGCAGAACTACTTCACCGGATCTACCCGCTCCGATTAGGGCGGCTCTGGAGAAATTTTTGCCCGGCCAAAACCCCTATGTTAGAAAAAACTGAATGACCGATACGAGAAAACTGGCTGAACATTGTGCCCACAAATGCCTGGAAAAAAAGGCCGATAACGTTATCATCCTCGACCTCGAAGACAAGTCGTCAGTAGCCGACTATTTTGTGGTTTGCAGTGGATTTTCGGATCGCCAAGTTGCCGCTATAGCCGACTTCGTTTCCGATGAAGCACGGAAGGTGGGCGCAAAAGTTTATGCTGAGGAAGGCATGAAGGAAGGCCGCTGGGCTTTGATCGACCTCGGTGCTGTGATCGTTCATGTGTTTCAAGATCACCTTCGCGATTTCTATAGCTTGGAATCTCTGTGGCGAGATGCTCCCAGGATTCTGGTAAAAGATGACGGAACAACCGAAGAGCTGGACGATATCGTTCGACCCTCGGATTTCGAGCCTGGCAGCGCTCGGTTTTAACTCTCAGATTGGAGCTTAGACTCCATGGGCGACATGCCCTGGTTCATCCGGCTTTTGCTTTGCCACTCAGTGCGTCATAGTGCTAGTTTTTGGGCCAGAAGGAGCCGCACTCCAGCGGTTTGTCGCCCATGACTCAAAAGCCTGATTCCACCTCTCCTGAAGCTTCCGCAGATCCCAATAAACCACTTAAAGATCTCTCCGATATGCAAACCCTCGTTTCGCTCTGCAAACGAAGGGGATTTATCTTTCCAAGCTCTGAGATCTACGGTGGCATCAACTCCTGCTGGGACTACGGCCCCTTGGGTGTGGAATTGAAGCTGGCCGTCAAAGACGCTTGGTGGAAATCCATGATTCACCGGCACGATGATGTGGAAGGTATCGATGCCTCGATCCTCATGCACCCGAGAGTTTGGGAAGCCTCAGGCCATGTGGAAAATTTCAATGATCCTTTGGTGGATTGCAAAAAGTGCAAAGCCCGCCATCGCGCCGACCATTTGAAGCCGGTTCGAGAACTCGAGCAGAAGCTGGGCCATCTTCCGAAGCTGGAAGAAATGGCAAAAGTGCTGGAAGGCGCCACGTGCCCTGCTTGCGGAACGGCAGGAAATCTTACGCCTCCGCGGCTGTTCAACATGATGTTTAAAACCTATATGGGCCCGGTGGCAGAAGAAGCCAACGTGGTTTACCTCCGCCCTGAAACGGCCCAGGGGATCTTCGTGAATTTCCGATCCGTGCAGGAAACCATGCGAAGAAAGCTGCCGTTCGGCATTGCCCAGATCGGCAAGGCCTTTCGGAACGAGATCACTCCCGGCAACTTCACCTTCCGTACCCGGGAATTTGAACAAATGGAAATGCAGTATTTCGTGGCTCCTGGCTCAGACTCGGAGCATTTCGAAAAGTGGCGCACCGAACGCCATCAGTGGCACGTGGATAGCGGCATTCGTTCCAGCAAGCTGCGCTTTCATCCCCATGGGGAAAATGAACTCGCTCATTACGCCAAGCAAGCGGGCGATATCCAATATGAATTTCCGATCGGCTGGCAGGAAGTTGAGGGCATTCACAACCGTACCGATTTCGATCTGGGCCGCCATACGGAGTTTTCCGGAAAGAGCCTCCAATATACGGATGAATCGAACAATAAATTCATTCCTTACGTGATTGAGACTTCCGTTGGCTGCGATCGCTTCCTTCTTGCGGTTCTTTGCGATGCCTATCGCTCCAACGAAGATCGTGTAGTAATGAAGTTCCACCCGAAGTTTTCGCCTTATAAAGCAGCGATCTTCCCGCTCATGAAAAAGGATGAGCTGGCCACCCCTGCGCAGAAGCTCTACGACGATCTCAGAAAAACCTATCGCGTGGATTATGATGCTGCCGGATCCATTGGCAAACGCTATCGCCGTCACGAGGAGATCGGCACCCCCTTCTGCGTGACCCTCGATTACGATTCGCTCAGCCTGCAAAACGTGACCATTCGCCACCGCGACACTATGGCGCAGGAGCGGGTGGCCATCACCAAAGTGGGAGAGTATCTCGACGATGCCTTCCGCAACTGGAAGATGGAGTAAGTTCAGCTATTTTTGTTTTTTGAAAATCGAGGAGAAATCATGGAGAAACGCTACGTCTATTCCTTTGGCCCCACGGAATGCGCGGGAGACGGATCACAAAAGGCCTTGCTGGGAGGCAAAGGCGCAAACCTGGCGGACATGGTGAAGTTAGGCCTTCCCGTGCCTCCGGGATTCACGATTTCCACTGATGTTTGCACCCATTTTTATGCAAACTCCCGATCCTACCCTTCGGCGCTTACCGCCGAAGTAGATAAGGCGATCGCCACGCTTGAAAAAGATCTCTCCTCCACCTCGATGAAATTTGGAGACAAGAAAAACCCTCTCCTCGTGAGTGTTCGCTCAGGCGCGCCGGTATCGATGCCTGGAATGATGGATACCGTGCTCAACCTCGGCTTGAATGATGAAACCGTGCAGGGATTGATCGAGCAGAGCAAGGACCCGAGATTTTCCTACGACTCCTACCGCCGCTTCGTGATGATGTATTCCGATGTTGTGCTCAACGTGAACACGTCTCTTTTCGAAACCGCGCTCGAACACAAAAAGGCCGAAGTGGGCGTAGAACTGGACACTGAGCTTTCCGCCGATCACCTCAAATCCCTCGTGAAAGAATTCAAGAGCATCGTGATGGAGCAAAGCGGAAAACGCTTTCCGGAAGACCCTCGCGAACAGCTCTGGGGTGCTATCGGTGCTGTTTTCGGATCCTGGATGAATCCAAGGGCCTGCACCTATCGCCGCATCAATAACATTCCAGAGCATATCGGCACTGCGGTTACGGTGCAGGCGATGGTTTACGGAAATATGGGCAACGATTGCGCCACGGGCGTGGCCTTCACTCGTGATCCAAGCACCGGGGAGAAAAAATTCTTCGGAGAATTCCTGGTGAATGCCCAAGGAGAAGATGTGGTGGCGGGCATCCGCACCCCTCAGCCCATCAATTCCGAAAGTTTCAATGAACAAAACAAGCATCTGCCCACGCTTGAGAGCGTACTTCCCGTGGCTTACAAGGAATTGGTGCAGCTCTACCAGAAGCTCGAAAAGCATTACCGGGACATGCAGGATGTGGAGTTTACCATCCAAAAAGGCAAGCTCTTCATGCTGCAAACCAGGAATGGAAAGCGTACCGCAGCCGCAGCGATGAAAATTGCAGTGGAAATGGTTCGAGAAGGATTGATCAGCGAAACGGAGGCCGTTTTGCGAGTTTCCCCAGAGCAGCTCGATCAGCTCCTGCATCCTCGTCTCGACCCTAGTGCAAAGAAAGATATTTTCGCCAAAGGTTTGCCAGCCAGCCCCGGAGCTGTAAGCGGAAAAATCGTGTTCGATCCAGATACCGCGGAAACCTGGGTGAAGGAAAAAAAGGAAAAAGTGATCCTAGTGCGTGTGGAAACCTCCCCCGAAGATATCCACGGCATGCACGTGGCAGAAGGAATTCTTACCGCCAGGGGGGGAATGACCTCTCATGCCGCCGTGGTAGCCAGAGGAATGGGAAAAACCTGCGTAGCGGGCTGTGGAGCACTCCGCATTCTCACTGAAGGCAAAAAAATGGTGGTGGGCAATCGCGAATTCAAAGAGGGGGATTGGATCACCCTCGATGGAACGAGCGGGGAAGTAATGGCCGGTCAGGCTAAGACAATTACCGCCGATCTGTCGCAAGGCTCTTTCCACGATTTCATGGAATGGGTAGATAAAAACAGGCGCCTCAAGGTTCGCACCAATGCGGATACCCCTCATGATGCGAAGGTAGCCCGCGAATTCGGCGCTGAAGGCATCGGCCTCTGCCGCACAGAGCATATGTTCTTTGAGCCGGACCGCATCGGTGCCATGAGGCAGATGATTCTGTCTGATTCCGTGAGCGAACGGGAGCGTGCTCTTTCCAAACTTCTGCCAATGCAAAAAGGCGATTTCCTGGGCTTGTTTCGGGAAATGAAGGGGCTGCCAGTAACCATACGCCTCCTGGATCCTCCGCTGCATGAATTCCTTCCCCATAAGGAAGAAGATGTGCGGGCTCTGGCTAAGGAAATGGAAGTTCCTTATGAGATCCTAAGCCGCAGAAAAGATGTGCTCCATGAGTTCAATCCCATGCTCGGGCATCGTGGTTGCCGTCTCGGCATTTCCTATCCTGAAATCTATCGCATGCAGGTAAGGGCCATCGTGGAGGCTGCTTGTGAGCTGAAGCAAAAAGAAAACCAATCCGTGGAGCCGGAGATCATGATTCCCCTGATCGCGGATTGGAAAGAGCTCCACTACATTCGCTCCTATTGCGAAGAGGAGATCGCCAAGGTTTTCCAGGAGAAGGTCGTTAAAGTTCCCTACACTATCGGCACCATGATCGAGCTGCCGCGTGCGGCGCTCACAGCGGATTCCATTGCCTCCCCAGATAAGGGTAATGCGGAATTTTTCAGCTTCGGAACCAACGATCTCACCCAAACCACTTACGGCCTTTCTCGGGATGATTCCGCCTCCTTCCTGGGCGCTTATGTGGATAAGAAAGTGTTTGCAGCCGACCCCTTCGTTTCGATCGATCAGGAAGGCGTGGGCGAGCTGATGAAAATCAGCGTAGAAAAGGGCCGAAAAATCCGTGGAGAGCAGATGAAGCTCGGAATCTGCGGTGAGCAAGGGGGCGAGCCTCGCTCCGTGCATTTCTGCCATAAGATCGGGCTCGATTATGTGAGCTGCAGCCCTTTCCGTGTGCCGATCGCCCGCCTGGCGGCTGCGCATGCCAAGCTAGCAAAAGCCTGATAGCTCACCTGCCTGGGTTGCCAGGTTTTACAGGCTTTATTCCTTGAGGACCGCCGGTTATCATCGACAGGCATGCCAGTGAGAGGCGCGCCTTTTGAAGATAGAAAATAAAATTTATTTTTTCCCAGCTGTCTTACCATTGATGGCCGTGATCCCGTGGCTGCTTACGGCCTTTGGCGCTATTGCAGGATTTCTTGCGGGGTTGCTTGCCGGCCGAAAAAGCAGGGCGCTGATATTAGGTATCGCTGCTGTATCTGTTTTTTCTCTGGGGGCCGCCGGCTGGCTGCTCTGGCCGAAGCTTGGCTTGCGGTATCTCGATCATGGCTCCCGCCTGGTGGATCCCTCCAACCTTCCAGTGAGTACAAAGCTGGGTGAAATCGAGCATGAACCCGTCCCCCCCCCACCCCCAAGCCCGGCCAGGGGGTGCGGGGGTGCACATTGGGGCCCCAAACC
>CAZTCD010000093.1:0-7489 GCA_964612065.1 uncultured Bdellovibrionales bacterium | reverse complement strand
GTCCTGGGTTCCACTTTGGGCAGCAAAGCCGGCTCACCGCCCACTCTCTGATATTGTTGTTACAGAGAATTCCCTGATCGTGGGCACCTGGGAAGGCGCCGTGGACGCCTACTCTCTTGCTTCAGGGAAACCGCTTTGGTCGGTGCAAAAGAAAGAACCGGTGATCGCGCTCACACATTCCGGCGATCTGCTGATCGCGGGAGAAGGTGTTCACACATCTGAAATTTCTGCGCTCACCGCGATTCGAATCTCTGATGGCACCGTGCTTTGGAGCCGGGAGTTCGATGGGCATCTGGAATCCCCGGCTAATATAAATTCAGGAATAATCTACTTCGGCGCCGGTCCAGCGGGCTTCTACTGCCTCGATGCAAGCGATGGCAAAGTGATATGGAAAAAAAGCGGGGTTCACGTTGACTCCACCCCGCTGGTGACAAAAGAAATGGTCTATTTTGCCGGCCAAGAGGATGAAGACCGACAGGAATCGACTCTTTTTGCCCTAAATCGGGCCGATGGCACCGAAGCTTGGAAAATCAATGTCCCCGGGCAACCTTGGGGATCTCCCGTACTGGATTCGGATCGCCAGCAGATCCTACTAACCAGCGGAATCGGCCAGATCGGTCTCCTTCGGGATTCAGATCGCGGTTGGGCACATGCTGTCTCCATTAATGATAGGACCGTTCGCTGGACACGGCCGCTCGCAGGAAACCCGCTGGAAACTCCGATTTATCTGCCCGTGCCCGGCCTGCTGATCACCACCGCTACTATCGGTGAGATTTCGGCTCTCCGAGCTGATTCCGGCACAACGGCTTGGAAAATGCCTCTTGGCGCCGAAATAGTAGCCCAGCCCGACATTGATCTCGGTCAGGCGCCTCCCAGAATCGCCTCTCTCGATACCAACGGAAAGCTTCGCCTTCAAAGTGGGATCACTGGAGCCTTTCTCGACGAGCACGATTTCTCTCCCGGTGCCAATTCTGGGCCGCGATTCTTGCCTGATGGAGTATTGATCGCTCTACCAAAAATGATCGCGAGGTATCGTTGGTGAGTGAGAGTTCCGACATCCTTTGGCTGAAAGTCAGCGACGAGGTGGGCCTTCCCACCCGGCTCAGCAAAGAGGAAGAAGCAAGACTCCTCTCCATTTTTGACCCTGAGAACTCTTCTTCTCCTTGGTCAAAAGCTCTTGCCCGCTTGGGGATAGATATGCCTCGAAAAGCGCCCGGGGTTCTTAGATTCGTGAATGGCGTGCCTTATTTCAACGGAAGTCTTTTAGCCGAGCTCTCAAGCCAGGGTACTGTTGCACCTGTGCGCCATTCGGACGGCGGCCTTTCTTATACTTCCCATCTGGGCTTTTTCGGATTATTTCGCCTTCTTCGCGCACAGAGCCGGTTGGAATTTTTCTTTCGCTCCCCCAAAGGCTGCATGGATCCCCTTGAGGAGAGCATCGCCCTGGGGCTGGCCATTCAAGCTCTTATGCAACGGTTGGGCTCCAGGAGCGAAGCAGAAACGGCGCGCTGGCTTGCCTCTCCTTCCAGTGCGCCGAGCTCACAGCGCCGCACGCTTCAGAGAGTTCTTTCTCTGCAAAAGCGAAGAAATGAATTGTCCGCGGCCTGGCGAGCCCTTTTTCCGTCCAGAATAGAAGATAGCAATACGGAGCCGCCTTTCTTTTGGAATGAGCCACCGGATCGCAGGCTTGAGCCCGAGAAACCTCAAGAGGATTGTTTGGGTCGATGGATAAAAGGCATTCCAATAGTGCCCGGCAAGGTGGAGGGAACACTTCTGCTGGTAGATAAAAATACTACGCCTCCTTTTAACGGAGAAACCTCACCCATCCTTCTTTTTCCCAAAGCGCGGCCTGAAAGCATTGAATTTTTTCCCCACGCCGCCGCGGTGATCTACGCCGAGGGAGGAGCACTCTCTCATGCCTGCAGCATTGCTCGCGAGCAGGGTATCATCTGTGTTTCGGGTCTCGGTCGAGGCTTGGTGAGTGCCGCCCAAAGATGGAAAGAAAAGGGCCTGAAGATCAGGGTTGAAATCGATGGTGAAAAAGGGGAGATAATCTGCCGCGAGTGCCCAATATAGCGCCATGCATTATACTGCGCGCCTTTTCAGCAAGAGTTAAAATAAGCATAAGAATTTTGAGCATTTGCCCGCAATCTTCGCACTGCCCAATTTCTCAGATTGGCCAGATAAAAAAATTGCTCCCACTACACCAGGTAAGTACACTGATCCCTGTTCCAGAAATCTTTCGGGTGGGGAAAACCAATACATGCATATTCGCCGTTTGGAGCTGCAAGGCTTTAAATCGTTCAAAGACAAAACCGTGATTCATTTCGATGATGGAATCACTGGCATCGTAGGACCTAACGGCTGCGGAAAATCCAACGTAGTAGACGCCTTCTTCTGGGTAATGGGAGAACAGAACGCCCGCCATCTCCGTGGCCAGTCCATGAATGATCTGATCTTCGCAGGAGCCGATAAGGCTCCACCCGCCTCCTACGCTGAAGTTACTCTGGTGATCGATATGCCCGCAGAACTCTCCGGGCCAAATGCTCCGGCCGGAGCTTCTGCCAATCCAGTGTCTTTTCCGACTCGTGAAGTAGCCATCACGAGAAAACTCTATCGTTCTGGAGAATGCGATTACTTCCTGAATAAGATTCCGTGCCGCCTTCGCGATATCCAGGAGCTGTTCATGGATACCGGGGTTGGATCCCGTGGCTATAGCATCATCCAGCAGGGCCAAATTGCGAAGATCGTGCAAGCCAAACCGGAAGACCGCCGCACGATGATTGAAGAAGTGGCTGGAATCGTAAAATATAAAACCCGCCGTAAAGAATCCACTCGCAAACTTGAAGCCACCCAGCAAAACCTTCTCCGCGTCACCGACGTAATCAATGAGCTTGAAAACCAAAAGCGGCAGATGGAGAGGCAGGCAGATAAAGCCCGCAAAAGCAAAGAATGGAAAGAAAAGCTTCAGAGCATCGAGCTGCATTTCAATGCCCTGAAATGGGAAGACAATTCCAATAAAGTTGGGCAACTCGAGATGGATATCGAGCAGCTCAGCGCAGAAGACCTCGCCCTTACCACCGCGAGAGAAACTGCCGAAACCCAGATTGCACAGAAGCGCATGGAGCTTGCCCAGGCCTCCCAAGTTTCCAGCGAATTTCAGCAGAAGTGGATGGATGCCGGCAACGTACTGAACAATGCCGAAAATGATTTGAAATATTCCCAGAAAAACCTGGAAGATGCCCGAATCGCCTTTGCCCAGCTTGAAAAAGACACGGAAGAAGAGCGCGCCCTGGTGGAGAGCCTTACGCTTCAGCAAGAAGCACTCAGCTTGGAAGCGGCTACCAGTGAAGAGGCCTTCGCTTCTGCGGAAGCTTACCGGCAGGAGCAGGAAGAAATCGGCGCAGCTCGCAAACGTGAAGCAGAAGAAACCGAGTCCCTTGCCGAGAATGCCCGCAAGCGCCAATTTCAAGCCTCATCAGATATAGAAAAGGCTCGAAGTGCTGCCGAGTTCGCTGAGCTCCGGGTTATGGAGCTTAGTGAAGAGCTCGTTCGCCTCACCAACGAGCGCACAGAGCGGGAAACCTTCCTTTCGGAAGCCCGCGGTGAAAAAGCCATAGCTTCCGAAAAGGTGAGCCTGGCCAGGGCTGAAAATGAAGCCCTCCGAGCCCGGGCAAAAGAACTGGCAGATGAGCTTTCCATCAAAAATCAGGAGCTCAATGAATGCCGGAAGGAAGTTTCCCGGCTGAGCTCCGAGCAGGCACGCCTCAGCACCACGATTCAAACACTCGAAGAGCAGAAGCTTCGGCATGAGCACAGCTCCCAAGGAGTAAAGTCAGTTTTCCAATCCATTCTCCCCACTCGCACCGATCTTCAAGAATCCGTAAAAGGCACTCTCGCCGATATTCTCGAAGTGGATCGGGAAATGGAAACCGCCGCTGAAGCCGCTCTCGGCCGAAGCGTGGATCTCATCATCACCACAAACACCGCTGCACACGCCGCTTTGTCCTCTGCCTTGAAAGAAGGCTCTTCCGGCAGAGCTGCTTTCGCTGATCTCGCGAAGCTTTCTCTTGGTGCCGGCGATAATATGGGATTCAATCCGCCCGCTGATCTGGCCTCTGAAGTAGTGGGTCCTCTCGGGAATTTTGTCCGCCTCCAAGCAGCGGCCGATCAAACAGCTACCCCTCTGCTTCAAAAGCTCCTCGGAAACACCCACGTGGTTCGCGGCCTGGAGGCCGCAGAGCGTCTGTCGGGGCTTTTCCCGGGTCTTACTTTCGTCACCACCGAAGGTGAGCTATTCCGCGGCGGCTGGTATATGGAAGGGGGCGATAAAAGCTCCGTTTCAGGCTCTTATGTAAGCCGTAACAGAGAAATCGCAGAGCTCCAGGAAAAAGCTGAGGCGATCAGCGCACAAATTGCAGCCAAGCAAACCGAACTCCAAACTATCGAAACCGCTATTCAGGATCTGGAAACAGAGAAGCGAAATGCCGAAGAAAGCGTTCGTTCTCGCCAAGGCGAGCTTAGTGGCCTCGTAAGTGAAGAAGCCTCACTTACCGCCCGGGTAAGCGAGGCCGAACGTGCACTAGCCCGCTTTGTTCAGGATGAGGAGCGAATGCTGGCCGAACGCAGCCGCCTCGAAACCTCGGCTGACGAGGCTCGCAATAAAATCGCCACTCTTGAACAGGAGCGTATTTCGCTGGAGTCAGAAGTGGCTCGTCTGGCCCAGTCCCTAGCTGATACCAGAGCCGCCTGGGATACCGCCCAGCAGGCTCTTGTGGATGCTCGGGTAAAGGCCGCCAACCTTCGCGATCAGAAAAACACTCTGGAAACCCGCAAGAGTCAGAATGAGATGGCGCTCAATCAGCATCGCAATCGCGTGGAGAGCATGCTGGAAAACGCCCGCAAGCGTCAAAGCGACAGCGAAGACACCACCATTCGCATTGCCACCCTTCAGGCGGAAATTGAAAGCCTTCGTTCCAATCTGGTAGAAGCAGAGCAAAACTTCCGCCAGGCACGCGATCGCTTCGATATTCTTAATAATGAAGTGGAAGAGCAGCGTACTATTGTGCAGGAGCATGCGAATCGGGAACGTGATTTAAAAGAACGTCTGATGAGCCTTCGCCTGGATCACCAAAAAGTTACCAGCGAGCGCGACTCTATGGCGCAGAACACCTTCGAACGCTACGGCCTTGTGCTCGCCGAGTATGCTCTTCAGCCGGAAACCATGGAGCAAGTGCAGCTTCTGCGCAACGGTGGCGAAGGCTTGATTTCGGAAATCCAGAATGAAGTAACCCTTCTCAGAGAAAAGATCCGCAAGCTTGGCGATGTAAACCCGGCTGCCATCGAGGAATATGACGCCATTGTGGAGCGCTATAATCTTCTCAATACGCAGAAGAGCGATCTCGAGAAAGCCATGGGTGATCTTCAGTCCACCGTGGATCGAATCAACCACGTCTCCAAAGAGCGCTTCGAGCGCGCCTTCGGAGAGGTTAACAAACACTTCCAGAAGGTTTTCCCGGTGATCTTCGGGGGCGGAAACGCCACGCTGTCGCTCACCAATCCGGAAGATATGCTGGAAACTGGCGTAGACATCACCGCTCAGCCTCCCGGCAAAAAAGCACAGAACATCAACCTGCTCTCCGGGGGAGAAAAAACTCTCACTGCGATCAGCCTGCTGTTCTCGATCTTCCTCGTGAAACCTTCGCCCTTCTGCTTGCTGGACGAGGTGGACGCACCTCTCGATGATGCGAACATTGGCCGTTTCAATGCTCTCCTCCGAGAGATGTCTAAGCGCTCGCAATTCATCATCATCACGCACAACAAGCGCACGATGGAGCTCAACGATAAGCTCTATGGTGTAACCATGGAAGATGCAGGCGTGTCCAAGATGGTGAGCATCCAGCTCACGGCATGAGCTGGAATGTTATATCTCAGCCTGATGCTATAGGACTAAACCCCTGGCTCAAGGCAAGACGCGAATATTAATTCCCGCGTGATCAGAAACCCAGCGCCCCAGGTAAGGCCGGTCCAGCACCACCTCGGCCTCGCCCTTGAGGTTCCAACCAAGAGCCCAATCGATAGTAAGTGAAGGGATGTTCTCGCCATAGATCCGACGAATCGGATTAAAAGCCCCCACCGTAGGCTTCAACTCACGAAAAAGGTGATTAAGACCGGCATTGAAAAGAACATTCATCTCCGCGCTGGTTTCGTTCGCGTTGAAATCCCCCACCACCAGCCAGCGGCTACATTCCATTTCATGGCTCTTCACCCAATCAACTATCCACTGCGCTTCGAGCTGCCTTACAGCGGAGGTCTGATAGCTGAGGTGCAAGCCGATCACCCCAAGGCATCCAGCGCCATCTACACCATCCCAAATGCCGGCCAAAACCCTGCGATCCACTCCTCCAGGAAAAGAAAAGCCATCCTCGATCCATTTCCGAGGCTCTTTCTTCGAGTCAATCCAGTAGACATAAGAGGCGCCGTCTTTTCCGGTCATTTCATGCACATATTTCCTGTGCGGATAGGCAGAGGCTAGTAAGGCGCCATCGATGCTGTCATCGCCGCCACCCACTGAGCCAGGTCTATTGCCTTGGGCTTCTTGAAACACCACGATGTCTGGAGCGGTGGACCGCACATAATCAGAGACGGCCGCCATGCGATTTTCGCGAAAACCAGGCTGCCAGTCGCCCTGCAACTGATCAAATACGTTCAGATTGAATACAGTGGCAGCGGAAACACTGGAGCAAGAAAACAAGGCCAAGGATAAGGAAAAGAAAAGAAGGGTTTTCATCCGCCCCTTCTATCCCTAGTGCTATACTGCTTCCAAGATGTTTTTCTTTAGGATTTCTCTCCTGGCGTTTCTTTCGCTCCCCGGGGCCGCTTGGGGGGTAAACAAAGCAAAATTAGACACCTCCAAGCCTTTCTCACTAAATAAGCTTCAGCAAACTTATAAGAAAAACGCCTCTCTGGAAGCCGAGTTTCTGCAGGAGGTTTATCAAGCTTCTCTTGCCCGAACCAAAACAAGCAAAGGCACCCTAAAGCTATCAAAGCCCAACTTCATTCGTTGGGAGATACATGAGCCTGAGGCAAGTGTTCTCGTATCCAATGGAAGGAAAGTTTACTACTACACCCCAGATGCGCGGGGAAAAGGCAAAGGGCAAGTGATCCAGAAGAAGACCAGTGAGCTGGAAAAGCAGCCCCTATTTCGCATTCTCACTGGCACTTCCCCGTTACAAAAGGAGTTCAAAATTATCGCCAAGGAGGTCCAGCCCCCCTTGGCCTCGGGAGAAAAATGGACCCAGATCACCCTGAAGCCGGCGAAGCCCATGGGCGATATCGAACAAGTTTTGCTGCGGGTAGACGGTAAGTACTTGATTCAAGAGCTCATTACTGAAAACCAGAGTGGGAACAAAACCAAAATCACGTTGCAAAATCAGGTCTTAGGCGCTAAGTTGCCGCCTGCACTCTTCGAGTTTAAGCCCCCGGCCGA
>CAZTCD010000092.1:0-15516 GCA_964612065.1 uncultured Bdellovibrionales bacterium | reverse complement strand
AAGCGCAAAGACGAAAGCCGCTACTCTGCGCTCATCAGCAAGCTCGAGCTCCGCAAGTAAGCGCACGGCCTCTCTCTAAATACTAAACAATTAGCACTTAGGGAGCGGCTCGCGGCCCGGGCCTTCGCTCGCGCTCGCTCGCCCTCCCGGATTGGAAAATATAATGCTGAACAAGAAGACCATACTCAGCTGTGAGTTCGGTGGGCGCCCTATTACCATCGAAACCGGCCGCCTCGCCAAACAGGCACACGGCTCGGTGCTAGTTACCTACGGGCAAACCCAGGTTCTCGTGACCGCTGTTTCCAACGCCAAGCCGAAACCCGGCCAGAGCTGGTTCCCTCTCACGGTGGACTACCAGGAGAAATACTACGCAGCTGGAAAATTCCCCGGTGGCTTCTTCAAGCGCGAATCGCGCCCGTCCACGGATGCCACCCTGATCGCGCGCATCATCGATCGCCCGATCCGCCCGCTCTTTCCTGAGGGCTACCTCAACGATACGCAGGTGGTAGCCACCGTGCTTTCCGTGGATACCGAAAACGATCCTGAAGTGGCCGCTTCTCTCGGTGCTTCGGCTGCTCTCCACATGAGCGACATCCCTTTCGGCGGCCCCACGGCTGGCGTTCGGGTGGGCCGGATCAACGGCAAGTTCATCATCAACCCCACCATGGCGCAGCAGAAAGAAAGCGACATGGAGATCTTCATCGCCGGAACGGAAAAGGCGATCATGATGGTGGAAGGCGGAGCCCAGGAAGTACCCGAAGAAGAAGTTCTTCAGGGTATCCTGGAAGGCCACCGTGCCATCCAGCCTCTCCTCAAGATGCAGCACGAGCTTCGTGAGAAGCTTGGCCAGCCCAAGCGTGCTTTCACCCCTCCCGCTGTGGATGATGGCGTGAAGAGCGCCGTGAACTCCTTCGGCGACGAAGTGACCAAGGCTTTCGGCCACAAGGTGAAAGCCGATCGCTACAGCGCGCTTGGCGAGATCCAGGTGAAGGCCGTGGAAAAAGCTGTAGCCGGCATCGCCGATGAGAAAGAAAAAGCAGAGAAGACCAAGCAGGCCGAAGGCCTCTATGAGCTCCTCAAGTACAACGTGATGCGCGAGATGGTGCTGAACGGCACCCGCCTCGACGGCCGCGATCTCAGAACCGTGCGCCCGATCGAGTGCGAAGTGGGCATTCTCCACAAAACTCATGGCTCGGGCCTCTTCACCCGCGGTGAAACCCAGGTGCTCTCCGTGACCACCCTCGGCACCGGTGATGATGAGCAACTCTATGATCCTCTTCGCAGCCCGCAGAGCTCGAAGAAGTTTATGTTGCACTATAATTTCCCTCCCTTCTCGGTAGGGGAAGCGGGCTTCATGCGTGCCCCTGGCCGGCGCGAAATCGGCCACGGCGCTCTCGCGGAGCGCGCCATCTCGGCGATGATTCCAAAGGGCGAAGAATTCCCCTATACGATCCGCCTCGTGTGCGAAACGCTCGAATCGAACGGTTCGAGCTCCATGGGTTCCGTATGCTCCAGCTCCATGAGTCTCATGGATGCCGGCGTGCCTTTCCCGAAACCTGTGGGCGGTATCGCCATGGGCCTCGTGAAAGAGGGCGAGCGAGTGGCTGTGCTCACCGACATCCTCGGTGACGAAGACCACCTCGGCGATATGGACTTCAAAGTGGCCGGCACCAAAGACGGCGTGACCGCCATTCAGATGGACATCAAGATCGAAGGCGTGGACGAAGCGATCATGCGAACCGCTCTCAAGCAGGCGCACGAAGGCCGCCTTCACATCCTCGACCAGATGGCCAAGGCGATCACCGAGCCTCGCGCGGATATCAGCCCGAACGCTCCTCGCATCCTCACGATGACGATCAAGCAAGACAAGATCCGTGAAGTGATCGGAACCGGTGGAAAGGTGATTCGTGGAATCATCGAAAGCACCGGAGCCAAGATCGACATCAACGACGATGGCGTGATCCACATCGCTTCTTCCGACCTCGACGCCGCGAAGAAGGCGATCGCGATCATCGAATCGATCGTGGAAGAAGTGCAGGTGGGCAAGGTGTATACCGGCAAGGTGAAGAAGATCATGGATTTCGGAGCCTTCGTGGAAGTGACTCCCGGAAACGATGGCCTTCTCCACATCTCCGAGATCGCCCACGAGCGCATCCAGCGCGTGACCGACGTGCTCAAAGAGGGCGACGTGATCGACGTGAAGGTGCTCGACGTGGACCGCCAGGGCAAGATGCGCCTCTCGCGCAAAGTGCTTCTGGATGTGGGCCCGGGTAAAGGTGGAGATGACAGCCGCCCTCGGCACTAAGCTCATCTGACCTTTGGTCTGACGAATAAAAGCCTCTCCGGATTCCGGGGGGGCTTTTATGTTTCTTTGCTCCGGTGCGCCTTGTGGGTGGATGGGGGGATTGCTAGAAACACGCTACCTATAAAGGAGTAACCTGTATGATATTTTCCCTTTTGGCTCTCTTGATCCTCCCCTCGTCCTCCCCTGCCGCCCGTGTGGATGGAGCAAAAATGGTAAAATTGCAGGACGGCGGATCCGCCTACTGCTCCTCCGCTTCCGATCTGGGGAAAGCTGCCTATTATCCGTCTTCCCTGGAATTGCGCGCTATCGATAATGATGTTCTCGAGTTCTCATCCGACGTTTCTTTCCTGACTTGCCGGAAGACGGAAGAAGGAAAATTCGCATGGGCGAACCGTAGTCCTCTCGAGCCAGTTCCCTCCCGCGACATCGAAGGCCGGGAAACTCAGGTGATCACTTCAAAAAACGAATTCGCCCTTGTGGCTTCTTCCGGGCGCCTCACTTCCCTGAAGCCTGTGGCCAGCGACTCTCGCCAGACGGTTTCTTTCCGCCTTCCGATCCAGAGCCTGATCTCGCAAGATGAGATCGCCGCTCTTGATAGCGGCCTCGGAGTGGAGTCACGTATGGTGTTTTTCACCCGTGCTATCGTAAAGGTTCAGTTGGCGGATGGAAGAATGCTTCCCATCGGCCTGCGCGCCGGTGGTGCCTATACGGTGCTGTTCACGATGATGAGGGATTCCTCGAGCGGAGCATTGGTGGTTAACGGCCTCCGCTTGAAAAGGTAGTTCGTTTCCTGATTCAGTCCCGCGTTTTACCGGGCCCGGCTTTCGGAATTCGCACCGTGAATTTCGCACCGAGGCCCGGGCTGCTTTCGGCTTGTATCTGACCTCCATGGGCTTCGGTGATCTGCTTTGCGATAAAGAGGCCCAGGCCCAAACCGCCGATGTTTCGGCTCATGCCGGCTCTCTCAAACCGGTCAAAGATGAGGCCGAGCTTCTCTTGGGAAATCCCGGGGCCACGGTCCTTCACTTCGATGGCCAGCATTCCTTTGCCTGCATCGAACAGACGAACTTCAACCGGGGAGCCTGGGGCGTATTTTATCGCGTTGGAAAGCAGGTTCACCAATACTTGTTCTATGCGTCCGGGATCGGCGCGCACGATCAAGTTTGGATCGATCCAGGTTTGCAGCTGGCAGTTCACGGCGGCGAGCGAATTTGCCATTCGCTCCACGGTTTCGGATACCAGCTCGGATAGATTCACCGATTCAAGCTTGTAATTGATCTTCCCTGATTGAATCCTGGTTACGTCGAGAAGATCTTCGATCAGGCGAGTAAGGCGATCCACCTGTTTGGACAAGCGATCCAGGCGGAGAGAGGCGGCACCTGATTTTTCCGCCAGATCGATCTGCAGGCGGAGAGAGGTTAGGGGGGTTTTCAATTCGTGGCTGGCAATAGAGAGGAACTGATCGCGGAGGTCGATCGCACGCTGGGCTCCTTCGTAGAGAAAGCAGTTCTCGAGATTGATGCCGGCGCGGCGACCGATCTCTTCGGCAAGCTCCTTGTCTTCAGCGGAAAAGGGCTTGCTGCCGCAGCGAAACAGGTTGATGGCACCGAACACCCTGTCGTGCGCGATGAGGGGCATCAGCATCAGGTGTTTTATTTCAAGGCTCTTCGCCACATTGAAGTGCTCTTCCGTTGCTGTGATGGATCGTAACTGTTCGTCAGAAAGAGGAGAAAAAACCTGGCTTTGCCCCGTGGCGAAAAGATGAGCTACGCCGGCGGCTCCCTTTTCATGGATCGGGTTCATAGCCCGTAACTTGGGTTCCATGGTTCGGTCAAATCCGTTACCGAGCACTACAACTCGCTCCAGGCTTCCATCTTCCTTACGGATGCTGATCGCACAGCCTTCGCCGAGCGCCGGAACCAATACATTGGCCAAGGCCTTGAGGGATTGCTGGTAATCCAGAGTGCGGATGATGGCAGAGCTGGCGTCTGCCAATATCGCCGCCCGGACGGCAGAGGCCTCTCTCTCTTTCAGGATCGCCTCCTCGAGGATCATGCGGCGGCGGGTGTCTTCGGCTTTTGATTGATCGGTGATGTCTTCGGAAATGCCGAGAAGGTATTCCGGCTGCCCATCTGCCCCGATGAGAGGAATTTTTCTGGTGTGAAGAACCCGGCCACCTTGCCGCCGGGTCATAATAGGTTCTTCGGGAATATCAAGAATCTCGCGGCCCCGAAGCACGGCTCTGTCTTTCGCCACGAAAAACTCCGCCTGCTCTTTCGGGAAGAAATCGAAATCATTCTTTCCGATCAGCTCGCTTCGGGAAATGCCGAGCAGCTCCTCGCCCGCGCGATTGAAACGGACGAATCGTAGGTCCTTGGCTTCTTTCACGAAGATCATCAACGGAAGATTTTCGATCAGAGAATCGAGGAAATCGTGAGAATGGCTAAGGGGCTGAATTTTGCTTTTCTTTTCCACCCGGATTTCTTTTATCAGATTCACGGTTCTTGATAGGAGAATTTGGAGGTCGCAACCGAAGAAGTTTTAGCGATGCCCCGGGATTGAGTAAATTTGCCTCGCTTTGTGTCTGGCACACGGCGCCGGCTTCTGATCGGCTTTGCCCAGGCTGTGAGGCGCGTTACAATAGAATGAGGGGTTTCCTCTCCATTCCTCGGGGAAAAGAATGCCAAAGAAGTTTTTCCGTAGAACTGCGCTCAAGAATGGCACCGTGCTGCTCACAGAATGCGCGCGCTCGTTCAAAAGCCTGGCTATCGGTGTTTGGGTGAAGGGCGGCTCGCGTCACGAAACTCCCGGGCAGGCGGGAATGGCGCATTTCCTGGAGCATATGATGTTCAAGGGAACGGGAAAGCGCAGCGCCCTGGACATTGCGCGCGACGTGGATCTCGTGGGCGGTGATTTCAACGCCATGACCACCAGGGAATACACCTGCTTCCACCTCACTCTTCCCCACAAAGAGATCGATTTCGCTCTCGAACTGCTCACCGATATTCTTCGAGATTCCCGATTCGATCCGGTAGAGCTCGAGCGCGAACGCCTCGTGGTGCTCCAGGAGTTCGCCATGGTGGAGGAAAGCCCGGAAGAATGGGTTCACGAAGTGATGTTTGAGAAAGCCTATGGCAAGCATCCGATCGGCCGCCCCATTCTAGGTACGGAGAAAGTGCTCAAAAGCTTCACGAGAGAAAGCGTGAAGAAATATTTTCAGCAGCACTACTATTCGAAAAATATCGTGATCACCATGGCGGGGGATCTCAACCACGATCAGGTGGTGCGCAAGCTGAACCGCCTGATCGGCGATTTCAAAGGAACCAAAAAGCCACTGCCACCCGCATGCCGCAAGAAGCCTCGCTTTCATCCGGGCGTGCATCTGATCCGCCAGGATACTGACCAGGCGCATATCACGCTGGCCTGTGAAAGCTATCCCATCGACCATCCGAATCGCCTGGCAGTTTTCTTGCTCAATGCCTTTTTGGGCGGCAATATGAGCTCGGCCCTGTTTCAGGAGATCCGAGAGAAAAGAGGATATGCCTACACCGTTTACTCATCTCTGGCCCATTTCACCGATACCGGCGTGCTCGGAATGTACGTGGCCACCAGCCCCAAGCAGGTTCCCGATTGCCTCAAGCTGATCCGGGAACAAATCCAGAAGCTGGTTTCCACTCCGATCGACGAGCACGACCTCAAGATCGCGAAGAACAGCGTGAAGAGCGCCGTGCTCATGGGAAGCGACTCCATGGAGACGAGAATGTACACTCTCGCGAAGAGCGAGCTCTTCTACGAGCGGCAGGTGAGCGACCGGGAGATCTGCGAGATGGTGGATTCGGTTACGGCTCTCGACATCTGGCGGGTGGCGAGAGAGCTTTTTGGCCGCGATCGATGGCTGATCGTGGCTCTCGGGGAATTGAAGAAGAGCGATCTCACTCGGAATTTTCTGCGTGGAAAATAAAACTCTCAAGCCGTAGCATTAAAATCATGAAGAGGACTTTCTGTTTCCTGGCCATGATGGCCCCGATCGCCGCTCCTGATCTCGCCGAAGCTAGAGCCAAAGGCACGCATCTGATTGACCAGATCCGCCTGGATTATATCGAAACCTATATCGAAGAGGCTGCCACCAAGGAGAGGCTCGAACCTTCGCTCCTGCGGGCCGTGATCCGGGTGGAATCGAATTTTAATCATAAAGCCACCTCTCGGGTGGGGGCCAAAGGCCTGATGCAAATCATGCCCCTCACGGCGGAAGAGCTGGGAAATAAGAAGGCGCTGGATCACAAGAATCCCCGCGCGAATATATTGGCCGGCACTCGCTATTTGCGGCAGATGATCAATGAGTTCCGGGGCGATCTCAAGAAGGCTATCGCGGCTTATAATGCGGGCCCGAATGCGGTGAAGAAGTATGGAGGGGTGCCGCCCTATAAAGAAACCCAAGGGTATGTGAAGAAGGTGCTGGCCCAGCTGGAGCGCGAACGCCTTAGGTAGTGCCCGGGGATATCGGGCAAAAGAAAAACCCGCGGTTTGCGCCGCGGGTTTTTTGATTCGGGAGTGGAGTCCCCTTATTTCTTCTGCTGCTTCTTCTTCCAGATAAAGAAGCCTACGCCACCTGCCACGATGAGGAGGAGGAGCATGGCTGCTCCTCCAGCATCTTCACCGCCGCCGGCAGCCTTTTTGGTGGCTCCGGAGCCTTGCTTGAAGATCGTGTCATCGGGATTGATGTCGGGCGTCTTATCTCCGTCCTGATTCAAGGCGCCGGGCTTGCGGAAAGCACGGAGGCTTTTCACCATGGAGTCGATGTCTGGCCCGTATTCGTCGTACTTATCCTTGCGCACCGAGAAGGTAACCAGGATACCAAGATCGGCTTCCACCGTGGCCAGATAGCGGGTGTAGAAATCAGGGATCTCGGATTGAAGGTGAAGGGAATCGATCCAGGGGTGGCCCGAGATATCGAGGTCCTTCACATACTTCGGCTCGGAAGTGATCGCTTCACCGGAGAGCGACTGATACTGCTGCGGCTTCTCGAGGTGGGCTTTGTAGACAGGGAGATCGTCCATCCCGGGCTTCTTGATCTTTGCAGCGAGCACAATGATCGCATCGCGCTTTTTCTGCTCGTCGGTGGATTGGCAAACCCATTCGGTGCCGTCGAGCTGGCATTCCCACTTATCAGGAAGCTGAAATTCGATGAACTGGTTCGCGAAGGTTTTCGCGTACGCATTCGCGGTGAACAAAAGAGACAACGTGAGCAAGGCGTAAATCTTTTTCATATTAGTAGGTTAAGGATCGAAGAAAGGGGAGGCAAGCGGAATTTCATGGAGAGTTCGCTCGGCTCAAGAAAGACAAAACCACACTTTGCCGTGTGAGGGCGAGGATCACGCTGCGTTAATTGGCGGGAACGGGATTATTCCGTGTCGAAATAAACGCGGCGTGCGTCCATGCCCTCGGTGATCTGGAGGTTTTCCACGTAACGCTCGTCCACGTGAAGGAAGGCTGCGTCGGTCTGTACCTGTACCACGGTGGCGAAGGCCACGGGTCTTTGGGCCCGGCCGTCCAATGTATCGGCGGGCATTACGTAAAAGGTGTCGCCGGCTCTTACCCTGTCTTTTTCTCCGTAGTTGATCCGGAGGTAGTTTCCTTGGGCACTCACTCGCACGATGGTGGCGCGGAAACCGTATTTCACCACTTCCCTGCGGCGGTATTCCCGTTTTTCCGTTTTCAGGCGCTCGATCTGCTTTTGGCGGTATTCATCATAGCGAATCTCGGGTACCTGATAGGGGCGCCAGGTGATGCCGAGGTTTCCTCCCCAGCCTTTGGCGGAATTGTGGCCCGCCGGGGTAGTGAAGAATGCGCCCGTGAGCTCCCACTCTTTGCTCCAAAGCCAACCCGTGCCGATGGTAGCCATCCGCTGGATGGGAGCCCAGCTTTTGAAAAGCAGGCTGCCCGTAGGAATGGGATCGGGCTGCTCGGTATTCAAAGCCGTGGTGGAATGGTTCAACGGCTGGAAGTTTTCGAAATTGAGCCAGAAGCGGAGGCGCCATCTTTCCTGGAGGGAAAAATCGGCACGCAGATTCCAGGGAATGCCTGAGGAGTAGCCAGCGGTGCGGTAGTTGTAGCCGACACTGCCGCTGAACGCGAGCCACTCGTTGGTATACCAGGCCGCGCGGGCGAGGGCGGTGAAATCGTTGCTTTGATCGCCGAGAGGAGGGCGGCCCTGGGCGGAGGTGTCGTAAACCGGGAAACTCCAGGAGCCTTCTCCCACGATGAGAAAAGACTCCGGGCTCCATTCGGAGGGATAAACGCGATCGGTGGCGCGGGAACGGTAGGCGAGCCAGCGGAAGGCCAGAAAGGCATCGCCGAAGCCGGTATTGCTAGAGCTCTCCACGGAATCACTATTGGAACTCATCCAGAGGCCGCGGCCATCGATCTGGGCGAAGAGGCTCAGGCGGGGCGCGAAGCCAAAGCCGAAGTGCAGCTTGGAGCTGAGGTAGCTGAGGCTGTTGAGATTCGGAGGCTGGCTCACAGCGCCGGAATCATCGTAGTTTTCACGGGTGATAAAGTAGCTATTGTCGAGGCTGAGGTGATGAAGGCCTTCGCCGAGAATCCAGAATCGGGGAGTGTCGGACAGAGGCCACGCAGCACCGATCGCCAAGGCATCCGAGGGCAGGGCGAGCAAGAGGATGAAAGTAAAGAGGGCGCGCATCGAGCTTTATGATAGCGCGAGCGCGATGCATTTTCAGGTTTACACGGAATTATGGATGCGGGCTCGGCGTGGCTTGCGGATTAGAAGCGTCCCGAACCGTCGAGCTGCCGGTACTTGGCAGTGATCTGTTCGAAGAGGGTGAGATCGGAGGTGGTTACGCCCGGCTCTTCGTATTCCTCTTCCTGGTATTGGTTATCCTGGCCGGAAGCGATCTGGCGGGCGTCGACCACGGGCTTGCCTTTTTCATCGGGAGGAAAGAGCTTGGAGAGGGCATCCGCGAAAGGATTGGCCACCTGGCTTTCTCCTCCGCCTCCATTGCCGCCTTTGAATCCAACACCGCCGCCGAATTGCACTTCACCGAGCGCGGTGTTGTAGCGGCCGCCCCTGGAACGGGAACTGCTCCTGCCGCGGCCGCTACGACCACTGCTGGCAGAGCCGCCGCCACCGCCACCACTCACTTGGGAGCGAGCCGAACGGAAACCATTAGGCACACCCATGCCACCTTTCATCAGGCTGCCTTCGATACGGCCGTTGTTCTGGGCGCCGAAGGTTTCCGCATCGCTGGGATTGCCGTAGTCGATGGGGGCCAGAGGAGTGGATGGATCGAGGTTGGGCGAGCCCGCACTTTGGGCAGAACCAAAGCGATGCACGATGGGGGCGGGAGGGATTACCATCGGAGGAGGCGCCATGTTGCCGGCGTTTTGCTGGGCCATCTGAGCCATGCGCATCGCCTGCAATCCCACCAGCATATCAGCGGCGCCGGTGATCATGCTTTGCTTGGCCATGGCGTTCGCAGCTTCGGCCTGATCGTGGCTTTGGGAAGCGCCGCGCTTCATGCGTTCGAAGTTGGCGTAGGCCGCGGCATCGGCGGAGATGCCGAATTTGGTCGCGTTCTGGTAGAAGCAGCGTTGCTCGTCATCCGCGTTTTTGCAGATTTGGGCGAGATTTTTCTGTGCTTCGGTGATCGTGGAATTGGCGGATTCTGCTCCGGAAGCGGCTGATTTCAGCTGCATTGCGCCTGCGAGATTCATGGCGCCTGTGGCGAGCTTGGAGAACGCGGCAGCCTTCATGATGTTCGCCTGGCGAAGCTGGGCATCGTCCTGGTTGCCAGTGGCTTGCATGGCCTGATAGCCAGTGTAAGCGGTGGTGCTGGCGTTGGTGGCTTCGGTGAGGGCTTTGTTGCGGGAGCCCACAGTTTTGATGGTTTCCATGGCGCGCTTGCAGTTTTTGCCTTTCAGCTCGGTAAAGAGCGAGGCGTTGTTGCACTCGTCGCTATCGGTTACGTTTTTCACCTGCTGCGAGAGATCCACGCATTTGTTGTTTTTCCAGGCGTAGATTTCTTTGGGATCGTTGGGATTCTTGCGTTTGTATTCAGCCTGGCGGTCAGCGCATTTTTGCTGTTCCACACGATTCGTGACTTCACGGCGCTCTTTGCTTTCGCAGGAAAGCATCGCAGCGGAGCGCTGCTTGGTATATTCGGAAATCATCTGCTCAGCGAATTTCTTTTCGGAATCGGAAGTGGCGGATTCCTTTTTTGCGGTATATTCGTCGATCTTCTTCTGGTAATCCTGCACGGCCTGGGTGCTGGAGCAGTCTTCCGCGAGAGCCGCAGGTCCGGAGAAGAGAGCGAGCAGTAGCACGGCTCCTGTAAGGAGCTTTGAGAGTTCTGGTTTTGGTCGTCGCTGGGGTGTCACGAACTACCTCATTATCTTGTCGGAAGGGTGGGGGTAAAACTTAGCGTTTCCGCTAGTTTCTTACCTCCACGTCCCTGGAGATTCCGACATTTCCTACCTGGAACATTTTAGTGAGTTTTTCCCGGGTGATCTCAAAGAGAGAAATTTCGCTCTGGCTGTTCACCCCGGCCATCGAGCCTTGCTCCATGCCTTCCGTGCCTTCGAGGGCGGTATTATACATCTGG
This sequence comes from uncultured Bdellovibrionales bacterium, assembly GCA_964612065.1. Lineage (GTDB taxonomy): Bacteria > Bdellovibrionota > UBA1018 > CAIPTA01 > CAIPTA01 > JAKFYM01. Next base: position 4,593 of record CAZTCD010000092.1, on the reverse strand, counting down.
GCAGGGCTTAAGCCCGTGGCCGCGGAGCCGGGGCCCGTGCTGCTTCCGCCGAGCAGGCCCGCAAGGTTAGGGGTCTCGCTGCCAGCTGAGTCGGTCGTTGAGCCGGCGAAGGGCTTGGGCCCTCCTGTGAGCGAGGTTACGAAGGAGTTGCCCATGGCTTCCCTGGCCGCCTGGGATTTGGCGCTGTTTTCGTCGTCACCCGGAGGGGGGGCGCTGGCTCCGGTGCTGGCTCCGGGCCCGCCTCCTCCGCCGATCGGGCCGGATGTTTTGGGCGAGAATCCTTCGGAAGCGGGGCCTCTGAGATTTCCAGGAGCCACGGAAGCTCCTCCACTCGATATGGCTTCGCCGGATGCCACCGGAACGGGAGCAAGGCCGGAGCTGCCGGAGGAGGGAAAGATAAAAGCGGGCTGATTGTTCTGGTAGTAGGGCGCGGCTCCGCCTCCGGCGCCGTAATTGGCGGTATTCAGCACCGGCTGTCCCGCGGCGTTTCTAGCTGCCAGCATGGCGTTAAGTTCCTCAAGCTCGGCGAGCGAGCGCATATTTTCCGCCTGCTTCTCGCTGCGCTCTGCAACCTTCATCATCCCGTAGCCTGCGGCTACTTTGCCGGCGCCCCAGAGCATATGGCTCATGGCAGCCTTCTTGGTGGCTTCTACGGCGTTCGCGAGGCTGGAGTTCAGCGCGGCATTGTTTGTTTCCGCTCCATTCCCGGTCAGGTTCTTTTGCATGGCTTCGAGTTTGCGCTTCTGCGCCACATAGGCCCAGGCGCCGAGAGTTAGATCAGTGGCACCTGTTACGTAGCTGGCTTGGCCGGCCGTGCGCTGGATGTGAGCGGCGGAATCGTAGGTTTGGTCCTGGCCGTTTTTCTTCACGCCCATCTCGGCGTAGATCACTCCTCCCACGGAAGCCATGGCGGCTACGTCGGAGACTTTGGAAATCATGCTCATTGCGCGCTGTTGTTGTGCGATCGATTTGGCTTGCTTGCCGTAGTCCTTAGCTGCGGCTTCTCTGGCTTCACACTCGCGAAGAGCCGCCCAGTTCGGTGGCTTGGCTTTTACGGGACCATTGGCGGGCCGGCCACCGAACTGTTCCTTGCAGTTGAACTGCAGCCCGCCTTGAAGCTGCTTGGCTACGGCAGAGCTTTGGTCTCCCGCTACGTCGAATTTTCCCGTCCAGAGTTTGCGGTGGAAGGCGGGACCATCTTGTTTCTGCTGGGGCTTGTGCTTGGCAGCCGGATCGATCGTTACCGTAGTGGGTTCGGCGAAAACCTGCGATGCAGGCGCGAGCAGAAATAGGGCCCCCAGGGCCAAGAGTGAGTGGCGAAATTTAGATGCCCGAATTTCCATCACTTTTCCGCTTTACGGTCAAATACCGATAGTACTGGCAAACTACTGATCGACCCTTTCTCTGAATTTCTTCAGGGGAGAGTGGTTTACAAGTGCTGGAAATTACTCGGAATATTCAGTCATTTTTTCACCCAGGCCGTTTAGCACTTTACCCTGCTTCAGGCTGCGCACATGGGCGGCCCGCACTCGGGGAAAGAGATCCTCGGCGTCCATGGCCATGATGCTGCCATCGTCGCCCTGATTTTCTCCGTCGCCATATCCTTCCACCGTCTCTTTCATATCGGTGAGGAGCTCCTTCATGCCTTCCTCCGCGGCGGCTACTGACGGATCCATGCCCGGCTCCGGAGGCATTCCGCCCGAGCTCGGCCCCAGGCCGCCTCCGAGGCCGCCACCAAATCCTCCGCCGAATCCTTGCATCACTTCCTCATCTTTGGATGGGGGGGACGCAGCGGCCGCTGCACTCGGACCTCTCTGAGAACCTTCACTACTGTCGCTGCCAGGATTTCCTCCGCCTCCGCCCGGTGCTTTTGCCATGGCGGGAGCCGCGGGAGGCGCGGGATTGGGGGCCGAGATATCGCTGTCCTCATTTAACGGGCCACCGCTCGGAGCATAGGCTTCCGGCGCAGGATTGGCGGCGGGTTCGGCGGCTGGAGGAGCGGGAGCGACAGGTGACGTTTTTGCTTTTCCGTCGTCGAGCTTGCTCACCATGGGGGCAGGTTTCTCTGCGATATTTCCCGATCCGGGAGTGGGCGATGTGGCTGCAGGCAGGCCGGAATCCGCGTCCTGGCTTTTCTTCATCATACCCGCGAGGCCGGCCGCCGCGGTAGCAAGGCCCATCATGGTATTGGGATTCAGGCCAGTGCTCGCCGTTTTCGCGGCGGGAGCCGCTGGAGGAGGGGTGGTGGGAGTGGGAGGTTTTCGCATGGCATCCCGTTGGGCTGTGAGGCCGGTAATCGTGCTCTGAAATTTCTGCATATCAGCAGCGTTCTGTTTCCTCTGCGCCATTACCTGCTTCAGAAAACGAAAGCCGTTTCTCGAGGCGAAATGAATTTTCGAATTGTGAGCCCTGCCCAGGTCGGGAGTTTTTGGCACTCTGTTCACGTTGAAGGCATCCAGCGAAGCGCGGGTTTTCATGGCCTCCTGAAGATCCTTGGTTTCAGCAACAATCTTTCCGGAGTTTACATCGCTGGTGGTGGCCGCGGGGGCCTGACCCAAAGTGCCGCGAAGTTTTTGCTCCAGATCGAATTCCGCTTTTGCGAGGGTTTGATCGAGCTTTTTGTATACGTTCAGGAGATCGGTATACATCGTGATCACCTGAGTCTGTGCATCGGTTTGGCCGCTCACTTGCACCAGCTTGGATTTGGTTTCATCCATGGTTTTGCAGTTGTAGTCGATTCCCTGCCGGATGCCCTTCGAGTGATCCATGATGCTCTTGAGCATTGAATAGCATTTCTGATCGGCAGGATTGGAAGGAGAGCAGAAATCTTTCGGGGTTTTGGGTTGGAATTCAGGAACGAGCTGGTCATTGAGATGGCAAGTTACCTCTCCCAGGTCTGCGAGTGCGCCGGCGGAAGGGAAAAACACTCCCACGAGCCAAACGGCCCCAAGGGAAATGAATGTTCTGCCGGTAACTTTCAATCAGCCTCCGCTGGTTTTCTTTTTAATGCGAGTTACGCAAGCGTTTCTCGCGCATCGTTCATAGTAAGCCCGGGTGCGCTCAAAGAGCGAAGGCCCGTTTCTTTCTCCGATACCGTCGTAAACGTCGCCGCTGGCTAGGTCGCGGTTTCCTTGGAAGCCGCCTTGTGCCTCTTCGCCGTCGAAATCTTCCATCAGATCTTTCACGGAAGCATCGGTTTCGGAACCGGCCAGGCTGAATTTTGGATCACTCAACGGCTTTCCGAACGGTGACAATACTTCGTCGGAGGTTTCGCCACCGCTTCCGCTTTCGTCACCACCGCCGCCACCACCGATGCCACCGTGCCCTCCAGCAGCACCTGCCACATCCTCTCCGCCGCGGCCATCTTCGCCAGGTGAGCTGGAACCGGAACTATCACCGAGGCCTCCTGCTCCTCCGCCGAGGGATCCCGTGCGGGCGGCGCTCCCGCCTTTGGATTGCCGTAGGCGGTTCGTTTTGGAATCTTCCTCGGATCCAAAGCTGGATCCGGAATTAGTGCCACTGCTTCCGAACGGGCCACTGACAGAAGTCGTGCCGCCGACTCCTTTTCCTGGAGCGATGTCTACGAGACCATTTCCATTTTTTCCATCGGCAGTGGAGCCATCAGTCTCTTTGCCTTTTCCGTCAGCAGTGGAAGAACCCGGATTTACATTTCCAGGCGTAGGGCTTGTGCCAGTTGGATCTGCTCCCGGATCGGAGATTCCAGAATCGGCGGAAGAGGGAGATCCGCCGCCCGGGCTGCCGCCAGATCCCGCGCCCTGCTGGCCTCCAGGAGATCCCTGGCCCGGAGCGCCCTGCTGCTGACTGCCCTGCCCTCCGGTTACATCAGAACCCATATTATTGGAGCGCCCCTGGTTAGTGCGGGCCTGCTGCTGCAGCTGACGCTGTGTGGGTTGAAGGGCCTGGATATCTTTGTCTACCAGGGTTTGAAAGGTGTTCATTTGGCTCACGATCTGGGCGGCGCGGGCAAGAAACTGGCTTTCGTTTTCTCCTACGTCGGTGATCGTTGATGGAGGTTGTCTGGACGTTCTTGCATTTGCCACAAACCTGGCGATTCTATCTCGAAACTCTCTTACTTGTGTTCCGCGAGCTTCCCGGCTTTCATTCCCTCTGGGGGTGTGTTTTTCAGAAACTTTGTTTCCCATTTTCCCGGGATCAAATGCTCGATCGCATTTGTCGTAGTTTGAGCAGGCCTTTTGCTCTTTGTCGTCGAGCTCGGTGTTGAATTCATCTCTATAATCTGAAATTTTCCCGTGGTAGCCGTTCAGCTTGTTGATCAAAGCCTGCACTTGGCTTGCGGCATCTCCAGTGGTGGTGCCGGCGCCGTCGCTGGAGCAGTTCTGGCCATTTTTGCATGATTTTTTTCCGTTTTGCCCGGCAGCTTGCACTGCTTTATTGCAGTCTTTTTTGTAGTCGTTGATGGCCTGCTGCATAAGGTTCTTGAAGTCCTGGCACTTCTTGCTTTCTCCTGCCTCGGGAAGATTGCAGTTCACATTCAAGGGCTTCATATTGGAAGCGCAAGCGTGCGCCTGCCTGGCCTGAATCGACCATGCCAGAGCAACTAGAGCGAAGATT
>CAZTCD010000091.1:5576-15890 GCA_964612065.1 uncultured Bdellovibrionales bacterium | reverse complement strand
CCTCACCTACCTCACCTTTGACGGCCGTTACGCCATGGGGATGAAGAACAACAGCACGGTTGCCGGATCCGATCGCAAGTTCAACGATATGCAGCTTCTTGCCGGGCTGCAGTTTGGTTTTTGAAAGGTTTGCCCCTTGAGCCGCCCATCGCTTCTCCTCATCTCCGATCTCGACGACACCATCAAGATCTCGCACACCCAGAGCAAGCTGGTCACGGTTTACCGGGGGCTCTTCCGCTCCTCCGCCTTCGCGGGCATGGCGCAGCTATATACCGATCTGTTGGACACGCATCCCGGATCCGCATTCAGCGTTGTTACCTCCTCGCCCCCCCAAATCCGCCGCAAGGTGGAATTTTTCCTCAGCTCCAACAAATTTCCCGGTGCCGATCTTGTGCTGCGGGATTGGATGAGGCAACCCTCGATTCTGAAATTCAAGCTGGGCACGATACTTTCTCTCGTGGAACAGGCCGGAAAGCTGGAACGAAAGGTTATTCTGATCGGCGATGATACCGAGCACGATCCCGAAGTGTTCGCCCACGTGGCGAAACGCTTTCCCGAGCACGTGGCCGCCCGGTATCTGCGCATCGTGAAAGGCCGGGAGCTGCCGGAAGGCAGCCTGGGTTTCTTCACCGCCTTTGATATCGCTTGCGCGGAACTGTCGGCCGGCCGCCTCGGTAACGAGCAGGTGCTGCGAGTGGGAGAGGCAGTTCTGAAGGCGGAGAAAAACTCACGCCTCATTCCGTGGTTCTCATTGAAGCCGCCAAAGTCATTCGTTCCTTTCAGCGTTCAGCCGGATTCACCGGTGGAGGAAATCTGGAACAGGATCAGAGACAAAATCCAGGCCATTCCCCGGAGAAAGACCAAAGCATGACACAGGTGAAGATCAAGCGGGGAAGCGTGCTTGTGTACCGTATCTTCGATATCGCAGAAGAGATCGATCTCGCCAAAGCGGAAACCCTGCTGAAAACAATCCGCGGCCCCAACTCCTTTCGCGTGCCCCGTTTTATCGATCGCGGCCTGCTCGTGAAAAGCCGTCCTCTCGCGTTTCAGCTGGCCCCCGTGGATGTGAAGCTTCCCTGCGGGGCCTATCGCGTGGAGGTGATGGGCAAGGTGAGGGTTTTCGGGGTGCTCTCTCTGATCTTTGAGGTTCCCTTGAAAGAAGGCACCACATGGGACGAGCTTGTAGCTCTCGCCGCGGACCTCGAAGAAGGAGCCGAGATAGACCAGATCGCCCAGGAGATGTGCCGCGAAGTGAGCGATAGGATCAAGGAAGCTCTCAAGAAGCCATCCACCTGGGGCGTGTTTGAGGATTATATCGTCTATAACCTGGTTCAATTCGATGATGACACCAACGCTACCAACTTACTGAACCGCGCGGATGTGCCGGCCCTGCTCCTGGCCGAAGACGATACCGTGCTCGCGCCCCAAACCCGGGAAGCGATACTCGAAAACACCTACCAGTACGGCGCGGGCGACCTTGCGCTCGTGGAATGGAACTCCGCTCTCGTGGTGGAACAGGTGCCCAGCCGCGATGTGGCTGACATTCTGGAGTTCGCCGTAACTCACCTGCTCGAGATGCGCTTTTACGATGACCTTCTCGACAAACGCCTCGCCCTTCTCTACGACGATATCGAGCGCAGCCAGGGCACTGTGCTCCGCGCCCCTTTTGCTCAGATCTATCAGGACGCTTCCGCACGCTATATCGAGTTCTCGGAGTTTATCGAGCGGGTGGAGAACTCGCTCAAAGTGGTGGGGGATTTTTATCTGGCCACGGTTTATCGTGCGGCCACCCGCAGGTTCCGCCTTTCGGATTGGCAGCAGAACATCACCCGCAAGATGAATCTGCTGGCGCAGGTATCAAGCCTGCTGCAGGGTGAAGTGAACATCCGGCGCTCGCACTGGCTTGAGGTAACCATCATAGTTTTGATCGCGGTAGAGGTAGTACCCCTGATCTGGAACTGGGTGTTCGGATGAAGATGATCGGAATTCTAATGATTCAGCTTTTGATTTTACCCTATGGATTTGCAGCCACGGAGAGCCCGAAAGGCAAGGCGAAGAACTTTTGCGGAGATAAAGAAAAAATCTCGAAACTGGTCGACACTTGCGACGCCAATGCCGTCATCGCAAAAGTGGCCCTTCTATGTGCGATTCGAATGGAGAAGCGCTCCAAAGACACCGCTGCAAAGCTGGTGGAGAGCCTGTCGAAGGGCGCAGACGCTCAGTCCGGCAGCTTTGCGGCCAATGAGGCCAATCTTGCCAAAGCCGACCTCACCCTGGCCTCCCTTGAAGGCACCAACGATCTTGCCATCAAAGACACCCTCTCCCTATTCCTCAATCTGGTGCATCCCGATGAGCTGTACGAGATCAGCCCAAAGGCAGACGCCAACGCCTTTTTGAAAGACACTCCCTGCTTTCGCGACAACAAAAGAAAACTGCTGATCTCGCTTACGGAGCTGGAAAAAAACAAGAATGGAATTATCAGCGCCAGAGACGCGCTGAAAAGCATGAAAGGAAAAACAGGAATCGATATGAAAGGGCTGCTGAGTGCCGCCCTGGGCCCGGTGTCCGGCAATCGATCCATTGCGCCTCCGAAGGCTGCACCTGTACCCAAAGGGAATCAAAGACAGGAAGAATCCGATATCACTGGCACTAACAAAAAGAAGGAGAAACTCTGAGTGAAGATACTCCTCATAGCATTTGCGACCCTCCTCTTATCGAACAGCTCGTTTGCAGCCGTCGATCCGATCGCCGATCTACTCGAAAAGTACGTTGGCGACGATGGTGCCCTGAGAGACACAGAGAAGCGCCTGAATTTCCATCCGATCGATCCGCATAGCACTATTCCCATGCCCACCGTATATTACCGCTTCTGCGCAGGAATGGCTCAAAAGGTACATTTTGAAGCGAAACGAGGAGAGTATATTCACTGGGGCCTAAAGAACTCCGTACGCACCGGTGGCGTGACACTGACAGAATTCACGCCAAGGGGAACCACTACCACCACGGTTCAGAATCACATGTATTACAAGGCCTGCGTGATGGATCCCCGGATGATCGAAGCGGTTCAGAAGTTAGCATGCGACGATCGCATTCAGGCCACTCACGTGATCGTGAATTCTGCTTTCCGGGATCCCATCACCAATCTCTTGCAGGGAGGACGATCTGCCTCCCAGCATTTAAAATGCCGGGCTATCGACTTTGCCTTCGAGAGAGAGGATCGAGGTAGAAGAAGCAGAATTTCCCCCTCTCAGGTGCAAGGGGTGGCGGCCCAATACTCCATTGTCACCGGCCTGGGCCGAGGGCGCACCTTCACTCATGTAGACACCCGCCCCGGCCGCCGCGCCACCTGGAACTATAGCCGAAAGGTGGCGCTGGAATCCCACGATTCCTCTCTCACTTTGAGCCTCGCCGAATAAGCCCTAGTTCGGGAACACCGTGCGCGAGTAGGAAGGCGTGAGGTACGGCTGCAGGAAGCGGGCGAGGTATTGGTTCGCGAGCTGGAGCGGCTTGTTCGTGGCCGGGCGATCCGGGCTCTCATAGAACTGGAAGAAGGAAGAAGCCGTCACCAGCACGATGTCGTTGATCATGCGGAAGGTGAACGCATCTCCCACCGTGGTCACATGCCCGTTACGAACCCACTTGGCAAACGCGGCTCTCATGAAGCGGCGGGTTTTCTCCAGGTGCTTGTGCCAGCGCCTGGAAAGCTCCGGGTCCTGCCGGCGCAGGTGATACATTTCCCTGTGGAAAAAACGATAGCGCCAGAAAATCTCCATCGATGCCTCGATGAATTCCAGCGGCGGCAGGAATTGCGGAGATTCAAGCGCCTGTTTCCAGAGCGCGTAGGTTTCCTCGCACATCCTCTCGAAGATCGCGAACACGATCTCTTCCTTGTTCTTGAAATGGAAATACAGATTGCCCGGGCTGATGCCCAGCTCGGCACAAATGTGATTTGTAGAGGTGGAACCCGCTCCCATGCGGTTGAAGATTCCCACGCTCTCGCTCAGGATGCGGTCGCGATTGGAAGCGCGCTTCCTCGCTTTCGCCGGTGCGGCGGCTGCCACTGCATATTCGCTCATAAATAGTCTCCGATCTTTCTCAATAGGCCTATAACAGAAATGCGCGAGCCCTTTCTTAGAGTTTAAACTCTAAGAAAGCAATTAGATTTTTTACTCTAACTATAAGATTTCGTGGTTTTTTTTTGCGCAGTCGGATTGCCCACGCTATTAGAGCCTTATGTCTGCACGAAACATCGCCACCACTGAAAAAGTAAGAGAACGCACGCCACCTCCTCTGAGCCCTCCTTCCCGCGAGGCTGGAGTGTTAACTCCCGAGGCCGTGCGCTTCATCACCGATCTCCAGAGAACCTTCGGCAGAGAGCGCACCACTCTTCTGAATCGTCGGCTGGAGCAGCTCGACTGGATCCGCTGCGGCGGCCGCCTGGATTACCCGAAGAGCACTCAGTCGATCCGCGAAGAGGATTGGGCCGTGGCACCTTGCCCCCCAGATCTTCGTATCCGCCACGTGGAGATCACCGGCCCCGCCGAACCCAAGATGATGGTGAACGCCCTGAACTCCGGCGCCGATGTTTTCATGGCGGATATCGAGGATTCCCTCTCCCCCACCTGGGAGAACGTGCTCCGCGCCCAGGAAAGCCTCTTCGCCGCCTCCCGAGGCCGCCTGGTGCACGAAGCCGATGGAAAGCGCTATGAGCAGCAGGCCAAGGGAGCCACCTTGGTGGTGCGCCCCAGAGGCTGGCATATGCTGGAGCGGAACTTCCTCGTGGACGGAAATCCTGTTTCCGCCTCGCTTTTTGACTTCGGCCTCCACTTCTTCCATAACGCTGAGGCCCTGCTGGCCCGCGGATCCGGCCCCTACTTTTACCTTGCCAAGCTCGAAAGCGCCGAAGAGGCCCGCCTCTGGAACAAGGTATTCGTTCACGCCCAGGAAGCCCTCGGCCTTCCTCGAGGCACGATCCGCGCCACGGTTCTCATTGAAACCATCACGGCCGCCTTTGAAATGGACGAGATTCTTTTCGAGCTCCGGGAGCATGCCGCCGGCCTCAACGCCGGCCGCTGGGATTACCTTTTCAGTATCCTGAAGAAATTCTCCCACACCTCCACCCCTTTCCCTGATCGTTCCGTTCTCACCATGAACCTTCCCTTCATGCGGGCCTATTCCGAGCTGATCGTGAAAACCTGCCACCGCCGCGGCGCCCATGCGATCGGCGGAATGTCCGCCTTTATTCCCTCCCGGCGCGATCCGGAAGTGAACCGCGTGGCGCTGGAGAAAGTGCGGGCCGATAAAGAGCGTGAGATCGGCATCGGCTTCGATGGCTCGTGGGTGGCCCACCCGGATCTGGTAAAGCCCGTGAAAGAACTGTTCCTGGCCACCCTCGGTGAAAATGCCGATCAGAAAACCAAGGCTCCGGCTCACGAAATTCCCTCCAGCGATCTCTTCCCCAAAGATCTTCCCGGCTCGGTAACCGAGGCCGGCATTCGCACCAATATCGAAGTGGCGATCACCTATATGGATCGCTGGCTCGATGGCCAGGGAGCGGTGGCCATCCACAATCTGATGGAAGACGCCGCCACCGCGGAAATTTCCCGCGCCCAGCTCTGGCAATGGATTCGCCTCAAGGCGGTAACCGCAGAAGGAAACACCTTTAACGAGGCCAGATTCCGCACTGTGCTCGGCGAAGAGCTGGATCGCTTGAATCCAGGCAAAGAGCGCAGCGAACAGTTGCGCGGCCTCATGGAGTACCTTGTGCTCCACCACGACTTCGTGGACTTCCTCACGAAGCCTGCCTACGAAACCCTTTTGACCCAGGTACCTTCCCCATTAACGAACTGAACCCCATTACGGAGAATCTATGAGCACGAACGATTGGAATACCTCGCCCCGCTGGAAAGGAATCACCCGCCCTTACAGCCAAGCCGAAGTGGAGCGCCTGCAGCCCTCTGTAAAAGTGCAGCACACCCTTGCCACCCGTGGAGCTGAGAAGCTCTGGCATCGCCTCCACCAGGGCGAGCATGTGGCCTCGATGGGAGCCATGACCGGCGCTCAAGCTGTGCAATATGTAAAAGGCGGCCTCGAAGCCCTTTACCTCAGCGGCTGGCAAGTAGCTGCCGATGCCAACCTTTCCGGCAACACCTATCCCGACCAGAGCCTCTATCCGGCCAACTCGGTGCCTGCCGTAGTGAAACGCATCAACAACGCGCTTCTCCGCGCCGATCAGATCGAAAAATCCGAAGGCAAGGCCGAGCGCGACTGGATGGTGCCGATCATCGCTGACGCTGAAGCAGGATTCGGTGGCCCCCTCCACGCCTTCGAACTGATGAAGAGCATGATCGAAGCCGGCGCCGCCGCCGTTCACTTCGAAGACCAGCTCGCCAGCGAGAAGAAATGCGGCCACTTGGGCGGAAAGGTGCTCGTGCCTACCTCCCAGTTCATCCGCACGCTCACCGCTGCCCGTTTGGCCGCCGATGTTAGCGAAGTGCCCACCCTGATCATCGCCCGCACGGATGCCCACGCCGCAGGCCTCATCACCTCTGATATCGATGAGCGCGATCGTGAATTTCTCACCGGCGAACGCACTCCGGAAGGCTTCTTCGTAACCAAAGCCGGCGTTGGATCGGCCATCAGCCGCGCCCTCGCTTACGCTCCTTACGCCGATCTCGTGTGGATGGAAACCTCCACCCCGGATCTCGCCGAAGCCCGCCTCTTCGCCGATGCCGTACACGCTCGCTTCCCCGGCAAGCTCCTCGCCTACAACTGCTCGCCCAGCTTCAACTGGCGCAAGCACCTCGACGGCGCCACTATCGCCCGCTTCCAGCGCGAGCTGAGCGCGATGGGCTATAAGTTCCAGTTCATCACTCTCGCCGGCTGGCACGTGCTGAACCTTCGCAGCTTCGAGCTCGCGAAGAACTACGCTCGCCAGGGAATGACCGCCTACGTTCAGCTCCAGGACGAAGAGTTCGCAGGCGAGAAGGACGGATACACCGCCACCAAGCATCAGCGCGAAGTGGGCACCGGCTACTTCGACCGCGTGCTGAACACCGTGGCTGGTGGAGAAGTTTCCACCAGTGCGATGAAGCACTCCACGGAAGCCGAACAGTTCGTGGAAGCCGTTCACTAAGGGTCCTGAACCAAAAAAAAAGCCCGCCTCCTTACGGAGCGGGCTTTTTTGCATTCTCAAGGCGAGCGATCAATCGCAGTTAGCGATGGTAGTGCCTTCGTTTTCGATGCACTCGGAAACCGTCATACGGCCTTTGAAGTCGGGGTGCATCCCGTCATCCATCCAGCCCCAGCAATCACATACGCGTTCGGAAGGGCGCAGATCGCTCTCGCGAGGCGGATTCCATTCGGTTTGAGGGCCGCTGGCAAAAGCGGAAGTGGAGAGGGTAAGGGCGGAAAGAAAGAAAAAGAGGGATTTCACGGCAGCTCCTTGGCTTTAGGGTCGCGCCTTAGTACTGCGTTGCGAAGCAAGGCTCAAGTCATGATTCGATTAGCGGCCGCAGAAAACAAAAAAGCCCGCGAAACCGCGGGCTTTTTCTTCACAGGCCTTTGAGCCTTAGTTCGCTACCTTCAGGAAGCTGAAGCTTTCTACAAGAGCGCCCATGAAGCGATCTTGAGGATCAGTTTGGCCGTATACGCGTCCGTCGATCGCCATGAAGCCATGCTGGTGGCCAGGGCGGGGAGACATATGCGTCCAGTGGATGATGGCTCCTGCAGGAGAAGGAGGATAGTGGCCGGCGCGGTCGAAAGCATTGATGAAGTCACCGCAAGCACTTACTTCCATTCCCGGGCGAACCGAGCGGCTGTCCACATAATCGAAAGCCTTGTTGTAGATGATTTCGATATCGGAATCACGGCCGCGGCCGCTTTCAGATTCGCCGATGAACACATCGAGATGGAGATGGCTCTTACGGTCTTTCAAAACACCCACCAACACGCCCGTAATGTAAGCGCGGTCTTTATACTGATTTTTGGTGGATCTTTTCAGGTGGAGAACTCGCTCGTTGTCCACCTGCATGGGACGGCCCCGCTGATCATTGCAGGTAGGGAGGCGGGTATTCCCGGCCTCCGCCATCGAAATCGATAGAAGACCAAGACAAAGAAATGCGACGAAACCCTTCACGCAAACCTCCCCTAATTTTCAAAAGAACCGTGTTTGAGGGGCTTTATATTCAGCTACCCGCAGCAAATCAAGTGAGATTGCCCTAAAATAGCCATTTTCCGGGTTCACAAGTAAGAAAAGCGGAGTCATCCTAACCTTGGCCCCCCTACTCCAACCCCAAACCCCTGGCGATTTTCTTTATGAGCAAGGCTTTTACCAAGGAAGACACAGAAGGCCCCGAGGACGACGATGTCCCCGAAGATTCCGGCCCTACCCTACCCGGCGGTGGGCGCAACTATATCACCCCTCAGGGCCTCAAGCGCCTGAGGGACGAATTGAATCGCCTCCTGGATGAGGAACGCCCCGCCATGGTGAGAACGGTGAGCTGGGCTGCCTCAAATGGCGATCGCTCCGAAAATGGCGACTATATCTACGGCAAGCGCCGCCTGAGGGAAATCGACAAACGAGTGCGCTTCCTTTCCAAACGCATCGACATCGCTGTTCCAGTGGACCCAAAACAACAGAGCGGAAAGAAAGTGCTCTTCGGAGCCACCGTAAAAGTACAAGGCGAGGATGGTAAAAAGCGCTCCTATTCCATAGTGGGAATAGACGAAACCGATCCGGCCCGGGGCCGCATTTCCTGGATTTCCCCTCTCGCCTCAGCCCTCTTGAAAGGCTCAGAGGGAGAGATGGTCACCGTTCACACACCCAAGGGCGAAGAAGATCTGGAGATACTTGAAGTGCGATATGAAGAACTCCCTTGAGCATCCGAAAGACAAACAAATCCTCAGCTTTCAAATGGCCTTCGCCAGGCAGTATCTCTCGAGCGGAGGGCCCACCTCCCGCCTCGAAGACAACCTGATCCGCATTGGTGCTCATTACGGCCGCGAAACAGAGGTGTTCTCCACGCCTACGGGAGTGTTCGTTACCCTGAACGATCCACGCACCCCCGAAGATCCCACCACCGCGCTCACCAGGATCAGGGAAACAGGCACGAATCTCGGCCAGCTCTGCCAGCTGGAATCCATCCTGGATGATCTGGAGCAGGACAAAATCTCTCTGGCGGCAGCAACCAGCGGGCTTGGCAGCAAGCACCTCGTTGGCCGTTATTCTCTGCCGATCACAACCATGGCCGCATTTCTCATGGGCTGGGTGGCCTCCTTCATCGGTTACCAGCGGCCTACAACGGCCCTTGCCAGCGGCACGATCGCGGCCCTCATCTGGCTCCTGATCCACAAGGTGCTCACCCGCCAGGTTTCAAACCCCATCTTTTCCGATTTTATGGCTGCCTTTGCTTCCCTGGTGCTGGCCGGTGTGGCCCATGCCCATCTGGGGCCCATCACGATCGAGGCATACGCCATTGGCGGCATCATGCTTCTCGTTCCCGGATTGGCGCTCACCACGGCTATCGCCGAGCTTGCCGAACAGAATCTGGTGTCGGGAACGGTGAAGCTGATGCAGGCCACACTGGCACTTTTAGCCCTGGCGCTTGCCTATCTGCTCTTCCAGCATCTGGCTGCGAATATGCAGCTTAAAGAAGTGCTGCAGCCTGGGGCCATGAAGCGAACAACGCAGATCGTTTCCGTACTGGGTGTGATGATCAACGTGAGCTGCTTCGGCGTGCTGATGACAGTGCCCAAAAAGATGCTCGGCTGGAGCACGATCACCGGCGTAGTGGGATGGCTTGTGCTCGACCGTCTGAGAGTCACCGGAGCTGCAGGAGCAGCGCCCTATCTGGCCTCGGCTGCCGTAGGGGTGCTGAGCCTCGGTTTTGGAAGACTCTTTCGGATGCCGTCCCAGGTTTTCTCCGTTCCAGGAATCGTGGCAATGCTGCCGGGAATGATGGCACTCACGTCAGTGCGCTACTTCGCCCTGGGCAATCAGGACAGCGGATTGTCTTTTACCTTCCAGGTAGCAGTAACGGCGGTGAGCATTGTATTCGGGCTGATGACGGCTCGGATGCCCTTCTCCGTCAGCGACCGCTATTCGGCTTCGATCTGGGATGCGATCGCGCATTCGGCCTGGACGCACGGAAAGAAGAAAAAGGTGGGCGCCGACGACAAATAAAAAATCCGCACCCCGAATAGGCATGCGGATTTGAATAGAAGCTCATCTATTTAACATTAACCCTGATTTTCACTAATAGATTGTCCAGGTTGTGCCTGCTGAATCTTTTACCCACTCACCTGCTTTAGCTG
>CAZTCD010000091.1:0-5566 GCA_964612065.1 uncultured Bdellovibrionales bacterium | reverse complement strand
ATGGCACGCTTGCCGTCGATTGCTTATTTGAGGCCTTGATATTTACAGACTTCATGCAGGACTGCGTGGATGCATAGGCAGCACCTGAAGGAGTGGGAACTTTCATCGTGTAGGTCAACGTGGTTGATTGGAACAGGCTCTGACCAAAACCTGGATTAGAGAAGAAGGCAAAAAAAACACTGGTTACGCCAAAGATCATAAATCGCATTTCTGTGTTCTCCATGATTTTTGAGCTTATCGACTATATCTGAAAATATATGACCTATTTTCGATGAGGAACGACCCAGACATTATCGTGTGGAAATTTCTTGTTATCGATGAGCCAGCTAGAAATAATCAGGCGGCGCACCGGTTTTACGGTTGCCGACGAAAAATAAAATGGCGGCGCTCCCATTCGCTATTTTCCGCCGCCAAAAAAAATGGCGGCGGAAATTTGCATCTCCGCCGCCAACCCCTGTCTTTCCTTCTTAGAGGAAAAGGAACCGCTCTCGCATGTTCCGAAAGAGAAGCTATCCATCCGCATGCGCACTGTCAATATGGTGAAATTTTCCCGACCGCCCGAAATACCATCGCAATGTTCAGCACTTAAGCTCGCGGCACACAGCCACATCGACCCCAGTACCCACGCTTTCTGCGGCAGGGCTAATTTTAGGTGCGGCAAACCGAAAAAGCCTTAGATCTCAGGCCCCTCAAACACTCTCGCCCGCAGCATGGCCCGAGGCCCAGGCCCATTGAAAGTTGTAGCCCCCCAGCCACCCCGTCACGTCCACCACCTCACCGATGAAGTAAAGGCCCGGAACACGCTTCGATTCCATCGTCTTCGACGAGAGCTCGCCGGTGCTCACTCCCCCACGAGTCACTTCCGCCTTCTGGTATCCTCCAGTGCCCGACGGACGAAGCTCCCAACGATGAAGCTTTCGGGCGAGATCGCGCAATGCCTGATCGCTCTTTTCGCAAATAGGCCCCTCTGGCGCGGCGAAGGCCGGAGCGATTGCATTGGCCAGGCGTTCTGAGAGCAAATCTGCCAACACTGTTCTTACTTCTTTCCTCACGCCCGACTTTTTCATTTCAAGAAAATACGATTCCAGATTCTTGCCGGGGGAAAGATCCGCATAAATCGGCTGCCCTTCGTGCCAATGAAGCGAAACCTGGAGCACGGCGGGCCCGGAGATCCCGGTATGGGTGAAGAGGATATTTTCCCGGAACTTCTTCCCATTCACGGAGAGCTCACAGTCCACACTGATTCCGGAGAGGCCACCGAAGCGGGCCAGAAATTCCGGAGGCATCAGAAAGTTCACCAGCGCAGGGGCCAGCTCCGTTACCTCCAGGCCGAATTTACGGGCTATCTGATATCCGAGATCCGTAGCGCCGATCTTCGGGATCGACAACCCCCCTGTGGCCACCGCAACCGACCGCGCGTGAAAATCCCCCTTTTCAGTGCAAACCTTGAAGCGCGCGCCTTCAACGCCTTCGGGCATATGATCAATGGATTTTATTTGTACCCCCAACCGGATCGCAGCTCCGCTCTCAGCGCATTCCGCCTTGAGCAAATCCACGATTCGCTGGGCGGAATCCACGCAGAAAAGCTGCCCCAGTTTTTTTTCGTAAAAAGGGATTCCATGCTTGCTCACCAGGGCGAGAAAATCCTGAGGGGTAAAACGGGAAAGCGCGCTCTTGGCGAAATGCTCGTTTTCGCTTCTGTACGTTTCAGCCCTGGCCCCGAGATTGGTGAAGTTGCATCTCCCTCCCCCCGAGATCAGAATCTTTTTGCCCAGCTTATCCGCATGATCCAGCACAAGGGTGCTTTTCCCGCGGCGCGCGGCCGTGGAGGCACAGAAAAGGCCTGCCCCGCCTCCACCCAAAACAATGAGATCCCAGATCGTGTTCATAGCTGCCTTATATTCGATCTGAAGCCGATAAGGTGTTTAACGATTCAACCCTCGTAAAAAGGTTTACCGGTTTTCTGAAAAAATCTTACATCGATTAATTTTCACAAATAAAATCAATAAGTTGAAAGAAAAAATCCCCTCAAGCCCCACCTTATCCCTTCCGATAGAGTGTATGAACCAACGGTACAAGGGGTTAGTCATAGGGGAAATCCGTGTGGGGCTTGGGCGGCGGTCAGGGGTGGCCGCTCCCAAGCCTTCTTTTTTGCCCTCAATAAGGATTGTTGGTGAAAAATCGGCCGCCGGGGGGCGGCCGTTTCTCTTTGGTTCATTTTCGCTATAAATAATTTCGGTCGGGATTCCGTTAGTTACTTATGGAAGCTCCAAAGCTTAACTTCCAGAGAAAGCTTGCCACGATTCTGACCGCCGATGTGGTTGGATACAGCAAGCTCATGGCCAAGGGGGAGGAAAATACCCTCGAGGTTTTTATCGGCCACAAACGGGTCTTCGAATCCCTGGTCTATTCCTACAACGGCCGCGTGTTCAATACCGCCGGCGACGCCATTCTTGCGGAATTTCCCAGCGTGATCGACGCAGTGAAATGTGCCATCGAGATCCAGCAGGCGATGCAAAAAGAAAACTCCGTGCTCGATGAATCCAAAGCCGTGGTATTCAGGATCGGCATTCATCTGGGCGACGTAGTGGTGCAGGGAACCGATCTTCTCGGCGATGGCGTGAACGTAGCCGCAAGAGTACAAACCGCGGCCCGCCCCGGTGGCATCTGTATTTCCGGCATCGTATTCGAACAGATTCAGGGCAAATTGAAAGTGCCCACCCTTTTCATGGGCGACCGGATCTACAAAAATATCCCGAAACCGGTTCCCACCTATTCCATCAATCTGCCCGGATTAGGAGTCCAGTTTCATAATCCAACAGGGGGCCGCCCGGCGGTAAGCAGCGTGCAGTCGGCGGAAAAACCCTTCCGGCTGGGATTCGGCACCATTTTCTTTTTCCTGGTACTCGGATTCGCAGGGTTGATCGGCGCCTATCGAGAAAATGGTTACGCCCTGAAAACAGCCGTATGCTCTGAGATCAGCGAAGGCGTGCCTCCCGAGTCTGTGAATAGCTCGCTGCAGATCAGCCAATCGACCGCGAAACTGGTTCGCCAGGGCTTCCACTGCACCTTTGATATGACCTGCTATCTGCCCGGGCGCCCATGGGAATCCATTAAATTTCATTCCAGGCAGGTTCCGTTCCAAAAGGCACAGATCTACCTGGATCCGGATGAAAAGCTCTCCGCGTTTGTAGATCCCGAATCGAAGAGAATAACCTTCCGGGCCTTTTCGCAACCAGACCGAGCTGCTCCCATGGTGAGCAGCATCCAATGTGTTTCGGATTTCCAGCATGGCACAATCTATCCGATGCTCTATAAGATCTTTCAGATCGGCAAAAACGGCAGAGTGCTCTAAAATCCAAAGATGAAGCTACGCAGCCTGTTTTTAAGCGCGATCATTCTCTCTTCCTGCGCATCCCCTTCGAGAAAGCCCTCTTCTTCCGCGTCCTTTGAGAAAAAGGACATGGAGCTCTTCAGCTGGTGCCTGGACGAGAACTGCCAAGGCAGGAAGTTGGACCGCCCTGAGATCCGGGCCTACGGGAGAGACCTCGACTACGTGCTGGACAACTGCGGGCCGAAACAGGCGATTGGAAAAGCCAGAGCCGCCGGAAAAAAGATCATCTGCTATATGAGCCTGGGATCCACGGACAAAGAGCGCACCGAGCCCGGCTCCTATGAAAGGGCGTATGACGGGGTCCGCACTTGTGGCGAAATGGAAAGATACCCCAAAGAGCATTGGATAGACTACAGCCAGAGACACCGAGGCGCATCCATTGCCAGGGTGAAAAAGATCATCGACAGAGCATCCCAATGTTGCGATGCGATCGAGTACGACAATACGGATCCATACGAGTTCCCGAAGAAGATCTACAAGGGAAGGCTTCTCCGGGGCGACTGCACGTCCAAGGCGGACATGATCGGGGTGATGAACGAAGTTTGCGAATATGCCCTTCGGAAGGGGGTTTCCAGCTTTCTGAAAAACGGCTTTGAGATTGCCCCGGAGGTTTCGGAAGGGAATTGTTTTGCCGGCGCCATCAGCGAAGCTTGCGACCAAACCCAGGCCGACGATGGCCAGGTAAATTGCTCCAAGCTTGATTTGCTATGCCGCATTCAGGGGAAACCCTGCGTGAACATCAGTTATCGCGATGAGGATGGTAAGCACAATTGCGCGACCGCAAAAAAATACGGCTACGCCGAAAGCTATCTAGAAGGAAGCTCTACTTCCGTGGGCGATAAAGGAACCGGTCACTGCTCCCGCCGCCCCGATTGGAATCGCTGATCTTCTTATGTCACCGCTTCTCGAATAACTGGCCGATGGCCTTCGGCGGCCTCGAACGCCCCACAAATCCAGCGAGCACTACGATAGTGGCAAGATAAGGAATCACCTGAATGAGCTGCCCGGGCAACTGAAGGCCCAGCGGGCTAGCTCCCTGCATATGGATCTGCAAGGCCTCCATCAGACCGAAAAACAAACAGGCCACCACGGCTGCCGAGGGTTTCCACTTACCCAAAATCAAGGCTGCCAGAGCCATAAAGCCTCTGCCGGCCACCATATTCCTCGAATAGCCGCTCGCCAGGAAAATCGAAAGCGATGCGCCCCCCCAGGCGGCCAGCAAGCCCGATGCAGCTACCGCCACATACCTAACCTTCATCACGGAGATCCCAGCTGCATCGAGCGCGGGAGGATTTTCCCCGGCAAAGCTCAGCCACAAACCGGGCCTGGTTCTATTCACACCCACCCACACAAACGCAGCGCACACGAAGACGAACCAGAGCGGAAAGATTTGAAATCTGTTCTCGGCGGCAAAGGATGGCGTTCCCCCCGTGGAATCGTAAAGCAGCTTGAGGAGAAGAGGGATCATTCCCATCACAAATAGATTCAAGGCAGTGCCTGCCACAATCTGATTGGCCCGGCCATGAAGCACGGAAAGCGCATAGAACGCTCCCACAATCGCTCCTGCGCAGCCCGCAGCAAGGAAGCCGATCTCGGGGCTTCCGCTGCTGATGGTAACTACCGCGGCCACAAAGGCTCCCACCAGCATCATCCCTTCCAATGCGATATTGATCACGCCCGACCGCTCGCTCAACAGGCCGCCAAGGGCCGCAAACACCAAGGGGGTACTCATTCGCAATACGGAAAGAGAAAAATCCAGGCTGCTCATATCACCCTCTTTCCCCGCCACCGGAAAGAGCCGGCCAAAGCCACGAAAAGCACCACCAGAGCCTGAATCACCAGCGAAAGATCTCTTGTCACATGATCGGTTTCGATGTCGAGATCGGCGGCCCCCTTATGGAGAGCACCGAACAAAAGCGCCGAAAAAATAATTCCTATCGGGTTGTTGCGCGCAAGAAGAGCCACGGCAATCCCTATGAATCCATAGTCTGGGGAAAAGCCCAGGCGAAATCTTCCCACCCCCCCAAGCACTTCCGATAGCGCCACCAGCCCCGCCAAGGCGCCAGCTAGAGCCATGGCCCCCTGCCGGGTGCGTGCCACGCTGATTCCAGCGGTGGACGCGGCGTCATCGTTGGTGCCGCAAGCCCGCAGCTCATAGCCCCACGGAGTTCG
>CAZTCD010000090.1:0-16051 GCA_964612065.1 uncultured Bdellovibrionales bacterium | reverse complement strand
GAACTCTGGCCGTCCGGAGCCTTTCTGGTGGTTTTGTGGGAACCGGTCGCGGTTCTAAGCATGCTGGCTCTTCGAATAAAGCGCGCCCTATGCCGCTAACTGAATAATCTCTGCAGGGCTGCCCGGTTCACCGATTCGAAGGCATCACGAGGGATCGAATCGGTAATATAAACCGCGCGCGGGCGGAAATCGGCCGGCAAAGCTTCCTCCAGCTGCCGGAGAATTTCGTTTTCACTCAGTTTCCCTCCGGCGCTCACAACGGCGCAGGCAAACTCAGCCTCCTCGTCTTTATTGATGCGCACGAATCCGGCGGCTTCCGCCACGCCAGGAATCTGGCTGGCGGCATCGTCGATGCGCCTGGGGGAGAGAAAAACACCTTCCCGCAGCAGCATTCCGTCCATCCGGCCGAGCACGGCCACCGTGGTCTCGTTGTCTTCTCCGTCGAGGCGGGCTACGTCTCCCGTTTTCAGCCAGGTTCCGCGGAAACGATCGGCGTTTCCTTTGCTCGCGATCTTGGGATCCGGATGGTAGTAGCCGGTAGCCACGTATTCCGCCATCGCCATCAATCGCCCTTCCCGGGGCCCTGAGCCTGGAATTTCCTCGCCTTCGTCGTTCAGAACCTGTAGCCGCACTCCGGCCACGGGGTGGCTCTTCGCGGCCTCCATATCCAAGGCTTCTTCCACGTGATCCATGGCCAGATTCCAGATGGCCTCTTTACGCCCGTAGCAGCGAAGCACTGGAATGTTCAGCAGCTTGTAAGTCTTGCGTAGCGCCAGGGACAGGGATCCCATCCCCACGGTGATGCTCTTCACCCCCGGCAGCATGAATTTCTTGGCGGCACAGTACGTGAGGAGCTGAAAATAAAACTTCGGCGGGCCGGCAAATCGAGTTACCCGCTGCTCGGCGAGGAAATCCACGAACTCTTCCACTCCAGGGCTCTGAGGATCCGCTACCGCGGCGGCACTGGAAAGCAGAGGAAGAAGTAAGCCATGAGATAGCGCGAATGGGTGGCTCCAATGCATCGTGGTCAAAATACGATCGGTAGGGCGCAGCTGGTAGAAGCGTTTTACGGAGGTGCTGGAAGCGATCACCTGTTTATGATTGAAGATGCAGTATTTGCGATCGGCGATGCTCGGCCCGGTATCGTCCTGGCGCACGATCAGCACGGCATCGGTATCTTTCAGGGTTCTGTCCGGCAGGCATTGAAACGAGGTGTCGTACTCGCCCGCCCTCCGCTTTTCGATTTCGATGATCTTTACGCTTCCCAGGCCCGCGCGCTTCAGCATTTCCTGGGCCCGGGAATTGTATTCGTTGGTAACCAGCAAGGCCTGGATCGAGAGCTGGCGGATATCGTGAACGTGGGAGTCTTCTCCTTCGCTCGGATCGAACAGGATCACCGGATTTCCCGAATTCGATAAGGCAAAAAAAGTTTGCGCGAAGGCGGAGCCGTTCGAGCCCAATATGGCCACTCTCCCGCCATGAGGAATCTCCGCCTGGTAGAGGTTGGAAAGCCGGCCGATGCGGGCCCGGAGGTCGCCGTAAGTTACCGAGCCACCCAGCTCGATCACTGCTTTTGTGCTGGCATCTTTCGCGGCGCTCTGGTTAAAGGCTTGGGTTAGGATCATGGATTCAGGCTAACCTTTCTATCCACCGACTTCTGGATTCCGGCAGGGATATGAACGGGTTCTTTGGTGGTTCCTTCCCGGAACATTTCGCTCGCCACCTGATAGATGGCCGCCGTTTTCAGCACTGACTCCGGAATAGGCATGGAAGGATCGAGAAACGTGGTCTTCTTCACGATTCCCTCGGGGGAAATTTCCTGAAGCTGCGCTCTTCGGCCGGGTTCCAGAATTGTAAATAAACCTGGTTCATAAAGACCCACCTTTTGGTAGGTGCCGATCAACGCTCTTCCTGCCTTCGCCTTCAGAAGGTTTTGGCCGAAGAACCAGCTTTTATAGGTGAAGTTCATCAGTCCCAAAAGGGTGGGCGCCAGATCAATTTGGGAGGAGAGTTTTTCGATCACCTGAGGCTTTACCAGGTTGGGATTATATACGATGGCAGGAATGAGATAGTCCCGGATCGGAAGATCAGTGCCTCCAGCCACGGAGGCGTTATGGTCGGCTACGAACACAAATAACGTATTTTTAAACCAGGGCTTTGACCTGGCTTCCTCTACCAAGCGCCCGATGGCGAAATCGGTGTACTTGACTGCAGCATCGCGCCCACCTCCTACGTGAGGCAGGTCGATCCTCCCGGCGGGGAAAGTATAGGGACGGTGATTGGAGGTGGTGAGGGCCACCTGGAAGAATTTTTTTCCTTCGGCATGCACGGCATCCGCTCTGCGGATCACCTCGTCGAAAAGATCTTCATCGCAAGCACCCCAGGCGTTGCGGAAGGTTACTTTTCCGAAATCCGTTTGGTCGATGATCTCGAAGCCGTTCGAGCCGAACCATGGGCCCATATTGTCGAAAAAGGCAAAGCCACCATAGAGAAACTGCGTACGATAGCCGCGCTCGCGGAAAACGGTGCCCAAATTGAACAGTCGGTCGGAGTTCGGCCGGCGCAGGATGCTCTGGCCGGGCGTTGGGGGGAGAGCGAGCATCAGGGCTTCAAGCCCGCGCACGGTTCGAGAGCCCGTGGCGTACATCTTCGTGAAGAAAAGGCCTTCGCCGGCCATGCGATCAAGATTCGGCGTGATGTCTTTTTCGTAGCCGAATCGTTTCATGAAGCGGGCGCTCATGCTCTCGATGGGCACCATGATCACATTCCACTGTTTTTCGGGGCCGCTGGCGTGCACGTCGAAGGGAAGGTCGTGGCTGCCCTTTCCGCCTGCGCTTTCTTTCAGCCACTCCTCCGTTCTCTTTTCCGCCTCCAGCCTGTCGAGAGAAACATAGAACTGCTGGTAATCGATGGAATTGTGATTGTAGGCGGAGAAGAGAGCGAAAAGAGTGTTCTTGGAAAGCTCCCTAGCCCAGAAGGCCTCGGTTTCGAGCATTTTTCCTTCGTTCAGCGAATTGCTCATGCCGAGAAGGGCAAAGGCGCTCAGCCCGATCACGAGCCGTTCTTTTCCCTTGCCCGGAAAGGCGGAAATTCTCCTCACCTGATGCCGGAGCTTCCAGCCCAGGAAAGCAGCGATGGTGAGGAGGCCGAGGAAGAACCAAACCACCGGGTAGCTCTCCCAGATATTCCGTACCACTTCGTGCGTATACACCAGGTAGTCCACGGCGATGAAGTTGTAGCGCGCCCGGAATTCTTCCCAGAAGAAGAACTCAAAGCCAATGGCGTTGAGGGCAATGATCAACGGGAACAGCGAGAACAGGATCGTGAAGAAGCGCCCGGTGCGCCGGTTGCGAAGCCTGTCGGGCAGGGCAAATAAAAGAAGCGCCAGCGGGAAGAAAAGATAAGCGGCGGAGCCGAGATCGAAGAGAGGGCCTTTCACGAAAGTGGCCACGAAAAATCCGGAAGGGAATTTTTCGGATTCAGAGGTGATCCAGGCCGTATAGATCAAGCGCTGGGCGAAACATAGCGCCAGATAAATGAGAAGAATGGCGCCGAAGAAACCAGCGCGGCTTTGAATCAGAAAAGAGCGTTTTTGCATGGATGAAATTTACCATGCACCTTCATTTGACGCAGAGGAGAAATGGATTGTTGATTTATTTGATATGATAATAATTGATCTGAGTTATTATAAATTAAAGTAATTTATACTCCTGGGCGGCCCGGGCATTTTGCCGCGAGCCTTGTACTTCCTCCTTTCCTTAGACATTCTAGGGAAATGCAAAGCAATGCTCTGAATCCCAAACCCGGTTATCTGAACACACTCCGCCTGGTGGAGGCGGCCCTCGGGAAAATACCCTGCGATCTCGTCATAAAGAACGTGAAATACCTCGATGTGTTTTCCTGCCGCTGGGTGGCCGGGGACATCAGCATTCTGGATGGCCATATCGTGGGGGTAGAGGCCGGGCTGAAAGCCAGAAAAGCGGTGAATGCCAAGGGCCGGAAGCTTGTGCCCGGCTTCATCGATGCCCACGTTCATATCGAGAGCTCCCTGATGGTGCCTGGGAATTTTGAGAGTGTGGTGCTCCGATGCGGCACCACAACCGCCATCTGTGATCCTCACGAGATCACTAACGTGATCGGAGTGGAGGGGCTGCGGTATTTCCTCGATTCCGCTTCCGGAATGAACATGGATCTCAGGGTGATGCTCTCTTCCTGCGTGCCCGCCACTCATATGGAAACCAATGGGGGGGGGATCGTTGGTTCCCATGATCTGCTACCCCTCGCTACGCACCCCAATGCTCTCGGCCTCGCTGAAATGATGAACGTGCCCGGGGTATTGCACGGCGATCGCAATGTTTGGGATAAGCTGGATGCCTTTCAGGGCGGCAATATCGATGGGCACGCTCCTCTGGTACGCGGACAAGAGCTCAGCGCCTATGCCGCCTGCGGAGCTTCGAGCTGCCATGAGTCCTCCTCGGCCCCCGAGGCCGCTGAAAAGCTCCGTAAGGGGATCTCCACCTGGATCAGGGAAGGCTCCGTGGCCAAAGACCTCGAGGCCCTCGCTCCTCTCCTTACCTTGGCCACTTCCACCTCTATGGGCTTTTGCACCGACGACCGCAATCCTCTTGATATCGCCAAAGAGGGCCATATCGATCACCTCATCCGGGGCGCGATCAAATGCGGAGTGCCGGTAGAGGTGGCCTACCGGGCGGCCTCCTGGAGCGTGGCCCGGCATTACGGAATCAAGCGCCTGGGAGCTATCGCGCCTGGATACCGGGCTGATCTTGTGCTCCTCGAAGACGCCCGTCGTTGCGCGATTGCAAAGGTATGGAAGAGCGGCGTTCCGGTGGGAGATCTCGAAGCCTCTTCCAGAGTGGCCGCGAGCTATTCCAATACCATCCGAGCCGAGGTGCCCGCGGAGGCCGATTTGCTGGGGCCGGACGGTATGGTGAATGTGATCGGCGTGGAGGAAGGAAAGATCCTGACAAGGCATCTCACCGGCCATTCTTCTGATCGCGAGATTTCCCGCCTCACCGTGCTGGAACGGTATGGGCATGGAGGCCGGCCTGCCAATGCATATGCCAAAGGCTTCGGGCGCCTGAAGGGCGCGATTGCTTCCAGCGTAGGGCATGATTCCCATAACCTGATCGTGGTGGGCTCGGATCCCCGGGATATGAAGGCCGCCTTGGCCTCTTTGATTGAGTGCGGGGGGGGGTTCTCTGTGGTGAAAGGCGGGGAGGTGCAAGCACGCCTGCCGCTTCCTTTTGGCGGGTTGATGACTCCCGCCGGAGAGAAGGAAATTTCCGGCTCTCTATCCAAGCTTCGAAAGGCCTCTGCTTCCATCGGCTGTGAGCTGCCCGAACCCTTTCTGCAGCTGGCGTTCCTCAGCCTGCCTGTGATCCCTTCGCTCAAGCTCACCGATAAAGGATTGGTGGACGTGAACAAATTCGAGGTGATCGGCGTCAGGGTGTGAAGAGCCCTCAATCGAGTTCGAAGGCGTCCTTATAGTCCTTCTTCAGCGAAGGATCCTGCTCTTCTTTCCGTACCAGGCAATTGCCTACCACAAGAAGTTCGATCTCTGTTCCCATGAAGCAGCGGAAAGCATCGGCAGGGCTCTCCACGATGGGTTCGCCGCGCACGTTGAACGAGGTGTTCACGAGCACGGGGCATCCCGTACGTGATTGAAACTCCTTCAGGAGGCGGTGAAAGCGGGGATTCGTGTCGCCACTCACGGTTTGGATGCGGGCGGAATAGTCCACGTGGGTAACGGCAGGGATCTCGGACCGGGGAACGAGGAGCTTGGCTATGCCTTCCAAGGCCTGCTCTTCGGAGCTCATCTCCCGGCATTTGTCTTTCTTTACGTCGGCTACGAGAAGCATATAAGGGCTGTCGCCACCAAGCTCAAACCACTTGTCCACCTCTTCGCGGAGCACGGCGGGTGCAAAAGGCCTGAAGCTCTCCCGGTATTTCACCTTCAGATTCAGAAGCGATTGCATTTTCGGCGAACGAGCATCAGCGATAATGGAGCGCCCACCCAGGGCCCGGGGCCCGAACTCCATCCGTCCCTGCATCCAGCCAACCGCTTTTCCATCGGCGAGCGCTTTCGAGGTTTCAGCGAATAGCTCGTCATCGGAGAGAGTGGTGAATTGTGCTCCGGCCTCCCGGAGCTGCTTTTCCGTGACGGAAATTTCGTAAGTGGGGCCCAGATAGCCGCCGCTCATGGAATCGAGGTGAGCACGCTCCTGCTTGAAATGCAGGTGGTGGGCTGCCAGAGCCGCGCCAAGGGCTCCTCCCGCATCGCCGGCCGCAGGCTGCACCCAAAGGTTTCGCACGATCCCGGAGCGAAGCAGCTTTCCGTTGGCCACGCAGTTGAGGGCCACCCCTCCCGCGAGAACGAGATCCGGAATGCCGGTCACTTTCACCGCCTGGCGAGCAAGGCGAAGCACGGCCTCTTCCGTTACGGCCTGCACGGAGGCGGCAAGGTCCATGTGAACTTGCTCGAGCTTCTGTTCGGGAGAGCGCCGGGGGATCCCGAAGAGCGAGGCGAACTTCTTGTTCGTCATCGTGAGGCCGGTGCAGTAATCGAAATAGGATTGGTCGAGGCGGAAGGAGCCGTCCTCTTTCAGATCAATGAGTTTTTCCAGGATGAGGTCTTTGAATCGGGGCTTTCCGTAAGGAGCGAGGCCCATCACCTTATACTCGCCGGAATTCACTTTAAAGCCGGTGAAGTAGGTGAACGCGGAATAGAGCAAGCCGATCGAGTGAGGGAAGTGGATCTCCTGGTGCACCTTCATTTCCCGTCCGCGCCCGGAGGCGATCGAGGTGGTGCACCATTCGCCTACGCCGTCCATGGTAAGAATGGACGCTTCCCGGAAAGGAGAGGGATAATAGGCGGAAGAGGCATGGGAAAGATGATGCTCGGAAAAGAGCAGCTTGTTCTGCCAATCGAAGGAGGGGTCAACTTTCGTGAGTTCCCCGATGATCATCTGTTTTTGGAACAGCTTTTCCTTGATCCAAAGGGGCATGGAGAGACGGAAACTGGCAAAGCCTTTGGGGGCGGTGCTGAGGTAGGTGGAGAGCAATCGCTCGAACTTCAGGAAGGGCTTGTCGTAGAAAGCCACGGCATCGAGGTCGCTGATCTTCAGGCCGGCTTCCTGCAGGCAGTAGTTCATGGCCAGCACGGGGAAGCGGTCGTCGTGCTTTTTACGGGTGAAACGCTCTTCCTGGGCGGCAGCCACAGGCCGGCCATCAATCAGGAGGGCCGCGGCGGAATCGTGGTAAAGAGCGGAGATGCCTAAAATCTTCATCGGTTCACCAAGGGGAGCTGCTGCTAAAATTGATTGGCCATTCCGCCACCCGGTTGATCTTCCGGGCTGCGCTCGATCCAGTAGGAAGGAGCGCAGCGGTCGATTTTCAGCCTCAGGGGATCACCCTTGACCCACCGAAACAGAAAGCCAAATGGAGTGATAAATCCGAAGAAAAGAAGGCCCATCACCAGGGGGTTCATCACCTTGTGAAGAAGCATCCCGAGAAGGGTCCAGGCCCGGTTCAGGGGGGTGAGTGCTTTGGGGAGCGCCAGGGCGAAGAAGGCAAAGGAAGCTGAGAGGGCCGGCCAGTACCAAAGGGGCACCCAGTTTCGCTTCCAGGCGGAAACCACCGTGACGATCAGAAAGAAAGTGGCCATTACCAGGCCAAAGCTTCTATTGGAGCTTTGGCGCATACCATGGGCCGCGGCGGCCTTCTCGAGTTCCTTTTCCATTGCCAGAAGAAGCTAGCGAGCTTGGGATGCCATCACAAGCGAATTCGGGCACTTCAAGCCCTTTTCGCCACCAACGCGGGGCAGATTGCTACGGCCCCAAAGGGGCTTCAGGGAGTTGAGGTATCGGCTCCTTTGCTTGGATCTCGTTGCCACCGAATTCTTGGATCGACGACTGACGCAATCTCTTCTCTTCTGTAAACAAGATAGCGAAACCGGTGCATTGACGACAGTAAGGTAAGGCTGTATTTCCTTACTCATGAATCGCGGATTCACACTCTTGATGGAAACTTTCACGGTTGGCGTGCTCCTGTTGGTGCGTGCAAGCCTGGTGAATCGCAGTCTCAAGAAGCGAGCCCTTCGCTAGTTTTTCTCCCTTCCCGGCCCTATCCTGGGAGCATGTTCTACCAACTTCCGATCCTCTCCCGGTTTTTTCTTGTTCTTTTCGCCTCTGCCTTTGTTTCCTCAGCCGCCCATGCCAGCGGCGACTGTGAAGCCATCGCGGCGGAAAAGGTGGAAGGGGGCGCCAAAGCGCTCGGTCTCTCGGGGGAAAGGCCTCTGGAGGCAGGGGGCTTTCTGGCCAAAGGGGAAGCCGTGGAAACCGGCGCCGGCGCCTGGGTAGATCTCCGCCTGTGTGATGGAACTGGGTTGCGGGTGGGCGAAAGCTCCCGAATGTCCTTTGATGAAGCCTTGAGCCAGAATGAGGCCGGATTCGTGGGGTGGGCCTTTGAGCTTTTGCGTGGATCCATGCTCGGGGTGGTTACTGGAGGAAGCAAGGGGAGCGAAGTGAAGCTCAGGGTTCGAACCCCCACCGCCTCAGTGGGGGTGAGGGGCACCGAGTTTCTCCTGGAAGCCGGGGATGGGGAGGAAACCAGCCTGCATACGATGGAGGGGGAGGTTTTGCTCGGTGCTCGGGACGATTTCGAAAAATTTCGTAACCCGCAAGGGGCGGGCTTCTCCGAGCGCTTTCAGAAGGTGGGCAAGGAATTCTCCAGCCGTATCCGGAAAGGCGAGGGGAGGCCGGCCGGCGTGAAGCGTTTCCAGTTGCAGGAGATCCGGCAGAAGCGCCCAGGCCTTTTTAAGCAACAAATTCAGAAGATGAAGCGCGAAGAGGTTACCCAGAGGTGGCGGCAGGCCAGGCAGAAGTTCCAGGAGGGAAGAGCCAAACGAGGATCTCCATCGCCCGGAGGGAACAAGCGGCAGGGAGATAAGAAAATGGGCCGTCAGGGCATGCAGGGCGGAAGGATGCAGCCTCGGGAGGGGCAGCAAGGGCGAATGCGCCCCCGGAACCAGCAGCAGAACCAGATGCCGCATCAAAGGCAGCAGCAGAGGCAAGACCAGCGTATGAACCGGCAGGAGAAAAGGCAGGAGAGGCGCCAGCCACCGGCCCGCCAAGGCGGGGGCGGGCCACAGAGAAGGCGGTAGCCAGCTCCGGTTTACTCCCCGATGATCTTAACCAGAACGCGCTTTTTCCGGCGGCCGTCGAACTCGCCGTAAAAAATCTGCTCCCAGGGGCCGAAGTCCAGCCGTCCCTTCGTGATCGCCACCACCACCTCTCTGCCGAAGAGCTGCCGCTTGATGTGGGCATCGGCATTGTCTTCGCCTGTGTCATTGTGGCGGTATTGTTCGGTTGGGGCGTGGGGAACCAGTTTTTCCAGAAAAACCTGAAAATCCTGGTGGAGCCCTCGTTCATCGTCGTTGATGAAAACGGACGAAGAAATGTGCATGGAGTTCACCAGGCAGAGGCCTTCCTGCACCTGGCTCTCCTCCAGAGCTTGCTCCACCTCTTCGGTGATATTCAGAAAACGAAAGCGGGTGGGAATCTCGAAGAAAAGCTCTTTTCGGTAGGATTTCATGCCGGAAATTTATGTTAGAAGAGGGGCATGAAGCAATACCTCTGGGTGGAAGATCATTTTTCCCGTGCGGCTTTGAAGCTGAGGGCCTCGTTCGATTCCCGTTTTGAGGATCCTAAACGCACGAGCTCTGAGCGTTTTGTCTGGGATCTTTGGCATGTGCCGGATCAGTACACTCTCGTTCGCACTCCGGCGGAGCATTTCTTTCCTAAATCGCCTTATCGGAGTTTTCTTGCCGATCTCGGTTTGTGGGCTTCCCGCACTCTCGGATGCTCGGCGATCACCCCGCCCTGGCTGAGCTATTACGTGAACGGCTGCGAGCAAAAGCTGCATTCCGACGTTCCCCACGGCCCTTGGGCGTTCGTGTATTCTCTTTCTCCCCGCCGCTTGGCGTTTCGCGGCGGAGAAACCCTTTTGCTGAAGCCGTCCGTTCTCGATTACTGGAACGGCTTTGATGATGCCCAGGATAGGGAGCTCTCCTCTTTCGTGCAGAGGATCGAACCTCGCTTCAACCGCCTCGTGGTTTTTGATCCCCGGATTCCTCACGGGGTTACCAGGGTGGACGGTTCCATGGATCCCCGAGAGGCCCGTTTGGTGCTTCATGGATGGTTTACGGATCCGAAGCCTTACCTGGAGGGAGCGCTTTCCGCCCGGCAGGCGGCTCCCGCCCTGGATTTCGCAGTTTCGCAGATCCAGGAAGCGTTGGAAGGCCGGTGGCATGGCGTGCTCAGCCTCAGGCTGACCGTGCTTTCTTCTGGAATCGTGAAAGAGGTGAAACCGCTTGCGGATACTCTGGTGCGTGTGGATGGGGGGCGGGGCGGAAGTTTCCGGTTGCCACTGATGAGGGCGCTTCGTGATCTACGCTTTCCGAAGGCTGGAGCGGGAACCAGTATTACCTTACCGTTATTGTTCAGGTGACCGCTGTTTCTATTCTTCCAGCGCCTGTTTCAGGCGCTTTTCCTTATTGATGGCTTTCTTGATCGCATCGGTTTCATTCCGAAGCAGATTCTGTCCCACCTGAAGGTCGTGTCCGTCAGGCAGGTTTACTGTTATCTGATTCCCTTTCACCGAACTCACCTGGAATCTGAAGGGGGAGCGGGAGAAATACAGCCAATCTCCCTCTTTGATTCCAGCGGTTTTGCCGGAAGCGAGGGCGGTTTTTCCCGTGATGGACTTTATCTCGAAGAGATCGTCGATTTTGTTTCCGCTGAATGCAGAAGCGGAAGCGTTCCCTGCAAAAAGGCATTGGAGCAAAATCATCAAACTTAGGAACATTCTCATCGCGAAATCCTCCTGATGTGATTATTTTAGCACTGCGTTTCCTCCCTCCAAATCCCTAAAATTCATCCCCCTGGCAGCCGAAAGATAAGGAAGTCTCATCCAGGGAGGGGGGATTTTGGCGCTGAGAATTGCCACAAATATGCAGTCGATGCAGGCTAATCGAGAGCTTAGCTCGGCCACTTCCGACCGGCAGCGCACGCTTGAGCGTCTCGCTTCCGGCGACCGTATTGTGCGGTCCGGGGACGATGCCGCCGGCCTTTCCATTTCCGAGAAGCTTCGTGGCGGAATCCGCTCCATGCAAATGGCACAAAGAAATACGCAGGATGGAATCTCGATGATTCAAACCGCAGAGGGGGGAATCGTTGAGGCGCAGAATATTCTGGTGAGAATGCGCGAACTCTCGATGGTTTCGGCTTCCGATACCGTAGGCAATGATGAGAGATCTTACGTGAATATGGAGTTTCAGCAGCTGAAGGACGAGATTCGCAGGATCGCCAATACCACGATCTATGACAGAACCCATCTCCTCAACGGCTCCGGGCCCCAGTTGGAATTTCAGGTAGGGATCGATCACAATGCCGCCGACCGGATCGGCTATTCGGTGCCCGGGGCGAACATTCTGCCCAGCGCGCTTGGAATCGACGGCCTGGTAGCGCACACGAAGCAAGGGGCGCAGTCAAACCTTCCAGTGATCGACCAAGCGATCTCCAAACTGGCCGACAGCCGCTCCTCTCTGGGAGCAATGCATTCCCAGCTTTCCCATCATATTCATAATCTTGACGTGGCTCGCACCAACCATAGCCAGGGAAACTCCAGGATCCGGGATGCGGATATGGCGGAGTGGAGATCCAAGGAAGTGTCGCAGGCTCTCCGGCAGGAAGCGGGCAATCAGGTTCTGCTTCAGGCGCAGGGAGTGCCTCAGGCCGCGCTCAAGCTTCTTGGTATTTCATAAACTTAAATAATTTACATTTCGGCGTACCTGCTGGCGGATAATGGTCCAG
The DNA here is from genome assembly GCA_964612065.1 of uncultured Bdellovibrionales bacterium. GTDB lineage: Bacteria > Bdellovibrionota > UBA1018 > CAIPTA01 > CAIPTA01 > JAKFYM01. The sequence goes on along the minus strand of CAZTCD010000090.1, from coordinate 4,160 downwards.
CTTCCTTGTCAGGAGAGCGTTTGCGGCCAGTTAGCTCTTTAACAATAAGGAGCGCCTACGTTCCTCGGGGCAGTGTATTCCGTTAGCTTGAAAGGAAGCTTGAACAGAAAACGACCGTCAAGGAGGACGCAATGAAGCTTGCCCAAGGGCTAGGAGCCTTTTTTTTCGCTCTTTTCCTGGTCACAGGAAATGCCAGCGCCGCCAATCCTATCGCTAATTTCGGCCGGGTTACCCCGGGAATCTACCGCGGTGGCCTTCCCGGCTACAGCGGTTTGAAATACCTGAAAGCCATAGGAGTGAAAACCATTCTGAACCTCGACGGGAACCGGGGGGATGCAAGAGAAGAAGCTGAGTGGGCCCACCGCCTGGGGATTCGTACGGTTTCCGTGCCCATGAGTTTTTTCTGGAAGCCCAGGCACCGCGATGTGAATCGCGCGCTCGCGGCTTTGCGAGATCCCTCTCTTTACCCCATCTATGTGCACTGCCACGCCGGGAAGGACCGAACCGGATTGGTGGTGGGGATTTACAGGGTGGAGGATCAGAGGATGGACCCCTACCGTGCTTATAACGAGATGATCCGCTACGGTTTTCATCCGGAGCTATGGTTGCTGAAGAACTATTACGAGGACCGAACGGGAGCCGATCTCTAGGGGCCAGACAGTTTCCGCAAAAAATTCTCAATCAGCCCTTCTGCTTCCGCGGTTCCGGAAGGGCTGAGTATCGATCCCGCCAGTACATGTTCGTTCTCGGAAAGCTTCATCTCCCGCATCTCTTTTTTCCCTGAACCGAACCGGCTGAAGGCCTCGCGCATCTTATCGAGGCTCACCACATGATCGCGGCCGGAATAAAGCACGAGCACGGGCACCTTCAGTTCCTCCAGCCTGGCGGACCGGAATTTCTCCACGGCTCTCATCATTTCCAGTACCGCGGTAAAGGGATAGCGGGTGGTCCACCAGATCGCCTGCCGGGGAGTTAGGGGCTCAAAGCTTCTGTAGGGTCCCATAACGACTGCGCCCAGCAGCCATGCCACCGGATACGGTAGAAGCAGAAGCTCGGAGCTTTTGTCTTTTAAGCCGAAGTTGGGGGACTGCAAGATCAAGGCTTCCACCCCTTCCTGATCTCTGAGCAGTTCCGTCAGTACCAGGGGAGCGCCTGTCGAGGTGGCGATCACCACCACTTTTTTCCCGGCCATTCTGGCTCGTGCGAGGGCCTTGCGGGTGTCCTCGGCCCAGTGGTCTGCCGTTGCTCCCCGCAGGCCTTCGGGGCCTTCGATCCCGTGCCCGGTGTATCGGGCGAAACAGCTGTTCGCTTTTTCCTTGGCCGCCAGGTTCTCCGTGAGGGGATAGCTCTCCACGGGAGACGCAGAGAAGCCATGGAGATAAAGAAAGGCCCGCCTCGTGGGCGCCGGATCGGCAGAATTGGCAAAATCGCATCTCGCTTCGGTTCCTTTGACCAGGCCCGGCACCGCTTTCTCAGCGGACTTAAGTTCGGCGGCCATTTGCTGAAGGGGATTGGCCGCCAGCGAAAGAAGGGGAAACAAGAGAGCTAGAATCATGGGAACAGCTTACCTGACTTGCTTCTCCACGCCTACGAGATCGCTATGCTGCGAAGCAGGGATTTGATTCCTCGGTCCTCCTGCATGCGAAGGAGCTCATTCCATCCGTTCAGGATTTCCTCGTGAAGCCTGGAGGCTCGTTTCTTTTTCCCTGCTGTCGAGGCCTTTTCATGCGCCACGATTTTATCGTGCAGATCGCCGTAGCGGGAAGCGAGTTCTTCCACCTCGCTCAAAGCGGCCTCGGTACCGAGGTAGATGGACGGGAATGTTCGCAGGATTCTGGCAAGGGAGCGAATGCGTTTACGGAAGTCGTGGAACGCGATTTCCGCTTCGCTGGATTCAGCGGGATCCACGAGCTTACGAACCAGTTTCCAGTCGCTGATGGCTGCATCCCTCAGGGCTTGGGAAAGGGAGGCCAGGTTCTCGAGGCCGGTGAGGGAGTGCTGAGGCACGAGATCGGTGGCACCCCAGTAGAAGCGAGAAAGCGACTTCTTTGGCCTGAAGTAGAAAATCAGAGCGGGCGAAGCTAGGTAGCTGCCGTACTGGTAGGATTTCTCATTCCAGTTCCTGATCCATTTCAGCACTTTCTTTCGGGTGGTCTCCACTTCCGTGGGGTCGTATTCGGCCTCATCGCTGTCTTCAATTCCTTGGGCATCGTAGAGATCCTTGAAGTTCCCGAATTTCTCGTAGCCTTCGTCCAGATCGTTCCGGATTTTCTCCCAAAGATCCTGCGGCTCGGAGGGATAGGCGTAGGCGAAAAGATCTAGCTGCTCTTTAAGGGCGGCGATCTGTTTCCTGGCATCCTTTGCTTCGTGAGGCAGGCTTTCCTCGTGAATGGCTTGCAGGCCGTGATTCATTCTGGCCCATCCCGAGCCGATCGTATGCGCGGCTAGCTCGCCATAGCTCATTCGATCAAGGCCGGAGGCACGGGAAAGAGGGGAGAAAAGAAGGAAGTACAGCACGAGGCTCAAATGCAGGGTTTTCACTCAAGGCTCCTTGGAAAGATTTAGGGGGCCTGCTTATACCTAAATTGCTGCATGGCTACAACGGCGGAATTTCCTGAAAATGTTTTGGAATTTACTTCCACGATCGAAGAGGAGAATTCGGGAAATTGCAGAGCGTTATCGCTTGAGTTCACGGCTTATGGCCCGTATTTTTTAGTTCTCATGAAACACCTTCTCTTTGCTCTGGCGCTTTCCCTCGTTTCGTTTTCGGCCCTGGCAGCCTCGCCCCTCAAGGTGGCACTGGTGCTGGACAAAGGGGGCAAAGACGACAAATCCTTCAATGCCGCCGCTTTCGAGGGCGCGAATCGTGCCAAGAAAGATCTTGGAATCGAGCTGAAATATGTGGAAGCCACGGATGATGCCGCGATCGAAAGAATGATCCGATCCTTCGCCGCTAAAAAATATGATCTGGTGCTGGCGATCGGTTTCGCCATGGCTGACGGCGTGAAGAAGGTGGGAAAAGCGTTTCCCGATGTGAAATTCGCTCTGGTGGATTCCGAAGTTGACCTGCCCAATGTGCGTTCGCTTCTGTTTGAGGAGCACCAGGGATCCTATTTGATGGGAGCTATCGCCGGCCTGGTGACGAAAACTAATAAAGTTGGGTTTCTCGGCGGCATGGATGTGCCGCTGATCCGCCGTTTCCAGATGGGATATGAAGCCGGAGTGAAGAAGGTGAATCCGAAAGCGAAGGTAGCAAGCTCTTATGTGGGAGTTACCGCCGACGCCTGGAACAATCCGGCGAAAGCGAAAGAGCTGGCGTTGGCGCAGTATCAGGGCGGGGCCGATATCATATTTCACGCTGCCGGCGCCTCTGGCTATGGGCTTTTCGATGCAGCCGAAGACCAGAAAAAACTGGCGATCGGCGTGGACTCCAATCAGAACTGGGTGAAGCCAGGATTCGTGCTTACCTCGATGCTCAAACGGGTGGATGTGGCTGTATTCGATGTGATCAAGGAATCGATCGACGGAAAATTCAAGGGAGGCACCGAGCGATTTGGCCTTCCCAACAAAGGGATCGATTATGCTTTTGACAAGCATAATGAAAAGCTTCTGACTGCCGAGGTTCGCAAAAAGATCGATGCGATCAAATCCGAAATAGAAAAGGGCAAGATACAGGTGCCCGACTACTACAAGAAAAAGAAATAATGAGCGATCGTGACCTCTCCTTTCTCGAGCTGAGAAACATTCGCAAGGCTTTCGGCGATTGCATTGCCCTGGCCGATGCTTCTCTGGCGGTGCGGAAAGGAAGCATTCACGCGATCGTGGGGGAGAACGGAGCCGGAAAAAGTACGGCGATGAAAATTCTTTACGGGCAATACCGCCCGGATTCCGGAGAAATCCTCCTCGGCGGAAAAGTCAGGGAATGGAAAAGCCCGGCCGACTCCATTTCGGCGGGATTCGGTATGGTTCATCAGCACTTCATGCTGGCGGAGAGGCACAATGCGGTGGAAAACGTGCTTCTGCTGGCGGAGGGGGGCCTATTCCTTCCCTTCGATGAAACGAGAGCCAAGCTTGAGACGCTGATGAAGAACTTCCAGATGGAGGTTCGCCTGGATCTTCCCGTGGAAGAGCTTTCCGTAGGGGAGCAGCAGAGAGTGGAG
>CAZTCD010000089.1:0-16243 GCA_964612065.1 uncultured Bdellovibrionales bacterium | reverse complement strand
AAACCCAGAGCATGTGATAGAAAATGCGGAAGGCCCCTTCAGGCTCACCATCGCCGGCCTCCACCTTTCCACTTGGCTTCACCGAGCGATCCCAGATCAAAATAACAAGAACAGACACTACTAAGAGCGCCGCTGGCACGAGAAAATAGAGCAGCTTAGGAATCATTCCGTGAATTGCCCTTAGGCGCCTCCTGAAAACTTGAGAGAAGCGTAAAAAACTTTGCCGAGGCCTGTCAAGAATTATGCTGTAATATAGACCAGTTAGATCGTCGGGAAATGATACGGCGAGTTGGCGGCCACGAGCGGTGAATTAGCCCACTATCCACCCACATTTTCTCCACAAAATGCCCCCACATTCCACGGCATGATTTAAACTCGTCCTTCCAGTGGAAAACCATCCTAGCGACCAGGAAAAACGAGGCAGCTCACCGAGACCCTACGGTGGCCTTTCAGGCCCGGCCTTCGCATTTCTCCTGCCGGAAATCGTAGAGGAACTCGTACGCTCCGGCCCCTCCGACGTTTCTGCCAGGGTCGCCTTGGTAGCCCCGGATCAGGAAGAAGCCAGCCGGTTGTATTCCAACCTGGAGTTCTTTCGGTCTTTTCGCCCCGCCCGATGGAACGCAACCGGTTTGATACGCCTCCCCGGATGGGAGCACAGCCCCTACCGAAACCTCCAGCCCGGTCTCGCAGCAAGATTGGAGCGGATTGAAAGTTGCTACAGAATTTCCCAGCCACCGGATCAAGCGGGCTTCGTCCTCATTTCCTCTGTGCGGAGCTTCCTGCAGCTGGTACCGGAATCCAGCTATTTGTCTGAAAGTTTCCGCCTCCGTAAAGGCAAAGCCGTACCGCCGGAAGAAATTGTCAAAAAACTGCAACGCTTCGGATACAGCCAGGAGGATTCCGTTGAGGATCCCGGCACTTATTCTCTTCGCGGAGCCATCCTGGACATCTTCGGCCCCTCGCACGATCACCCGCTGCGGATCGAATTCTTCGACGAGACCATCGAATCCATCCGGCTCTTCAATCCCGAGAGCCAACGAAGCGTACGCATTCTTGCGGACGGAGAAGAGGTGGAGATCATTCCCGCCCGCGAATTTCCCTGCGATCTTACCTCACTCCAGGGGGCCCGCGAACAGCTGAAACAGTGGGGAGATGCGAAAGACCTCCCCAAGTCATCCCGAGACAGAATTTCATCCCTCTTGAATCAAGGAATCGTAATTCCTGAGATGGATTATCTTCTGCCATTTTTTCAAAACACCGGAACCTGGATTGAGAACCTGGTGCACGAGGGAGCACATCTGCTCCTGCATGAATTACCAAGGATAAGAGAGCGGGTGGAGCAGGGCCACGCCATAGAAGAAGATTTGTTTCGCAAGAGCCTGGAAAAACAGAATCTCACTCCCGAACCATCGACCCTGTTCCACGACCTGGACAAAGCACTGGCGAGCCCAAGGTGGAAAACAACCGTTGAAATCAGGGAACTCGCTCTGCATCAGGAAACCCCGCGCTTTTCCCGAATCCGGCTGTCCGCAAAAGGGAAGCATGCCGACATTGAGGGGCTCAGCTCGAGCCTGCGCAAGCTTTCCGACCTGGGCTCCCACTCCGTTATCGTTTCGAACTCGCAAAGCCAGGCGGACCGGCTCCAATTCCTGCTCTCGCAGCAGAAAATCCGAACCATTCAAGTAAAGACGGAAAGCGATCTTCCGAAGGATCCCTCCATCGTAAGCCTGGCACTGGGCACGCTATCGGAAAGCTTTCATCTGCCGGAGAAAAAGCTCGCCTTCTTTTCTGAGGACGACATTTTCGGCGAGAAGAACCACTCCTCCCGGTCAAAACAAAAAACCTCCCCCTCCCAGCCGCTGGGCTCGATGAATGACCTTACGGCAGGGGATCTTGTGGTTCACCAGGAACACGGGATCGGCCGCTATACCGGACTGTCCAGAATGAAGGCGCTCGGCACCGAGGGCGATTTCGTGCAGCTCGAGTTCGGCGGAGGAGACAAGCTCTATGTGCCCGTATACCGCCTTGAAACACTGGGCAAATATATCGGGGCCTCCGGGCAAAACGCCCAGCTGGACAAGCTGGGCACCGGCGGCTTTGAGAAGACAAAAAACAAAGTTAAAGCTGCGATAAAAGACATTGCCAAGGACCTGCTTCGCATTCAGGCCGAACGAAACTCCCGGCCGGGCCACTCATTCTCCCCCCCCGACGACGACTTTCGGAGATTCGAGGCGGAGTTTCCCTATGACGAGACCCCGGACCAGGCCAAGGCGATTGACGACACCATTTCGGACATGCACCAAGCTTCCCCAATGGACAGACTGGTGTGCGGAGACGTTGGCTTCGGAAAAACGGAGGTGGCGATTCGCGCTGCCTTCAAGGCCGCGCAGGACGGCAAGCAGGTGGCCGTGCTGGTGCCCACCACCATACTGGCCGAGCAGCACTACCTGAATTTCTCGGCTCGCATGCAGGGCCACCCGATCAAGCTGGCAGCCCTTTCACGCTTTAAGGCAAAAAAAGAACAGGAGAAAACCCTTAAAGAACTGCAAGAGGGCAAGCTCGATATCCTAATCGGAACTCATCGCATTCTATCCAAAGACGTGCGCTTCAAGGATCTCGGGCTACTGATTGTGGACGAAGAACAACGTTTCGGAGTGGAACACAAAGAGAAGCTCAAGCAGATCAAGGCAACCACAGATGTCCTGACTCTTACGGCCACGCCCATCCCTCGCACCCTGCAGATGAGCCTTATGGGCCTGAAAGACATTTCCATTATCCGCACCCCCCCAGGGGATCGCCTTTCGATCAAAACCTATCTGGCACAGTACTCGGAAGACGTGATCGAAAACGCCATTCGCCACGAACTAAGCAGAGGCGGCCAGGTGTTTTTTATTCACAACAGGGTTCAGACCATCGGGAAAATTGCCGAGATGATCGAGCGCATCGTGCCCGAGGCCAAAGCAGTGGTGGCGCACGGTCAGATGCCAGAAACCCAGCTGGAAAAGGCGATGATCGGCTTTTACCAAAAAAAATACGACGTGTTGATCGCCACCGCAATCATCGAGAACGGCCTGGACGTTCCAAGCGCCAACACGCTTATTGTGAATCGTGCCGATACATTCGGTTTGTCCCAGCTCTATCAGATCAGGGGGCGGGTGGGGCGGTCGCAGACGCGCGCCTTTGCTTACTTCCTTCTGCCGGAAACAGCCGTTGTCACAGAGGACGCGCGGGAACGCTTGTCGGTGTTACAGCGTTTTGTGGAGCTAGGCTCCGGTTATTCCATTGCAATGCACGATCTCGAGATAAGGGGCGGGGGCGATGTCTTGGGCCAGCAGCAGAGCGGGCATATCGGCTCGGTGGGATACGAAATGTATCTCGACTTACTGCAAGAAGAAATTCACCGCCTAAAAGGCGAAGAAGTGGCGAAGCCGCTGGAAGACGTCGAGATCAATCTCCCATTCCCGGCGATGCTTCCGGAGAGCTATGTGCCCGACATGCGCGATCGCCTCGCTCTTTACCGGCGCCTGTCTTCCCTGCGACTGGAAGAGCAGGTAGAAGATGCGAGAAAAGAACTCGAAGACCGATACGGCACGCCCCCCAGAGAGGCCATCGAACTATTGCGAGTGATACAACTAAAAGTGTTAATGAGACGAATGGGCCTGAAATCACTAACCGTCGGCCCCAAAGGAGCCAGCCTGTCACCAGGTAAAGAACCCTTGTTGGAGCCGGGAACCGTACTTTATCTGGTTCAGAGCCGTCCCAGCGACTATTCCATTCATCCTGATGGCAAATTCGTGCTTCGAGGCGAGTTCCGTTCCAGCAATGAACTATACGACAAATTGCGTCAGCTGCTTTCCTCTGCCACTCAATGAACCCAGGCCCTTGACCCCCCGCCACGTAAACGCAATAATTTAAGGATATCGAATTCATCCGAGGAAATCGCATGCTTAAGCTCGTGGCACTTGGCCTTTTTGTTCTTCCCTTCGCAAATGCATTTGCTGCACCAGACCCGAACACCGTGGCCGAAGTAAACGGAGCGAAGATTTCGAAAGATGAGTTTGATCGGCGCTACAAAGAAAACATCCAGTTCTTCAAATACGGCGCGCCCACAAAGGAAAACGTTCTCAACGACATCATCAACTTTGAGCTGGCAGTTCAGGAAGCCAAGCGCCTCAAGCTGGACCAGGACCCTTCCGTTCAGGAACGAATGAACACTGTGCTTTATCAGGCGCTGATCGAGCGGCAGCTCCAAGGTAAATTCAAGAGTGTGATCGACGTAACTGAAGATGAAGCCAAGAGTTACTGCAAAAAGAATCCGGCCGTTCGCATCAGCCACATCTACGTACCCCTCAAGCCCGCGGCCTTGAAGAGCGAAGAGGAAGAGGCCTATAAAAAGATACGCGCGCTGCAAAGCAAACTGAGCTCAACCTCTTTTGAAAAGGTGGTTGCCTCGAATCCCGACCAAGGATTTTCCGCATCCACGGGGGGCGACACGGGTTACGCCAACAAGATGCAACTGGACCCGGCCGTTTATGCAGAAGCCAGAAAGCTTGGGGTTAACCAGATTTCCAAGCAACCCGTTCGCTCCCAACTCGGCCTTCACGTGGTGAAACTCACCGGGGTTCAGGATTGTAACAATATCAACGTTCCCGAGTGGCAGCGTATGGTATTTGACGAGAAGCGCACCAAGATTTTTCAGGACTATCTCTCCAGCCTTCGCTCGAGAGGGAAGGTCTCCATTAACGAGAAACTGATCCGGGAATAAGTTCCTCTTTTCCATCAAGGCGAGCGGGAGTAAAACTTCATCATGCTGAAGCCCGCTTCCCTACTGTTGTTTTTTTCGCTCATTTCGTTTGCGCATGCTCGGGAGGTGGATCGCACCGCCGTTTTGGTAAATGGCGATGTAGTGCTTAAATCCGACATCAACTCTTTCAAGAAAAACTTCTCTCTTAGAAGAGAGATTGATCCATTCGTAGGGCTCACCGGCATGCCTTCCGATGCGAAAGAAAAAGAAGTCATCGACTACCTGATCCAGGAACGCCTCGTGCAGCAAAAGCAAGCAGCCACGGAAGACGAGGTGGAAGAGGAGATCAATGCCGTTCAGCGCAACAATCGCATTGATCGCGATCACCTCAAGGAAGTGCTCAAAAGCCAGGGCGTTCGCTTTGAAGACTATAAACGCCTTATGGGAGTAAGTGTTTCAAAGAGAAAACTCATAGAACGCGAGCTGCGGCCCCTTGCTGCCATTTCAGATGAAGACGTAAAGAATTTTTATTACACCGACTCCGCCTTTCAGAATCGGCGCAAGGACTCCAAGCTCGTATTAAGTTATACGCTCCAGCAGATGCTTATTCCTTCGAGTGCGCTGGCAGAAACCGCCACAAAGCGACTCAGAGCGGGCGAAGATTTCGATTCCGTTGCCTCTGATCTCGGATCCAAGGGCGTGGAAAGCTCCAGACTTGGAACCATTTCCGAGGACAATATGAATTCCCGCATCAGAGATGCCGTTCAGGGCATGAAAGTGGGGGACAGCACCAAGGCCATTTCTACCGGCTCCGGCTATATGATTCTCCGTATTCTCGAGATCGGGGCCCCCAAAGACCCCGTATTTGAGCGGGAAAAAGAAAAGATCAGGAATGAGCTTTTCCAAAAAGCCCTTATAAATCAACTGCGTTTGTGGACGGAGCGGGAAAGAGTTTCGTCTTATGTTCATCTTTCGAGCTAAGATTTTTCCCCCATCTTCGTGATATCTTTATAGATAGGGGGAGTTGGCAGGATGCCGACCAAATCAACAAGGTCTTCCAAGCGGAACTATAAGATCCGCATCAGCTCAGACCGTACCATCGGGCCCATCGATCTCGATCGAGTGACTGCGCTTGTAATGAAAGGGCGCATTCAGGGCAACGAAAGCACCTCCGTTGAGCCCTTCGCCACTTGGGCGCCGTTCACCGCCTTTCCAGAGCTGAGTGAGCTTCTCCTGAAAAAAATGGAGGCCGACACCGTTCGGAACCGGCGCGAAGGAGAGGATGAAACCTCGGCGCTTCCCGCCACCAAAACGATCCTCAGCCAGGAAGCCACGAAAACCATGGTGCATGGGGTAGGCGATAGCGAAGGCCCGCTCCCCAAGGAAGAAAGCGAATTATGGGAGATGCCGACTCTCCTCGAGATCAAAGCGCCGGAACACCAAAAAGAGGAAAATCCTGATCTCGAGAAAACGCAGGTTTTTCTTCCAGCCATTTCAGGTGAATCGTCCGATGCAGACGATGGAGCCACAAAGCTTCTTACCCTCGAAAACGTAGAGCAGGCGCTGGTTCCCTACAGCCCGCCCGAGTCGAAAGCCCTCACATTAACCGGCGACAATTCCAGCGGGTTGCCGGCAAAGCGAGGCTTCTTCGGTTTGGGCAAGCCGGTGGATCCCGACGAATATATCGACGAAAAGAGCGGCAAGAAACGCCTGATGACGAGAAACACCGCTGCGCTCGTGGCCCTCGGCATCCTCATGATGGCCTATTGGCAGTATCAGGACGAAGAAGCCGCCAATCCGGAAAATCTTTTTCCCAGACGGCACACCTTTCCCTATATCGAGGTGAACGTACCTCCGCGTCTGGGCGTGGATGCAGATCCAGCAAAGAGCGCGGAACTCACCGAACAGGGATTGGAGCTAACCTCCAGAGAAACTCCCAGCTCCTACATTCGCGCCATCCGTATCTTCTATAAGGCGGTGGGACGTAATCCCAAAAATGTAGACGCCAAGGCACTCCTTGCCTCCTGCTATATGCGCCTCTCGGAAACAGTGCCGAGAAACCAGAGGCTTTTTGAAACCATTGAGAAGCTGCTACTTCCCGGGCCGCCTCAAGGGCAATGGACGCCCGACTATGTGGTGGCAAGATCCGAGTACTATCAAATGCTCAACCGCCACGATCAGGCGCAAGAAATCATCGATGCCTACCTGAAAGTACGGCCCACTCCGGAAATCCTGTACCAGAAAGCCAAGATTGCCTATGAGCGGCGCGAGCTCGATACCGCCCTGAACATGATCGCCAAGGCGATACCCCCAGAAAAAATGCAACGCGCAAACCCGAGGCACCTGCTTCTCTACGCAATGCTACTCGACAAAAAGGGCCAGAAAGAGGCCGCCCTCGCCAACCTCAAGCGCCTGAAGCGCGAGAGCATTTCTTATGGCCCAGGCGTTCTTTACTATGCGGATTTTCACCTTAGAAATGGAAAGCACCAGGAGGCATTCAAGGCGCTTAGATTTCTCGTGAACAACCCGGGGCTACTTGAAGGAATGCAGCGGGCGGAGGCCTTTGCTGTAACCGCCAAAACCTTCGAAACCATGAACATGATGGACCAGGCCTATCGCTTTGCGCGAGCGGCCTTTCGCGACCACTACAATCGCGACGAGGTTGAAGATCTTTTATTCCGCGTGAAGTCCAAGCTTCCGAAATTCAAGGCCTCGTACACTCACATCGTGGCCGCCCGCCACCGGGAAAAGGCAAAGGAATACGACAAGGCGATCAATCTCTACGTGCAAGCCCTGGAGCGGAACCGCAATGACGCCATCCCCTTCATGATGCTGGCTCGTCTCTATGAGGATCGCGGCGACATCTACGAGGCCATCGATCGATTCGGAAAAGCGCTTTCACAGACTTCTGAGCGCCCCATCGATGCCGCCGTGAATCTGGCGAGAATTTACATTTCCCGATTCGATCTGGAAAAGGCCAAGGAAATGATCAAGCGCGCAGAGAAAATGGCGCTCGCGTCCCGCTCGCGTCTTGATCAAATCTTCTACCTCAAAGCGCTTTTGCACCTGAAATCCCGGCGACTGGATCTTGCGGAACCATTTTTTGACAAGGCCCTCGCCAGAGGATCACGCTTCGTGGATCTATACCTCCAGATGGGAGATCTCGAGGCCGAGCGAAAAAACGAAAGGCTCGCGGAGTTCTATTATTCCATCGCGCTTCGCTACGAACCCTTTCACCCGAAAGCCATGCTGGGAGTAGCCCTTACCCGCTTTCATTCCGATTCCCCCTCACGGGCGATCTCCTTTCTCAAGGACAAGCTGAACACCCAGCCGAACTCCGCAGCCATTATGACCAACCTGGCGATCATCTACCTGCGGTCGGGTGACCAGCTTTCGGGAAAAAACTACCTGCAGAACGCGATTCGTTCCGACTCCCGCTATGCTGAGGCATTTCGCCTTCTCGGCGACCTGACCAAAGACGAAGGAAACCGGCAGAACGACTACAGCGCAAAGAGGCACTCTTACCGGTATGCCCTGGCCTCTTACGAGATGTATTCAAAGCTGGCCCCCAACGATCCGGAAGGATTCAAGGCCACCGCCGACCTTTACTTCGACATCCGTGACCTCGGTGCCGCGGCCAAGAATTACCATAAAGTTCTCGACCTCACCCCCAACTATCCGGAGGTTCGTCTGCGCCTGGCCCAGATCTCCCGAAACGGCGGAGACGGAGAGAGAGCCATGAAGCTTCTCGAAGAAGAGATCAAAATCAATCCCAAGAGCGATGCCGCCTGGGTGGAAAAAGGGAACATATTCATGGCCAAGAAGGAATTTCTGCTGGCCACAAAGGCATTTACGGAGGCTGCGCGCATCAACGAGCAGAACTCCGACGCCCTCTTTGGGCTGGGGGTTGTATACCACCTGCAAGGGAGCTACGATAACGCCCTGTCGCTGTTTGGGCGGGTGATCAAACTTGATCCCCTGAAAGCCGATGTTTACTGGCAGATGGGCCTCATCTACCAGAAACAAAACAACAAAGTTAAGGCGATGCAGGCGTTCACGAACTATAAAGGTATCGTGCGAGAGCCGGCTGCCATCTCCAAGGCAGACGACAAAATGCGCGAGCTCTCCGTTAAGTAAATTGCCAAGGAATTTCCCATGCTCGACCTGCGTTGGATCGTTGAAAACGAAGCAAAGCTCCGTGAGAAACTGAAAGCTAGAAATAATTTCCCCACGGAATCCCTCGATCGCATCATGAAGAGCGAAGGCCGCAGGCGCGAACTGATCCAGAAGGTGGAATCGGCGAGGGCTAGAAAAAACGCCATTTCGAAAGAAATCCCCCAGGTTAAGAAATCAGGCGGAGACATTGCTGCCCTTATGGCCGAGAGCACGAAGATAGGCCAGGAAATGGAAGGCTTTGATAAAGAGCTGGTGGATCTTCAGGCTGCCATGGATTCGGATCTGCTACAGATTCCCAACGCTTTTGATGATTCGGTTCCCCTTGGTTCAGACGAAAAAGAGAACAAAGAAATTCTAAGGCACGGAGAACCTCGTAATTTTTCTTTTCCGGTTAAAGACCACCACGATCTTGGCGTTCAGCTTGGAGTTCTCGATTTCGACCGCGCCACCCGCTTGGCCACCACCAGATTCACTACGATCCTGGGAAAAGGCGCTCGATTGAATCGAGCTATTGCCCAGTTCATGCTGGATCTTCACGCACAGAAGCACGGCTATGTGGAGATGGTTCCGCCCTTTATGGCGAACACAAAAAGCTTCATAGGCACAGGGCAGCTGCCCAAATTCAAGGAAGATCAGTTCAAGGTGGAAGGCACGGACCTGTATTTGATTCCGACCTCTGAAGTTTCAGTAACCAATTTCTTCCGTGAAGAAATTTTGGACGAAACGAAGTTACCCTATTGCTTCACCGCCTATTCGCCCTGCTTTCGCGCCGAAGCCGGCTCCTATGGTCGCGATACGCGCGGCCTGATCCGCCAGCATCAGTTTGAAAAAGTGGAGCTTGTGATTCTTTGCCATCCGGATAAATCGATGGAAATGCATGAAGCTCTCACCTCGCATGCGGAAGAAGTGCTCAAGCAGCTCGAACTTCCTTATAGAAAGATGCTTCTGTGTTCGGGAGATATGGGCTTTGGATCTCTGAAGACCTATGACCTCGAGGTATGGCTGCCCGCCCAGAATATGTATCGCGAGATCTCGAGCTGCTCGAATTTCGGCGATTTCCAGGCCCGGAGGATGGGCACCCGCTTTAGGGGCAAAGAAGGCAAACCCCGCTTTGTGCACACCCTGAATGGCTCTGGATTAGCCGTTGGCCGCACGCTGGTGGCCATTCTGGAGAATTACCAGCAGGAAGATGGCTCGATTTTAGTGCCGAAAGCCCTGCAGAAATATACGGGCTTTGAGCGAATTGAAGCGGCGCAGCCTTAAGGGAGAATAAGGCGCATGTGGCTCAAGAGAACTTGCATTCTGTCCACATGTGGACGAATTAATTGTGAATAGTTTTCCAAAACGGAGAGATGGCTGAGTGGCCGAAAGCACCGGTCTTGAAAACCGGCAGCGGGGTAACCCGCTCGTGAGTTCGAATCTCACTCTCTCCGCCATTAAGTGCTCAAGTACTTATGGCAGCGCAGGCACTCAAAGCCTACCTAGGCCGCGTCTTCGGTATTCCCCTCCACTTAATTCCAAATTCCTCGCAGGTAACGCTATAAATCGACAAGTCCACCCACCCGCCCCTCAGGAATACAGCGCGCTTCTTCAATCCTTCTTTTCGTAGCCCTATACTTCGGGCCATAAAGATCGATCTCCTGTTCGTAGGCTCAATCCCTGCCTCGATCCTGTGCAGTTTGATATCCCGAAACGCAATGTCGATTACCGCCAAGGCCGCTTCTTTTCCAAATCCTTTCCCCCAATACGGATTATGAATGAAATAGCCCAAATATGCCGTTTGGCCCAATCCACGCAACACATCCATCACGGCAACCGTACCCAGCATCAAGCCGGAAGAGTTCTCAAACACAGCCAGGTCAAAAAACTTATCCGCATCTCGTAAGCTTTTTTGGCTCATCAGAATTTTTCGAAATGCGGGTCTCGTTAGCTCTTTTTCATTTTTGTTCTTTCGATCCCACTTGTTCTTCTGGGACTGCATAGAGGTGAATGCCCGCTTCCACTCAAGGTAGTCGCTGCCCACCAATGGGCGCACGGTAAGTCGCCTGGTTTTCCTTGTCAGCTTTTTCATGCATCACCCGTGGTCGTTCTCCACAAAAGCAGTGGAAGAAATGTGGAAAACGCCGTTTTACTTCCGGGTCATCTTCTCCAGAAGCACCGCTCGCTCATAAATTACCTTGGCGCAGGATTCTTGCACACCACGCGCGCGCTCTTCGTCCTCATCGAAAAAACCCCGGCGCTTGCTTTGAGTGATGAACGTATTTGCCTCGGTGAGTTTTCGGCTCACCCGAACTTCGAGAGCAAAGTCAGGCCGCTTAACGAGTCGATTGCGCTCTTCTGGCTGCCTGGGTGCCTCAGCGATCGATGCCAGCATTCGGCCACCATTGCCCAGGGGCTTAACCCTGTCTGGCCCCCGGCTGCCCACCTTCACGATCAAAGCATCGAGATCTTCCACCAATTCCCAGGGATTCGAAGCAAATTTTCGCTCCAAGGAACCGCCATATTTCTCACAGATCTCTTCGCGCGCCTCACGCGTGCGTGATTTACGGGGAAGGGGAGAGAAATCTCCGGCCAAACTGTTCGCAACCCCTAGAAAAGCGCCCAGCAACAATGAGGCAACAAGGAAGATGCGCTTATAAAAAGGATTACCCACCTTTTCTTTTCGGCCCGGAGCCTCGGCATCTTGAACCTCCTCAGGTCTCATAAAATTCAACCCCACAGAAAATCCATCCGAAATTATTCACAACTTATAAACATTTTTATTCACACTGTATTAAAATTTATGAGGATAAACGCTTTTGATAACAAGAGCTCGACGCAAGCCAGCCACACGTCGGACCAAAAAACTAAAGTAAAATTACACGAATCCCGATAAGCAATCGTCAGTCAACGTCTGTTCAAACTGGGGGAAACTGATGTCTAGGAACCTAACGTTTGCTTTTACGCTCACCATCGCCACTGCAGCCATTACGCCAATGGACGCTTTCGCCATGGCCAAGCGCAAACTGCACGTAGCCGAACTCAAAGGTGTTACTGAATCGCAGGTAAATAAAGCGGAAGGGATGGCCTCCGTTTTCGTAAGGGGCAAAGCCGCCGAGCTCGTGTTCCGAATGATGCAAGAAGATAAAGAGCAGGTTACGGACTCCGAGGCCCTCAAGCTAACCGTGGCCAAGGGCACCACTCACCACACGATCCGGGGCAAGCAGGTTTCTTGCTCAAAAATAGAAAACCCTAAGAAGAAACAAACCGACTACGCCTGTGCCTTCGACCTAAAGAGCGACGGCAGCGCATTGGCCGCGAAGGAAGCATTCAACCCAGAGTCCTTTAATCTCGCGCGCACGAAAACCGGCTCCAAGCTCTTTAAAAAACAGGGCCGAGGTCTGGCTTCCGTAGCTGCTCCCGCTGCAACCTATAGCGCCGGTCAAGCGTATCTTGTTTATGATGAGCCCGGAAAGCAGCGCGAATCCAAGGACGCCCTGATCGTATTCCGCGGCGATTCCGCACGCGAAATCATGGGCCTGCTCGAAAGCGACATAAGCAATCGCGCAGCCACTTGGGGCGAAGCTAAAGGAAAAAAAGGTGAAGACATTGCCTGCGTAAGCGCCACCGCCAGCGAGCCCGAAAGGTGCGCCCTAGTGGTAACCTTCCGTGACGGCTCAGTCACCCGAAGCGGTAACCCCCTCTTCCGCTAAGCCTCACCGCCCCAGGCATGGCACCCTTATCCTTAATACTGGTTCTGCTTCAGGGCCCGGCGCAAGCCGAGGCCCCGAAGCTTTTTAACCAAGACCCGATCTGTGAAAGCACGGAGGCGTTCCGCAAAGAGCTGGATAACGCCCGCACACTTCATAAGAAGTACCCACAGCTGAGAGCAGCCGTGGCGGACCAGGACAAGTGGTTCGGGGCCATAACCCGGGAAATGTCGTCCATTTGCTCGGAAGAAAAAAAATTTGCCGAGACCATCCTGGCAAGGAAGAGAAGCGCACTGTCCGGACAATGCAAGCCGGCGGAAGAGGCGGCCATCTACGATCAAGAGCTCCTCGAGCATTCCGAGAGAAACTTAGCCTCCCTACAGAATCACAAGAATGAATTCTTGGTGAAAGGCATAAAAGGAGTTACCGACCCGCTTCCCATAATCGCTGAAAGAAACATTAAAGCCGTTTCTGACTATGCGTTTACTCTCGGCGAGGTGGATCCGGCCGCCTACTGCGAACTGAAATGGCTTTATCCCGCCACCCTACGGAAGAAAATAGGTGAAACCAACGGATGCCCGGTACGCGACTGGTACGATAAATCGGCAGAGCACGATAAAAAAGAACCCGCCCTGGCGGCCACCCTGATTCGGCGGTTTGATTTATCCATCTCCTATAATACGGCCAGAAGAGATAAGGCCGCCACTGCCGCGAAGGCATCGAGGACTCGATACGAAACATGCATCGCACAGAACCCCGAGCTCAAAGCCAATCCAATGCTCCACGGGAAACGAGTTCCCGCAGGAAAAGGATCGGAGGAGGTTACCGAGAAAACTAGGCGCTCGGGCGCATCTGATATCACCGGCATGAAGGAAGACCGGAAAAAACGAGGTAACCTGGATCAGTAAAACTAGAAAGAGATCTTTTTCACGCAGCTTTTGCGGCAGACATATATCTCTTTGCTTCCGCCAGAGGACTCCACTGTAAGCGACTTTACTCTGATCGTAGCGCTGGGATTGAAGATCGAAGGGCTTTGAAGCACTTCTCCAACGGCTGTCAGGCTCTTTATTTGAACCACTCCTTTTTCACCGGCGTCCAGAAAAGCCCCGACACTGCACTTATTCCCCTGCCGGGTAGCCCTTACTACCAAGGCAGAGTCCCGTAAGCCATGCTCTACCCAGTCAAACTCCTCCGTACGAACCGAGACGGAGGCACAGGTGCCATCTTTCGAATTCTGGCTCTGGCAGGAGGCACTGTTCGCCGGGTTGGTGCGGGAAACGGGAAATCTCTCCCGAATGCGCCCTTCAACCATGGAGCGCTTGGTATACTGGTCCGATCTTCCGTGATTCATAATCCAGAGAAAATCCAGATCCCGCGGCTTGCAAAAGTCCCGCGCACTAGGATTGGAATTATTTATGTTTATACTGATCAAAAGAACGTTGTGGGAATTGATAGGCTTAAACACCTTAAAGAGCGGCACGGCCGCCTGGGCCGCAGAACCAGCAATCAGCAAGAAAATCGAGCTGGCAAGGATTAGGGGGAAACGCATAAAGCAAACTCCTCTTTCGGCCCGCCCCTTACTACTTTCTCGCCTTCGTCTCAGAAAAACTTAAATCAATAACCCATTGTTTTAATTGGTCTTTTCAATAAATCTGTATCCACCCGATACAGACTGTATAGAGCATTTTAGACACTCGTGGCATTCTTTTGAGCCATGAAGAAAACCTCGCTATTCAGAAAGCTAATCATTCCTCTGGCTCCGCTTTTAATGGCAGTTGCCGCCGGCACTCCGGCCCCCGATTTCAATGCCAAGAACCAGAATGGAAAAGATGTGAAACTTTCCGATTTCAAAGGAAAGTTCCTGCTACTCTTTTTCTATCCGAAAGACGACACTCCGGGATGCACCATGGAAGCGTGCTCGTTTCGAGACTCCCATTCAGAATTAAAAAAGCTGAACACCGTTATCTTAGGAATTTCACGCCAAAACTCCGAAAGCCACAAGAAGTTCATCGCCAAGCACCAGCTTCCCTTTGATCTTTTGATTGATGAGGATGGAAGCCTGGCCAAGAAATTCGGGGTTGGCACCATGCCCATCGTGGGATTTCACCAGAGAAAGAGCGTGCTCATAGGCCCAGACGGCAAAGTGATGAAGTTCTACGAGTCAGTAGACCCGTCCAGGCACACCGCCGAAGTAATAGAGGACATAAAAAAAGCGAGCGCCACAAAGTAGCGCCCGCCTCTTAGTCACCCAAGTGAACTCTTACCGGAACGGATCCGGTATGCCTTCCGGAATCGGCACATTGGCGGCGGGGTCGGCCACGCTGTTCTGACCGAACTCCAGAGTCAGCCAATATACTTGGTTGTTCCGGAAAAAGTCGCGAAGCGCGCAAACGTGCTGATAGCGCTTACCCTCGGGTGGGGCGCCACCGAACACATCACGCACCTTATCCCAGCCGGAATAGCCTTTTTCATTCACAAGATCTTTGTATCCGAACTGAAGCCTGAGCTCTTTCGGAGCCTTAGAAGTCATACGGCTCTGAAGAACCGCATTTTGGCACAACAGCTTGAACTGGCTCCACGACCTAAAGCCAAGTGTCTGGGTGCACATTTTGGCACGCAAGAAAGCGAGGGATCCATCTTCATCCTGATTCGTGCGGCGCCCGGTATAACCGGGAAGGTGGCTGAGCTGCTGCCAGGTTACGTTGTGGAAATCAGTGATTACTTTGTACATCGGCCGGAACGGATTGTCGGTGTATCTCTTAACGTAATCATTGCCGGTTTCCTGAGAGAGTTTATTGATATAAGTCCAAACATCGCCAGCGAACAGCTCTTCAACCTGCTCTAAGTTGTTTCGGTTGATTCTCTGAGCCTCTGCAAGATCGGCCTCGATTTCAGCGGCATTGAAGTTCTGGAACGCCTGGAACCGATTCAGGATGTTCTTACCCGAAGCCACGAGAAGATACTGCATATACGGGCTCATATCCTCTTTTGACTTCAGTCTCTGGAATAGATCGAAGCGAACATAAGTGCTCAAACGCTGAGCCACAAACGCATCCTTCTGTAGGAGAAGATTGAATTCGTCGTAAACAGTGGCGATCAGCTCTTTATACAAACCACGTACTTTTTCCTGCTGCTCGCGGGTGAGGCTGCTGAAATCCTCGATGCGAAGGCTGCCCGCGGCAACCTTCACGTTAAACTGGCTGGCAAGCACCCCAAGGTCCTGGAATTTCTTGAGCACCTTATCAAGTCGTCCCACGGTTTCGGCCATAGAGAGCGTCAAGCGGCGGGCATCGCCGTTGCTGCGAGAATACTTCACTCCCAGCCGGGCAATATAATTGCGCACGTTCTTCAAAGACTCATGCACCGTTACCGATGAATCCGTGAAGGACTCATCAATAAGGTTAATATGGTCTACGCTCATGTTCTGGGCAAAGTACTTAGAGCCCTCTCGAAGAGCGAGTTCCGACATAGAGCCCAGTCGCTCAATGATTGTAGCCATAACAGCGTCAGGATTGGTTAGCTCCGGGGTTCGGTTGGTGTCCTGAAGATACTTCCAGGAATCCATAGGGATCGTTCCATTCTTACCAAGCACCTCGTCCGGAATCTGGGTCCTGCCCATGAGAAAAAACGGAAT
>CAZTCD010000088.1:0-16280 GCA_964612065.1 uncultured Bdellovibrionales bacterium | reverse complement strand
CACCTCCACCTTCGATTGGGCCATCACCGAAAATACATCAAGCTTCCCTTCTCCCGAAACCCGAACATATACCAATCCTCCCGTGGCCTGGAGTTTTTCGGCATGGGAAATATGCGAGAAGGAATCTGTGGCTCTGGGATCATGAGCTTCATGCGAACCGAAGTGTGGAGGCATCTCGGCCCCTGGCGCACCACCAACAGTAAAGTGGGAGTCGATTCCAGCCTGGGCGCTGAAGACGATATGGTTCTCCGATTTTTTCAGAGTGGTCTCGATCTGGAAAATGTGATGATGCGCTATTGTGTGAATGCCGACATAGTAACGGACATGCGAGGAAGCAAAGCCCGAGTGAGGGGAGGAAATCGACGCTATGGGAATTATATGGCACCGAAGGACGGCGACCTATATTACGAAATAATCGATTGGGAGCAAATGCCAAAAAGCTATTCCTCCATCGCTCCCGCTCCATCATTTGAAGATGTCATAAAACCAATCGGGTACAATCTACCCTTTGACAGCGAAGGGAATCTATTGAAACACGGCGCACTCGACGTTTCCACAGAGCCGTTTGAACAGATTTTTTGACCATGACTGAGCGGATTTATTTTGCCGGAGCCGAAAAAATTGACTGGGCCCTCAATGAGGACTTACGTCTATTGAAGGCATCGTTATCTGCTATGGAAGAGGCAAAGTCGCTCAACGAAGCCACCATAGTTCACTCTGTGTGGTGGGGAGGCTTGCAGGAGATTCCAAGAGAGAAGCTTGAGGGAAAACGAATCATATGCCAATTCGACAACCCCCCCTATCATTGGATCAAACAAAGCTCCTTTCGAGAAGCCGTCGCCACAGTGAATCTCTGGATAGTTCAGAGCCGCGAAGCGGAAAAACAAGCCAACACTCTCGGCCTGAATACTCATTTCATTCCTTACAAACTGAATACGGACATTTTCCAACCATTAAGCCAGGAAGAGAGAATGAAAATTCGCTCCTCCCTTGGAATAAGCGAGTCCAGCTTTGTTATCGGAAATTTTCATCGGGATACTGATGGCGGCGATTTGAGTCGGCCCAAAACGCAAAAAGCACCTGATTTTTTTTTAGAGATTATTTCGGCCCTGAAGAATCTTGATTTACCGGTGCACGCACTTCTGGCTGGCCCCAGGAGGCACTGGCTGAGAAAAAATTTAACCGAGAGAGAAATCCCATTCACTTTTGTGGGAGAAGTGATCTCAGGAGACGATATAAAGTCGAATATTCTTTCTCGAAATCAAGTTGCCAAATTGTATGGCGCACTTGATCTCTGCCTCGTTACTTCTAGGTGGGAGGGTGGCCCCTATTCCTTACTAGAAGCATCAGCAACACTTACGCCGATACTCAGCACTACGGTAGGGATGGCCTCAGATATACTCGAACCTGCTATGATGTTTCGATCACTAGGGGAGGCCATAGAAAAGATCACACTGGAATTCAAGGATCGAAAGATTCGAGGCCTCACGTCGCTGCAACTGGAAAAAGTGCGCAAAGGCCATACTGTAGACTCAGTACAAACTAATGTGAAGGAGTTAATAAAACGCCTCTCCACACTTAAGCCTTACTCTCCACCGGAGAAGCAGGAAATAGTTCGTACCCCGCAAGTAAATCACGGCCCGATTCGATCCTTGTGGAAACAGGCACGGAAACTACTACGTAATGAAGTCGACTCCTCAGCCAACCTCACTGTCAGCATATTTCGAGAATTTGTAAAACCTCCTTACGGAGGCGGCAATCAATTCATGCTCGCCTTGAAAAACGCATTTGAGCAAAAAGGTGTGCGGGTTTTGGTGAATGAAGTTGATGATCAAATTAACGGATATTTCTTCGACTCCCTCTGGTTTGAAGAAAATCTCCTGAAAAAACTCGAGAACCTTTCCAAACCTCCGGTTGTCGTACATAGAATTGATGGACCAATTCATCTCTATAGGGGAAAAGATAAAGAAATCGATGACAAGATTTTTGAGGTAAACAAACGCCTGGCCACCTCCACCGTAATTCAAAGTGAATTTACTCTCGAAAAAGTCTTTCAAACAGGTTACCGCCCGGTGCGTCCGGTTATAATTAGAAATGCCGTTAATCCTTCCATTTTTTTTCCAAGACCAGATAAAAAGACGCGCTCAGGACCAAAATTGCGCATAGTCGCCTCCAGTTGGAGTGACAACCCTAACAAAGGGGGCCCTGTATATAAGTGGCTGGAAGAGCATCTGGATTGGAGTAAATACGAATTCACCTTCGTTGGCCGATGCTCCGAAAATTTGACCAAAGCAAAAGTGATAGCGCCCGTATCTTCAGAAAAACTCGCCTCGATTCTCAATGAGCACGACGTTTATATCACTGCCAGCCAAAATGATCCCTGTTCCAATGCGTTGATTGAAGCGATGAGCTGCGGGCTACCTGCAATCGCTCTGAGGAGCGGAGGTCACCCGGAATTAATTGGATTCGGGGGTCTGTGTTTTGAGCGACAGGAAGAAATTCCTTCAATTCTTGAGGAAATTTTTCGTCACCATGAAGCGTATCGAATTTTACTAAGCCCTCCCTCAATGGATAATGTGGCCGCTCGCTATCTTGAACTGATCAAGGAACCCTAAGATGTTTACAAGCTTCCGCCGCCACTATCTTGACGAGTTTCTCTCCAAGACAAAGTTCTTTGGCCGAGTGCTGGATATTGGTGGGAAGAAAGATGGTAAGAAAGGCCACTTTCGCCCTCCACTGGAAACTTGCGAATCTTGGCAGTATGTGAATATCGATCCAGCCACCTCTCCGGACTTCCTTGCTTCTGCAGACTCTCTTCCTACAGAGGATTCAAAGTTCGATTGCGTGCTTTTGGCAGAAACGCTGGAGCACCTCGAGTTTCCAGAAAAGGCACTGGCTGAAGCCTGGCGAGTGCTTAAACCAGGAAGCTATCTTTACCTCACTGTACCCTTTCTATTTCCTGTGCACGCGGATCCCCACGATTTTCAACGATGGACGCCAGAGAAGTTCCGCCGAGTACTGGGAAATCTGGGATTCAAAGAAATAACCGTTGAACCAATGGGAGGGCTGATTTCCGTGCTAATGGATAATTTCGAAGCTTTCTGCCAGGCCCATTACCTGGGCCAACGGCCATTGCCATTGATATTCCGATTGTCTCGCAAGATCCTTCGCTCCTGGTTCATTCAACCTATGCTAGCATGGGACGCACGCCTTCCATTTCAGGAAACAGTTACTGGCGGTTACTTCGTGAAAGCCGTTAAGGCATGACCAAACTCTTGCTTAATTCAGCATTAATCATGGTTAGCATTGCTTGGGTTTCTTTTCGCCTATTGCAATTCTTTCATTTAATCGGAGCTTCCTAACCATATGAGGGGCCGAGAATTACCATTATGGCTTTGGCTCGCAGGTTATATCGAGTTCCTATGGCATACTGCTGGCCCGGGATTGATTCCGGTTGGCCTGATCAGCTCTTTGGCGTTTGCGGTTTTAGCTACAACTTGTTTTGTAAAGCAACGCACGACTTGGGTCGTTGATTTTCGCGATTTTTTTCAGTCGTGGCGAGGATTGCCAGGCAAAGGCGAAAGCATTCTTTTTTTCACCTATGCAGTGGGATTTTTACTTTTAACGGCCATAATTTCACTGGCGCTGTTCTCGGCATTAAGGCCTCCATTTCTTCCCCAGGAATATGATGCCATTAACTACCAGATGGGTATTCCACGGCAGCTCTTGATCCGGGAGAGTTTGACCCGCATAGATTGGTCCGTAGCCGATCTCTGGCCTATGGCCATGCAAATAGGGATGGCCCCGATATTTTCTGCGTTTGGTACGATTAATAAACTCCCCCAGTTTCTTTTTGCTCTAGGGGCGGCCGCCACCTTATACAAGCTTCCGAAACAGATTAATCCGAATTTAAGTTCACCGCTCCTGCAGGTGATTCCTTTGTTGGCCATTTTTGGATCCCACGGTGTAGCGATTCAGCTGGGAACCGGAATGATGGATCTACCGGCTCTATATCTTTTACTACTTTCCATCTCTGCTGCTTACGACAGACGAATCTTTACTGCTGCTCTATCGCTGGCCGTGTACACAGCATCCAAGGCATTTCACCCTTTTCAGATTGGCGCAGTGGTCATTGCGGCCGCTGTATGGATGTGGCCGAACCGGCCCGCCTTAAAGCTTTATCTTAAGAAGTTTCTCCCTATCTTCATTTCACTTTCTGTTCTTCTCATGGCTCGATCCACATGGAACTCCTTAAACGCCAGTGGGACCCCTTTATTCCCTTTCTTTGCTTGCGCCTTTGCCGAGGGAAAATATTGTGCAGATGAAAAGAGATCTATCCTGGAGGAGTCCGCCTCACTTCTTCTGGCCACGCGAGGTACTTACGGTTCAGGACGCGGCCTCCAGGCTCTCTTCGATCACTTTTGGAGAATTTCGGTACCGACAAAGGGAGTGAACAATGAGTTCGACTACCCTTTGGGCCTGCCTTGGCTCTTATTGCTTGTAATGGCGCCTTTCGCCATTGCTCGGGAGAGAAGATTAAATTCGTTTTTAGCTCTTGCAGTCCTGTTTTGGGCACTTTGGTGGATGAACTCGCATCAAAGCAGATGGCTGTATCCCACACTTGCATTTGGATTTCTCGGCACTATCGAGATTCAAAAAATGGCTTCCAGGTTATTGCCGGCACTGGTTGCAGTCAGTCTCCTATTCACTTCTATTTCCCAGTTCCGGTCTCTTGCTCCCACGATCCGCCTGAGCCCGGGAGAAATTCGCTCTCGCGAAGAAGAAAAAATCCAATGGGATGATCAAGGCCGACTTTTGAATATTGAATTGCTTTACGTAAACAGACCCGCCCTTGATCACGCTCCAGGAGGACGACTGTGGATCCTTCGTTGAGCTTTACAATAGTAACCGCTGTTAAAAATGGCTTTGATGACTTCAAAAAAACTATCCCTACAGTTCTCAATCAGACTGATCGTGATTTCGAGTGGATCATAGTTGATGACGAAAGTATTGAACCCATCGAAACGTCATTTCCTGAATTATCCGGCGACTCACGAGTTCGTATTTTCAGAAATTCGCCGGGAAAGGGCCAGACGGCCAGCTTGAATTTAGGAATCCAAGAAGGAAAAAATGACTGGATCGTAAGGATGGATGCAGATGATCTCTGTGAACTGGATCGACTCGCGCTAATCCGTAAAACGTTGTCAACTCAGTCGACTGTCACCTTGGTGTTTTCGGACTATTCTGTGATCGATGAGTCAGGCTATAAATGGGCTACGGTAAAAATGCGAAGCCCTGTCTCGCAGGCCTTTTTTTCGTACTTGAACGAACGAAATAACCCCATTTGCCATCCGACCGTAGCTTTTCGCAGAAAGAAGATGAATGGTTCCATTCGCACCTATCGAGAAGATTTGGTAAATGCCCAGGACTATGCGCTTTGGAGAGAGATCTTTGCAGAGTGTGGCGGTGAATCTTTTGTTCATCTACCTTGTGCCACCATTGCCTACCGTATTGCACGTAACTCTCTTTCCGGCGCCCGGGCCAAGGAGCAGGAAATAGAACGATTAGCCATACGAGAGGGACGAAAATTGAAACCAGGAGATCAATCCCGGCCGGTTCTGGGCAATAACCAGAAAAATTCAATGCAGGCGTATCGCCTGTTATACTATCGATTCATAGGCCAAGCCGAACCAAAGAAGCTTGTTGAAGATCTAGCGTTACTGCATGCTGCCAGACATCTTCCCTTACAGTTCCTCAAAGCTTTTTTCTATATGGGTTTTCGGCCTTTAAGAAAACCGCTTCTCAAGATGCTTTTTGGCGGAATATACGAGTAGTAGATGATTAATCCGAAGGTAGCAGTTAAAAACAAGCTTGAACGGGTGTTGGTGTCTAAGCCATTCATTGCTTCCCGGCTCATTCATCGTGCTGAGAGAAGTTCTAACGAGTTTCAGATCATCATCCCGCACCGACTGAACTGGCGGTTAACGGCGGCGACCGTGAGAGCCTTTCAACGCCTGACAGAGGGTGAGTTCATAATCACGCTCGTGGTTAATTTTGATTCCGTTCCGTCGGATTTGGCCGGCCTCGACATCCGCAAGATTACGATCGTCAAAAACGAATTTACTCCCTTGGGATCTGCTTATCGAAATTTGTTTGGATCCGAAAATGGATCAATGTTCAATGCGCTTGCCTTACAAGTGGGGCTAGATGCTGAACCAGATTTCAAGTGGGCTTTTATCGCACATAACGACTCCGCGCCCTTGATTCATGGATGGCAGCAGCACTTTTACAACGCCTTGGATGGTGGCTTGGTTTGCGGCAATCTTCGGGATAGGCAGCGTGTGTTCGCGGCTCACTCGAGTGGCACTCTTTTCAATCAAAGAGAATTCCTAAAGCGCCGGGGTACGGTTTGGCCCAAATACCTTTTTGGAAAAATGCTCTGGGATGTAAGTGACGGCATCACCGTAGCTCTTCATGACAAAAAAAATGATCGCGAAGTACCGGTTCTCCCCAATAACCTTCAGGAGCCGAAGTTAGGGCATGATCTGGACTCCAGGCATTCTATCCTAAAAAAGTTCATTGAGAACGGAACCAATCTTTCCTTCTCCCTGGATCGAAAGACTCCCGTTTTTGCTCATATGGGACGAGGAACACCACGTTCCCAGCAAGATCCTTTTTTTAAGCACAAACTTCCCGTCGATTACTGGATCGAATATTTGGATTCCCTGAAGTAAAACTACCTCCAGGGCTTTTCCAAATTCAGGCTTTCTTCAAGATACAGGGTCCGTCTATCGGCCATGGGATATAGCCCTTCGTCGATTCCAAAGATCCATAGATCCACATAGGCATTCCCCTGCTTTCGTCGGTAACGGCACCGGGAATGGAATAGGGATGTCCGGGCAAATAGACAAAGTCGATATCGAAAAATCCGAGTACTCCATTGCGATGTGTTAGGCCTATTTCTTCGCCGCGATTTAATCCAGCACGCTCAAAACACTTCGCCGCCGACTGATAGCTGTCTTCAAAAGGAGATTTCGTTTTCCCAAATGCCATCCGGATCGAATCGCCCTGAACAGAAATCATGCTAAAAACTCCAAACAGCGTAACCACTGCCAACCATCTGGAACCCAATCGAATCGAAACAAAAACAAGCATCATCATATTTCCCACGAGCAATGCGGGAAGTAGAAATCGAAGCTGTTGACTGGAGAAAAACCATACAACCGTATGAGCCAACAAAAATCCGCTTAGCATAAGAACGGTTTTTCGGGATCTCGGAGACTTCAAGGCAAAACCGTGTTTTCCTGCGACATGAATGATCACTGCGACTGCTACAGCGGCCACCTGCACATAAATGAGCTTGCCTAAAGTGTAGTCAAAAAAGCCTTTAACAAAGGTATTCGTATAAAGAAGATCGAATGGCAGCAAAAGAAAACTGGAGAGATCCGTACCTCTTCCGTATTGATCGACACCCCAGCTGTTCATGATCAAAGGTGCATCCACCGGGAAAAAAGGGTGCCCCCCATTCACCAAGTAGTTGCGAATCATGAACGGCAGCGCTCCAAGCACGGCAATAGATCCAAAAAGCACAACGGATCTGAATCTTTCATTCCTTGCGGCACAGCAAACAACGATTACCGCGACAAACAAGGAAGAGCCCCACACGCTATACCGAGTGGCCAGAGCGCAGGCCGCAAAAAAACCCGCCCAAGAAGGCCTGGCTCTAACAGCAAAAGCGATCGCGCCAAGCTGAAAAGCCGCTGCGAGATTGTCGGTCATCAAGGCATTCGACTGCAGCGCCGCGGGACGCAGAGCCAGCGCCCATGCAAATCCAGAAAGAAAAATCATCCTGGGATTCAATCCCGATAAATCTTTGTTTAATGACACCGCAATTGCGCCGCTCGCAAGCCCCAAGCCTAGATAGGAAAACAAGGGTACGAGCCGGGCCAAAGAAGGAGAAATGAAGTACAACGGCGCCATCAGCAGTTCCCCCAACATGGGATAGTCGTCCACCATGGTCCACGACCAATTCGGATAAGTGCCGTGGCGAATCATCCAGCGAACGATAGGAATTCGATAGTCTACAGCGTCTCCTTCAATAGGAAGCCCTAATGGAACCATGAACGAAGGAAGCGCCAACACAATGGCCGCCAGGATCACAATCCAAGCCGCTAACTCCGGGAAACGCCGCTGATAGAAATCCCGCATTCGATCAAACCGCTCCGATTCCTCGAATAGCGGTTACAAAAGTTTTGATAAGTACAATCAAATCCAAGAGCAAAGACCGATGCTCGATATAAAATAAATCATACTCCAGATTCGCATGAATAGGTTCGCCCCTCACTGCGCTAATTTGCCATACGCCTGTGATTCCCGGTTTAACCTTCAGTCGCTCTCTCTGCTCTTCATTGTATTTGCCTACAATGAAGGGCATTTCGGGACGAGGACCAACCAGGCTCATTTCGCCGCGAATCACATTCCAAAACTGGGGAAGTTCGTCCAAACTCGAGCGCCGAAGCCAACGCCCGAATCTTGTGATTCGAGGGTCGGTGGGAGATTGAGGAGTGGCTGCATATGGATTGGAATCTACTGTCATGGTGCGGAATTTAAAAAAATCAAATTCAACGCCATCTTTGCCGACTCTCTTCTGGCGGAAAATTACAGGCCCCGGGCTATCCAGCTTAACTATAACGGCTAGAAAAAGAAGCAAGGGGGAAAGCAGAGTTATGGCAACCGCGGAAACCAGAATGTCGAAAACTCTCTTCCCGAATGGGTATAAAAGGTGAGGCTTCTTCAATTTCTCTCTCAATATCGGAATCCCACCGATATCTTCCACATCCACATTATGAAGCTGTCGCCCATATGTAGGCGGGACCACCGACACACTAAGACCCAGGCTCTGGCAGTTCTGAACGATTTCGAGGTTTCTTTGATAAGTTGCGTTTGGAATCGCTACAAATACCTCGGACACCTGCTTGCCTTCGGCCAGTTTTTGTAACTGATCCAATCCGCCCAAAACTCGATTTTCCACTTTGCGGCGGATGTCGCCCATATGAATCGACTTGCCCCAAAGATTTGTATCGTCATCAAGGAATCCCAAAACCCTCAATCCCAGTCCTGGGGAATGGTAGATTCTTTTAAAGACGTGCCGCCCCACCACTCCAGCTCCATAAATGACTACTGTACGACTACCAACTCCTTTACGCCGAAGCCCAAGATGCCAATTGTAGAAAAGGGAACGCTCCAAAATTAGCAATACGAAAAGAACTGCAAGCGAGACGAAAATCATCAGTCGCGACAAATCGAGAATGCGGAAAAAGAAGATCGCAGAGAACAGGATAAGAGATCCAAGAGCCCAGCCAATTAACAAGCGACGTGTTTCAACAACCTGAAGCAGGCTGGTTTTGCTCTCGTAGAGACGAAGAGACTGAAATACGACAAGAAAAAGACCGCCGGTGAGAGCACCCAGCCCAAGAAACTGTGACATCGCATAGGGGACAGAGCGGGTTCCACCATAATGGTAGAGGGCATATCCCAATGCGAAACTTACTACTACGGTGAGGAAATCAGCCAGCCGCTGCGTGAAGCTGAATTTTAATGAATTCACCTGCCAGAGATTCGCACAGTTGCTAACTCCTGAAAAGCAGGGAAGTTGTCCGGATTTTCTCAGAATCGTTTTCTCAAAATCCAAATAATGCGAAGCATTATATTAAGGCAGAAGATAAGATACAAACAATGCTGAAATCACTGAAAGGCGAACGAGGGCTCTCCCTATCCTTTCTGCTCTTGGTTGCCGTTTTTTTTACGTCCACCTGGGATCTTCTCTTCAAGCTGGATACAGGAGGCTTCACCTTAAAGCTCTACCAGCCATTGGCATTTTGTGCGCTTCTTGCTTTGCTCTGGGAAAAGAGAAAACTTGGTGTTTTTCGCATCCTGGAAAAGCTGAAAAACCCCTTTGTGGTTCCAATGGCTATTCTTGCCTTTTTCTATTTGGGCACCTCTCCCTGGAGCGAGTTTCCCTTGAAGAGCTTTCTCTATTCTACTTGGTTTCTCTTCCAGATTACTACTGTCTATCTGGTTTCAGTGCATTCGTATCCAGCTTGCAGTGAAAGGAAATTAGTGGGGCTGGTGTGGGCCACCATGCTTTTTTTGAGTTATGTGATTCTCGTTGATTACGCCTATTACTATCTTGGATTCAAGGGCGGGCTAATAGGCTGGAATCAAGATAAGATCACGAATCTAGGCCTCTCCAGGCCACATGCTTTTTCCTCGGAACCCAGCTTTGCTTCTACGTTTATGAGCTTGGGCCTTCTCACAACCTCGCTGGCAGCCTACCAGTTCTCCAAGAGGAAATGGGTGTTCTTGATTGCATTTCTCGTAGTCTGCTTTGCCATAATTGCCACTACATCTCGCACGGGATGGCTTTGCCTCGGAATTGGTTTTTCTCTCCTCGGCGTATCCCCCTTGCTGGTGGGAAAAAAAATTCATT
Source organism: uncultured Bdellovibrionales bacterium (assembly GCA_964612065.1). Lineage (GTDB taxonomy): Bacteria > Bdellovibrionota > UBA1018 > CAIPTA01 > CAIPTA01 > JAKFYM01. The sequence goes on along the minus strand of CAZTCD010000088.1, from coordinate 5,791 downwards.
GGAAAACGATAAGGTGGGCCATTGGGTTGGTCATTGCATTAGTGAGCCTGTTTTGGGTTACTACCCCAAAAGCACAGCGCGATGTAATGATGTTCTCTTTTGTAGGGAGTATTTTCCGGGGAGACGACAGCTCAGGCAACTCCCGCCTGAAAGCCCACATACTCGCTTGGAACATCTCTAAAGAGACTAATTTTTTGGGCACTGGCATGGGGGCCTCCTACCGCTATTACAAAGTAAGAGGGGGATTTGACTACAACCACCGTGAGGCGTTCAATGCAAGCCAGTACGGAAGTGAAATGATTATGAGCACCTGGGGGCAGCTCCTTGCCGAAGGCGGCTTGATTGGTGTGCTTCTCTTTCTTGCCGCGGCCTTCGGGATGATAAGAAACCTTTTTCTAAAATGGAAAAAGACTCAAGCCCCTTTGCTTCTCGGCTCTTTAGCAGGAGCCATAGTATTTTTCTTCTTTGCGGCCTTTTGGCTGGGGAACATAAACCGGGGCGATGTTTGGGTCTGGTACGGGCTTTGGAGTGCTATAGGCTCAAAAACAAATCCCGACCTGGAATCTTAGGAACGGTAGCTCTTTTCCCACTCAAAAGCGGTACGGCAAATCAGCTCCAGATCATTATAGCGCGGTTTCCAACCAAGAACTTTGTCCATCTTCGATGTATCAGCCCAAACCGCTACCACATCACCGGCGCGGCGCGGGCGTAGCTCGGTTTTGAAATTCACTCCGCTCACCTTTTTCATCGTCTCTACCACTTCTAGCACCGAGTAGCCTCTGCCATATCCACAGTTGAAAATATCGGATGGCCCGCCCTTATCTAAATAATCCAAGGCAAGCACATGAGCATCAGCCAGATCATCCACATGTATGTAGTCCCGAACACAAGTACCGTCTAGAGTGGAGTAGTCGTTCCCAAAGATCAGCAACTTCTCCCGCTTCCCACAGGCAACCTCTGCAGCCACTTTGATCAGCTGCGTAGCCTCTGGCGTGGCCTGGCCCAGCCCGCCGCCCACTTTCGCGCCACCCACGTTGAAATACCGTAAACATACTGAGCGCATCTTGCTCTTATCGCTTTTTTCAAAGTCTTGAATCATGCCCTCGGTCACCAGCTTGGTGCGGGCATAAGGGCTCTCCGGATTTGTGGGAAAATCTTCACGGATAGGATTTTTTTTCGGGCTGCCATAAAGAGAACAAGTGGAAGAAAAGATGAAACTCTGAATGCCCGTGGCCAGGCATGCCTCAAGCAGGCTCAGGCTACCGGCCACATTGTTCCGGTAATATTTCAAAGGCTCACATACACTCTCTTCCACAGCGAGATGGGCAGCAAAATGAATCACCGATTTGATATTTTTGGTGCGGATCAAGCCCTCTACCAATGTGCGATCTGAAATATCTCCAACCACGAGCTCTGTGCCTGAAGGCACCGCCCAACGATGGCCACTATAAAGGTTATCCAAAGCCACTGCGGGGCGGCCCATTTCCTTTAGCTTATGGAGAGTATGGGAGCCGATATATCCGGCCCCACCTGTCACGAGAATCATTCTTCATTCTCTAACAGAAATTTTGGGTCCCTGCGAGAAGCCGTTTGAAGCGCGGCCGAAACCCCTTTATAAACCTTTACATGAGTGAGAATCAGCTGGCCCCCACCCAAGGTGGTTTGCCGGAAGTGCCCTTTGAGCTGGAAGTTCTGGTAAACGCCACCCGATATCAAAAATGGCTAGTGGATATTGTGCGCCCATACCTTGGGCGGAGAGTGCTTGAGCTGGGATCTGGAATCGGCAATATGTCGCGCCACCTTCCTTTGGCCGACCGTCTTGTACTTTCCGAAATAAGCGCTCCGCTTACGAAAATACTGGAAAGCCGCGTTTCCCCACGGGATGGGCAAAGCATAGTGCTGGTCGACCCGTCCAAGCCACTGGCTGAGACCTTCGCTCATGAGAATTTCGACACTGTGCTTTCTTTTAATGTGCTCGAGCATATTGAAGACGATGCTGCAATGTTGCGAGATCTAATTGAATTGCTGAAAGCAAGCGGATCTACCGGCGCGAAACGTATCGTTACTGTGGTTCCTGCGCACCAATGGGCCTATGGAGAAGTGGATAAGAGTTTTGACCATTTTCGGCGATATTCCGCGAGTACCTTTCGCAGGCTGCTTCAGCGTGCCGGCGTTAAGGAGTTGAACCGGAGAAACTTTCGTACCCGGTATATGAACTTGCCTGGCCTGTTAGGTTGGTGGATTAACGGAAAATTACTTGGACGCAATGAAATAGGCACGGCCAACGTAAAGATATTTGAAACCCTCTACCCGATTATTCGCCCCGCTGATGACTTTGTTCATAACGTACTCCGCTTACCATTTGGGAACTCCCTCCTGGCGGTTTACGTGATTCCTCCAAAAGATTGAGCTTAAGCAAGCTTACGAATTGATTGCTAATCGACATAGATTTGCCTAAAACCAATAGGCAATGAAACTCTCCATCGTGATCCCTTGCTACAATGAAAAGGCCACCGTGCGAACGCTGCTGCAGCGCGTAACTGGTGCCGAGTATCCGAAGGAGATCGAAAAGGTTGAGCTGATCGTGATCGACGACTGCTCTAAAGACGGTACGCGAGAAATCCTGAAAGGGATCGAGGCTAGTCCAAGCGATATCGGCCTGAAGGACAATCAGGAATTCCGTCTTTTCTTTCAAGAGCAAAATGGGGGAAAAGGCAAAGCCCTTCGTGCCGGCTTTGCTCAGGCAAACGGCGACTTCGTACTCGTGCAAGATGCAGATCTTGAATATGACCCGGAAGATTACCCGGCATTGCTTCGGCCACTTGTGCGCAATTATGCTGACGTAGTATTTGGCTCCCGCTTTATCGGCCTCGAAAGGCGCGTTCTTTACTTTCGCCATTACCTTGCCAATAAATTCCTTACCTTCCTCTCCAATGTGTTCACCAACTTGAACATCACGGATATGGAAACCTGCTATAAAATCTTCCGCAGAGACGTGCTGAAACAGATCACCCTGGAAAGCGACCGATTTGGATTCGAGCCGGAAATCACAGCTAAGGTTGCCAAGCTAAAGGTGCGCGTTTTCGAGGTGGGAATCCGTTACCACGGACGCACTTACGAAGAAGGCAAAAAGATCACCTGGAAAGATGGTGTGGCTGCCCTCTGGCATATCGTGCGATTCAGCCTTTTTGGTTAGGCCCTTGCTCATACCAAAGCAGGCTCGTTTGATTAATCATCTGTTTTCCTTGATTCAAGCGGTTTGCCTGGCAACGTTTGTCTTTGTTGTATGGCATCCGGAGAGATTTCTCTCTCCGCCAGAAATCTCCCGAATTTTTATATATCTCTTGCTGCCCGCAGTCCTGTTTGCGCTTCTGCAACTTGCGAAGAGGACCAGCCTCAGCAATAAATTTAATATCTGCCTGGCAGGTGGAAGTTTGCTCGTTGGTCTTTTTTTCCTGGAACTAATTTTTGCTTTTCGGATAGTTGAGCTAAAGAAAAAGCCCATTCCCTCGCCGAGAGAGGTTGCTCAAAAATCAAGCCTGCCATTTGATTCCAGAACATTACACGAAGTGGTGCTTGAATTAAGAGCTCGCGGCGTAAACGCATATCCAAATGGATCGGGGGTCGACTTCGTAAAAACCAACGGGCTCCTGAGTAAGAATGGCCAAATATTTCCTTTGTCGTGGATCTCGAACCAGCTTGTAGTTTATTGCAACGAATCCGGCGAGTTTGTGCAATTCACCACTGATGAACATGGTTTTCGAAATCCGAACGGACTTTATCGAGCTGGTTCATTGGAAATTATGTTGCTGGGAGACTCTTTCACGGAAGGGGCCTGTGTGAAAGAGGGAGATGATCTCGGATCGCAGATTCGTAGAATTCATCCTAATACGCTGAATTTAGGTAAGGCAGGCCAAGGACCTCCAACGCAACTTGCAGTATTGCGTGAATTCGGCCCAATCCTTCGCCCCAAGAAAGTTATCTGGTTCTTTTTCGAAAACGACCTGAGAAACATCATCGAGCAGCAGGAATCCCCCCTGCTGATGCGTTATTTTTACGACGCTGATTTCTCCCAAAATCTATTTTCCAGACAAAAGGAGATCGACGTTGCCCTGCGAAGCTATGTGGATGATGAGTATGCACAAATAAAATCTACTGCGACAGCGACCATGCCTCACTCCCCCAACCCCACCCCGGGCATCAAGCCTAGTGCCCTAAGCATCGCTAAGCTCACATCGCTCCGCCAATTACTTGGAATTTCTGCCTATGAACAGCTTCCCCCTGGCGCGAAACGAATAGAATTGACTGAATTCTTAAGTCGCGCCAAAACAGCAATCTCGCAGTGGGGTGGCCAGCTTTATTTGGTATATCTTCCCGAATTTTTCAGCAAAACCGGTGATCCGTCTCTCGGAAAGACCAATTTCTCTCATTCAATTGTTCAGAAGGCGGCAGAAGAACTTAAAATCCCGTTGATCGACCTATATCCAGTATTTGTAAATCACCCCGATGTAGAATCACTATTTCCCTTTCGCACAGGAGCGCATTACGGGCCGAAAGGATACAAGCTGGCTGCCGAAGAAGTACTCAAGAGCCTCTAACAAAATAATCCCGCCCCAGAACTCGCTTCACCCACTGTCCCGCCCATAGGACCATGAACGCCGGATTGTTGAAAAGATAACGGCGCCACAAACGCCTCGGTTCTTTGGCCAATCGATAGGCCCATTCCATTCCTATTGCCTGCAGCACAGCTGGCGCCTCGGGCACCACTCCCGGAATCAGATCAAAGGCTGCGCCTATCGCGAACATGATTCCCTTGACGGAATTTCTCTGCTCCCAGATCCATCGCTCCTGCTTGGGGGCACCAAGACCGATCCAAACAAAATGAGCCCCGCTTCGATTGATGCTCTCCGCAACCTCTCGCCATTCTTCGGGAGAGATGGCTTCCAGGGGCCGGAACGGTGGACTTTCGGCCCCTACGATCTGGGCGCCTGGATATTCGCGGGCGATCACTTCCTGCAGCTTCTGAAGCGTGCCAGGCGATCCGCCATAAAGATAATGCGTGATTCCGTGAGCGCGGCCCTGATCGAGCATATCGCGCATCAGGCTGGGTCCCCGCACCCGATCCTGCCCCTTCGCCCCCATGGAGCGCATCGCCCAGACCAAGGGCACACCATCCGGCACAGCTAGCAAAGCATGGTTTGTAATCGATTGGTAAGCGGGATCAAAAAGCCCCGTCATCGTGGTGTGCACATTCGAGATGCATACATAGCCGCCTTGGCCGGCCTTTGCCCGATCGAGTAAAAACCGATGCACCGCATTGCGCTCAAGCACGCTATAGTGAGATCCGAGCACCGAAACTTTCTGCTCTGCCATCTCTATTGCTTAAACCGAATTTTGCCTGAGCGCTACTGGCACGCCGCTCTCGTCAGCCTCACTTCACGGGAAATTTGCGGCCAAAGGCCTTCAGATCCTCGGAAATAGCATTCACGTTCGTGGTGGAGCCGGCCAAACCGCGGGCGGTTCTGTATTTTCCCATCAGAGCTTCCTGCATCAGCTCCTGGCGTTCCACGGAGAACACCTTTCTCGCCTCTCCAGCGATCGCGATCAGGGCAACGATCATAGAGATAATCATCAGCCGGCGCTCATACTTATGAGAAAAAGTATTGAAGAAGAACATATAACAACCAGCGATCGAGCAGGCAGCAATCAGTAGAATCGAAATGCCTTGTGCCAGATAGCCGAAATAACTCATCAGAAAAGCGGGCCTAAGAATCCCCGCATAAAAAGTGAG